>CAJXXT010000165.1 GCA_913063495.1 uncultured Gammaproteobacteria bacterium | reverse complement strand
CTGCAAAAGAGTTCTTCCCCTCTAACACGGAAGTCACGCAGAGATTTACACCGAGCATTTATTGCAACAAGTGATTGCGATAAAAATTAGAAGTTTTTACGTTCTGAATAACTTATGAACGACTTGAGTTTCAATAAGTAGTTTTAACATTGAGTGCTAATTTCGAGCAAACGGTTGCGTTAACTTGATTATTTTAAGTGGTACCAAAAAACTGAGCTTATATACACGATACGTACTGGCGTTTGGACAATGCCAATCCGTACCCCTATCCAAACATAAACATAGATTGTTAGTTTTATGACCAGAAGTGTACAGCAAGACGAAGACAAGATTTTTACTGAAAAAACCATCGACAAAGACGTATTTTCTAGAAATGTGCTAAATGGCCTCGGGAGAGATTTGCAACTTCCCCAGTCAATAGCACAAGCACAACTTAGAAAACACATGGATGAAATATTCCAAATGTGGTCTGATGGTTTCTCTGTTGATATCGCCACCAAGCATTTATGTGACATTGTCCGCGTAGATGCTAAAGATGACCCAGAACTTAGCTGGCTTATCAAAGAGGATGAAGTTAAACCTATCCTCACTATCAAGAAAACAATCAAGAAAAAAGAGCCTCCAGCGCCTAAAAAGCAACCAGCAAGTAGCAAGACGCAAGAGCCTACCGTCATTGATGGCTGGACCATTTCCGTTATCAATGGCACCGCGGAACATACCAATGGGGCCATACTGAATTTTGCTGGCGACCCCAACTCTGATGACTTCTCCGTTAAGCCTACCAATCAACCAAAAGACATCAACGCTATTGATGCCGTCGCTATTATTCGGGAAGGTGTTAACGCATATACAGAGGCTTACAACAACACGTCCAAACGAAGCTTAAGTGGGCCAGCCATTCAGCACGAACTTGAAGAAGGCCAAACCCAAGGTACTGTTAAGTGGTTCTCAGATAAAAAAGGCTTTGGGTTTATATGTGCCGATGAATACGAAGGTGATATTTTTGTTCATCACAAAGATATTGTAGGCAAAGGCTTTCGAAAGCTATTAGTTGGCCAGCAGGTATCGTTTGTTGCCATTGATGGCGACCGTGGTGTACAGGCATCAGAAGTAAAAATCCTAGCCTAATACTTTATACGGCGTTAGAAATATCACGGTATTAATAAATAGCAGGCATAAAAAAACGCTTCAATTGAAGCGTTTTTTTATGCCTGACACCCAGCTGAATATCAACGAGCTGTTAATACTGTTGTTTTAGTATTGTTTTCACCATCAATCATCGTAGTGACAGCAACGGTCATCACACCAGCATCCTGATCATAACTCAACGTAGTAACCTCTTCGCCTTCGATCACTACACGGTTTAAGTCTTCACTAGTACATTCATTCGCACAAACAAATAACTCATCAGTCTCATAAGTGTTAAAGAAGATTCCGTTACGAGCAGCAGAACAACCATCATCCCCTACCGCCAAGTCATGAGCACCAACGGTTGCGATACCTAATATATTAAAGTTATAAACTACCGCAGCTGTATCAGTCCCGCACTCAGTCGACGTTATTTGCGCATCCCACGTAGTGTTTAGCAAGTTAAGAATGATTTCATCCGTCGTATTTCTTCGATCTGAAAGCAGTGTTTCACGGAAGTGCATAAATGAATCAAGTGCGTCTTTTAAGTTACCACCATTAGTTACTGTCGCAACAAGATTATTGATCGCAACGCTAGCTTCAAACAATGCCGCAGGGCTATTAAGAGGAAGAGGAAATTGAGATAGGTAATCATCTGTTGACCTTGGAATATGGATACCGTTAGAAGCATCTGAATCAAAATCAATCGTTTGCAGTACACGTAAGATATTTTGCAATTTATCAGGGTGATCAGTAGCCGTAAGCAGATCTAAAGGAGTTACTTCAACTTTTCCATCAGATTCTCCTAGCAAGGTCTCCCCTAAAAAGAAGCTTACCGTTTCACCAGGCAAAAACTCAAAGAAACCTTCGGCATCCGTAAACCCGGACAATGTTTCTGTCTCATACCATAGACCTGATACCGCACTATCTAAAAACTGCCCTCTTTGTAGATTATCAGTTGAACTACCTGATTCAGTACCCGTATCCGTTCCAGAACTAAGGTCTGAGGAGCTAGAAGATGAATTGGAACTCTGTGTGCCACTATCAGTAGACGACCCACCACCACCACCGCCACATGCAGCCAATGCTGAAATTGACAACGCTAATACGGTAGTTTTTATTATTGATGGTACAACTTCTAGTGACTTCATTTTCCTGCTCCTAACACTATTAATTAATTTTTTTGCTTCTTGGCTTTTTGCGTCATTTTTTTGTCTTCGACGCTTTTTTAAACCTTGTTTAAATCATGTCGCTTGGATTCTGACGTCCCTTACAACGTTGATTTATTCCACAAAAAACACTTCTTTTATTGTTGCCACTCCAATCTCAGCGGCGATGTAAGTAATATAGTTGCTCGGAAAATAAACACACGTGCTAAAAAGGTGATGCACTTAACAGTACAAAATTACATAAAAACAACATTTCTTAAGCTGCTGTTTTTAAACAAATTATTATTCGTCAAACAACTTTTGTGTTGGTTTAATGTAATTTTTTGTCGTTTTTATTCTTAAAAATAGTAATTTTTTAACTGTTTTTTTCTTGGAGTATTTACAAAAAATACACCTTATAGGTTTTTGTTTTTCATTTAATTATATCGCCGCACTTTCTTATAAGATCAAGACACCCTCTTCATAAAAACACTGTCAAAATACCATCTACAAATTCAACCACCCTATCTAAATACAACATAAACCGACAATATTATGACAAGACATACCCTATAGAAAAGCACATCACAAAAACGCCTTATTACCTATATATTCATTTAATCGCCAGTGATGAATCGAAACATACTATTTTTGTATAAGTACCTTCTATCAAACGGAGAAGTTTCGCCTAAAATTAATCGATACCCTTTTCCGTTTACTCGTTTCTGTTTTTCTCCTATATAGAAGGAATAAAATATGGGCCTTGGTTTACGCATAGCATTATTCACGTTGCTGATGTCGCTTGTCAGTAACGCTGCGGCGATCATCGAGATTGACAGGAACACTCAAAAATTGGTCGTAGGGAAATCGATTACCTATCTTGCAGACATTAGTGGTGATCTTCGCCTAGAAGATGTTTTATCCGACGAGCATCAACAGAAGTTCTTACCCAGCTCTAAGAAAGCACTTAACTTTGGGTTCACCGATACAACCTATTGGATAAAGATAGATATTGTCTTTGACTCACAATTAACACAGTCAACAGACTGGATAATGGAAATCGCATACCCATTACTTGATGACATTGCTTTTTACAGGCAGGAAATACAGGGATACAAAAAATATGTAGCGGGCGACACTATCCCTTTTTCCGAACGAGCAATTGAATACCCTAACCCCGTATTTCACATTACAAATAAACCAGGAAAAAGTGTCACCCACTACCTAAGAGTAAACAGCAGCAGCTCGTTGCAAATCCCTATCACTATATGGTCCTCGGATTCATTTGCGGAGAACACAGGCAAAAAATTACTGGTACTGGGAGCATTCTACGGCATTATGTTTGTGATGATTCTGTATAACTTTTTCATATTCACGTCCATCAGAAACGATGCCTACCTTTACTATATTCTGTACATTTCTTCCTTCACATTATTTTTGGCCTCGTTTAATGGGTTATCTTTCCAATACCTATGGCCAGACAGTCCTCGTTGGGGGAATATAGCGGTTCCCTTCTTTATCAGTGTATCCGGTTTTGGTGCCACACAATTTACCCGGCGTTTTTTAAACACGCCACACACCACACCATTTCTAGATAAGATATTACTCGGCATATTGCTATTATCGCTGACATCGATCATTGCCAGCTTCACCGTGTCTTATCAAATTGCCATCCGCATTGCTGTTCTTGTCGCCCTGAGCTTCGGTATCACCGTGTTAATTACTGGAACAGCATGCCTCATCAAAGGATTACGGATCGCTCGTTTCTTCCTTCTGGCCTGGGTAACATTATTATTTGGCATCATCACCCATGCTTTACTTAGCCTTGGCTTAATACCAACCAATACCCTGACCCTTCACGCAGATCAAATGGGCTCAGTTATTGAAGTTGTTCTGCTTTCATTTGCACTAGCAGACCGAATCAACAGCTTTCGAATAGAAAAAGAAGTTTTTCAGCGAGAAGCTATGTCGGTATTAAAACGCAATAACAAAGTCAAAGACGAGTTTCTTGCAACAATCAGCCATGAACTCAGGACGCCCATGAATGGCATTATGAATGCTATGCAACTGATTCGTCACACACAACTAGACGAGGAGCAAGACGGCCTTGTACATATCGCCAGCCAATCATCTGGCAACATGCTAACACTTATTGACAATATCCTCGGCTTCACAGAAGCACAAGCGGGATCACTCCACCTCAAAGAAGATCCGTTTATTATACGAGAGCTTATAAAGGACATAGACAACCGATTCCAATCAACCTGCACAGATAAAGGGATAACCTTCAAAACCAACATAACTCCAGAAGTACCCAACTGCCTGGTTGGTGATGATGAAAAACTACAAAAACTGCTCGGCTACTTTCTGGACAACAGCGTCAAGTTTACCGAAAGCGGAAGTATTGAATTAAACATTAGTATCAAAGAAGGTACCGGCACAGAGGAATATCAATGGGTTCAATTCGATGTTATTGATACCGGCATTGGCATCAAAGAAGAAGATAAACAGAATATATTTGAGGTTTTTCAACAAGCAGACGGTTCGTTCTCCCGACGTTACGGTGGCCTTGGCATAGGCCTTTCCATTGCAAAGCAAGTAAACACACTAATGGAGGGTGCCATTAACTTTGAATCTCAAATTGGTAAAGGCACTCACGTTACATTAACCATACCAATGCTAGAAGGCAATACGTTACCCCTCCCCACCACAATTAACACAAACATCATTCCTGAAGATATACGAATATTAATTGTCGAAGATAATCAAACCAATCAAATTATCTTGAAAAAGATTGTTGAAGCACAAGGTTATCAAACGAAAATAGCCGAAAACGGTCAAGCTGCACTGGACATTATTGACGAATTTGCACCACACGTCGTTTTAATGGACTGCCAAATGCCGATCATGGATGGATTCACTGCGACACAAAAAATCCGTCAGTTGGAAAAACCTATATGCGATATCCCAATTATCGCTGTCACTGCGAATGTTATGGCTGGAGACAAGCAACGTTGCCTAGAAGCTGGCATGGATGATTACTTAAAAAAACCCACGAACAAAGACATCCTTAAAACACGAATAAAACAGTGGTTATCCTACAAAAAAACCGACAACACCAATGAGCGGGCTGCGTAGTCGAATATTCTAGGCTGCAGCTCTAGGCCAACCCTGACAAACCTAACGGCAGAAAAGTTTATATTGTTGCCACTGAACTTGTCAGAATTGGTTCAAATCTATAGTCTAGAATATCAGGTCAAGTCCCAGTCATACCGTACAAGAATTAAACCAAGGAAGATTTAATGCCTACGTTCAATCACGTCAATAACACACTCCCGCTAAATTCTGCTTTTAATCCGTCATCACAATGATCATCGTAAAATTAACCCTAGTCCCTATTATCATTCTGGGGCTTAGCCTTGCAGGAAAACGATGGGGAGGTTTTGTAAGTGGCATACTATCCGGACTTCCCGTTATTGCAGGCCCCATAACGCTATTCTTAGCACTTGAACAAAGTCCTGATTTTGCCGCTGCCTCAGCAAACGCCACATTGCTTGGAATTCTGGCCCTCTCCAGCTTCTGTTTTATCTATGGTTTGTGCGCCAGGAAATATGGCTGGCTTACCTCTTTGACTATTAGCTGGATATGCTATTTCATTATTGCAGCACTAACATCCCGCTTATCCTTTCCTCCACCAATATCACTACTCTTGGTGACTTCATTTATCGTACTACTTCTAAAATTAACGCCCTCTATCACTCATAACACGATTACGTTATCTATCACCAAAAATGAACTTTTAGTACGAATGCTTGCAGCAATGTTATTAGTCATGGTTATCACCACATTTGCAGATTCGCTAGGGCCAACATTTAGCGGTATATTTGCGGCCTTCCCTGTTGCAGCGTCGGTACTTGCTGTGTTCACCCATGCTACACATTCAGGAGAACAAGCAGCACTCCTGCTTAGAGGTGTTACTGTTGGGCTCGTAAGCCTTTCATCTTTTTATTGTGGTCTAGCCTTATTGACAAGTACTCTAGGGTTTTACGAAGCATTCATTGTTTCGCTATTATTGGTTTTATGTTTGCAGTTATTGATGTACCGATTTGTGATTAGCAGAAAAAATATGGCTCCACCAAAACCCTCATAAATATGGGATTCAGTGAAGCCACGCTACCAAATAGCATTAACGCGTTTAAATCTCAGCAGCCAATCGTGAGCCTTGATCTATAGCACGCTTAGCATCCAGCTCAGCCGCTACATCGGCGCCACCGATCAGATGCACATTGATACCTTTCGCTTTTGCACCAGCAACCTCTAATGCGTCTGCAAGGTCACGTTTGGGTGTTTGACCTGCACACAAAATGACGTGATCTACATCAAGCACTCGGCTTTGACCATTAACCGTAATATGCAATCCTTGGTCGTCAACCTTGTCATAACTTGTGCCAGCAATCATTTCTACGCCTTTGTGCTTTAATACAGCGCGGTGTACCCAGCCAGAGGTTTTTCCTAGATCCTTTCCTAGAGACGTTTCTTTACGTTGCAGCAAGTACACTTTTCTAGCTGATGGAACCACGTTTGCTTCTTTTAATCCCGAGCGATTTTCAAGAGTTGTATCAACACCCCACTCGTCATACCACTGAGCAAGCTCATCTTCTGTATGGTTGTGTACTAAAAATTCACCCACATCAAAACCAATACCGCCTGCTCCGATAACCGCAACTTTCTCACCAACAGGTTTTTTATGTAAAAGCACGTCGATATACGAAAGTACTTTCTCATGATCAATACCATCTATACCCGGTGTACGCGGTGTAATACCTGTTGCAACAATCACCTCGTCAAAACCCGCATCAATCAACTCTTGCGCTTCAACTTTATGGTTCAACTGTAATTTAACACCACGCTTGTCAATCATTTTACCGTAGTAACGCAACGTCTCTGCAAAGTCTTCTTTACCAGGAACCTCTTTTGCAATATTAAACTGCCCACCCACACGATCTGATGCATCAAACAACGTCACATCATGCCCACGCTCTGCGGCAACGGTTGATGCAGCCATACCTGCTGGTCCAGCACCAATCACGGCAACCTTTTTCTTATTTTGAGTTGGCAAATAACGTAATTCCAATTCATGACAAGCTCGAGGATTCACCAAACAAGAGGCACGTTTATTTCGGAATGTGTGATCTAAACAAGCTTGGTTACAGGCGATACAGGTATTAATCTCATCTGCTCTACCATTTTCTGCTTTTTGTACAAAAAACGGATCAGCAAGTAAGGGTCGAGCCATAGAAACCATGTCCGCCTCACCGCTTTCAATAATATTCTCCGCAACTTCAGGCGTATTAATGCGGTTACTGGCACACACTGGGATAGATACCAATGATTTTAATTTGCCTGTCGCAAAACTAAATGCTCCCCGAGGAACCGATGTCACAATCGTTGGGATACGCGCCTCGTGCCAACCAATCCCTGTATTGATGATTGTCGCACCTGCCGCTTCAATTTCTTTTGCTAGTGTTGCAATGTGATCCCATTCTTGACCACCTTCAACTAAATCCATTAATGACATGCGATACACGATAATAAAGTTCTTGCCGACAGTTTCACGAACTTTACGCACGGTTTCAATTGCGAAACGCATCCTGTTTTCAGGACTTCCACCCCACTTATCCGTACGCTGGTTTGTACGCTCACACAAAAACTGGTTAATCAAATAACCTTCTGACCCCATGATCTCAACGCCGTCATAACCGGCAAACTTTGACAGCTCTGCTGCTTTAGCAAAATCATCAATGGTTGACTGCACTTGTTTACCCGACATTTTTCCAGGCTTGAACGGGGTGATGGGTGATTTAATACCGGAGGGAGACAGACTATAAGGTACATAACCATAGCGACCTGCATGCAATAACTGCATACAAATCTTGCCGCCTTCATTATGAACCGCACTGGTAACACGTTTGTGTAATAACGCAGTGACTTTATCTTGCATACGAGAGCCCAAAGGCAACAACTCACCACGACGATTCGGGGCATAACCACCGGTAACAATCAGGCCAACACCGCCACGAGCGCGCTCAGCAAAATACGCTGCTAACTTTTCTATATTAAAGAAGCGATCTTCTAACCCTGTATGCATTGAACCCATCAATACTCTATTACGTAATGTGGTAAACCCTAAGTCTAAGGGTTCCAAAAGATTTGGGTAAAATTCACTCATAAGATCACTCTCTTAGTTAGTTCAAACGCATAGCTTGTTAAAAACAGCCTGCTCAAAAAACAATCATCTGCACATTGCGCTCTCTTCGCACTGACATGATGATAAAATATGGAGATATAGCACGAAGGTATAGTACAGAATGATAATAGTAAAAGTCGTTGGTAATTGTGACGTGACCAAGCAGTCTATTATCAATTTAGTACGCTTCGGTGCATATTTCATCCCTAAAAAATACCAGCTCACTAATTTTTAGTAATAAAACAACAACTATTCGTCTTTTTGTGGCTAAAAACCACACATTCTGGTATTTTTCTTACAAAAGAATGACAAACACAATGTTGTTGTAATCTAGTTGCAACCTAGCTGCACTGTCGTTTAGGTACTGAATAACGTTCAAGGTAGAAATATGCTGTCCACTGTTGCCGATAAACTCAAGAAAAACACCTTCCGAAAGTCAGAAGCCAAAGTTGCCACAGCAATACTTAACGATCCTGAAGCTGCGATTAAAAGCAGTATTGCTAATCTAGCAAAAAATGCCGATGTCAGTGAACCTACGGTAAATCGTTTCTGCACAAACTTAGGTTGCAAAGGCTTTCCCGACTTCAAATTACAACTAGCACAAAGCCTCGCCAGCGGCACACCTTACGTAGGTAGTAATGTAACCCTTCAAGACAGTACTGAAGAGTTTACTAGCAAGATCTTTGACGCAGCAGCAGCCACCATTACTAGAACACGTAAAAACATGGACATCCCCTTGTTAGAGCAAGCCATTGATTCCTTAGCGCAGGCGAAGAAAATCGAAATATACGGATTAGGTGCTTCAGGCTCTGTTGCTCAAGATGCCCAGCATAAGTTCTTTCGACTCAATATCCCTGTTATTGCTCACGTAGATGAATTAATACAACGTATGTCTGCTGCAGCCACTCAAATTGGGGATGTTGTTATTCTTATTTCCAATACTGGCCGAACCATATCTATTGTTAAAACAGCTGAAATTGCACACACAACAGGGGCAACCGTTATCGGCATAACTACGCCTGACAGCCCTCTAGCAAAACATTGTCATCTACTTCTCGCCATAGAAACTGAAGACGACACAGATATGTACACACCAACAACCTCACGCCTAGCGCACCTTGTGTTAATTGACGTACTTGCCACCGGGGTCGCTATTAAACGTGGGCCACGGTTCGCGGAACATTTACAAAAAATCAAAACAAGCCTTACTCAAACCCGTTACCCCAAAGCCCTTTAATACAGCACCGTCATAATAGATGTAGGTCAGTAAAACACCCAAAATGTAACAAAATTACAAGAAAATAACACATTTTACTTGCTAATACTGAATTTGGTTGTAATATTACCACCAAATTTAAAGGTATCATTGTTTTTGAGGTTTTTGACATGGCGATTAGAATTGCAATTAATGGGTACGGCAGGATTGGGCGTAACATATTACGGGCGCTGTATGAGAATAATTATCGCGAGCACATAGAGATTGTTGCTATTAATGATCTGGGGGATGCCAACACAAATGCTCACCTGACTCAGTACGACACGGTGCATGGCACCTTTGCTCACGCTGTTCATGTCGAAAACAACAACCTTATTATCAACAACGACAAGATTGTGATTTGCAATGAGCGAAACCCTGAGAATTTACCTTGGGCTTCACTCGATATTGACGTTGTTCTTGAGTGCACCGGCTTATTCACCGACGGCAAAAAGGCACAAGCTCACATTAAGGCAGGAGCTAAAAAAGTTATTATTTCTGCACCTGCTAGCAATGTTGATGCAACGATTGTTTATGGCGTGAATGATCATATCCTTACCCATGAACACAATATTATCTCCAACGCCTCTTGCACAACAAACTGCCTTGCTCCTCTTGCCAAAATCATTAACGATACCATTGGCATTGAAAGTGGTTTGATGACAACTATACATTCCTTTACTAACGACCAAACCCTATCTGACGTTTATCATACGGATTTACGTAGAGCCCGAGCAGCAACTCACTCTATGATCCCTACAAAAACGGGTGCCGCAGGTGCAGTTGGCTTAGTACTACCTGAATTAGCCGGACGTTTAGACGGTTTGGCAGTTCGAGTTCCTACCATTAACGTCTCTCTGGTGGACTTGTCTTTTATTGCCAACAAAAAAACCTCAATTGACGAACTCAATGATATTATCAAGAACGCCGCTCTTGCAGATAAACGGGGCGTGATTAGGGTTAACGAAGCGCCTTTAGTATCTGTTGACTTTAATCATAACCCAGCAAGCTGCGTATTTGATGCAACACAAACCCGCGTAACTGGACGTATGGTTAAAGTACTCGCGTGGTACGATAACGAATGGGGCTTTTCAAATCGAATGCTCGATAATACACTCCAGCTTATGGCTCAAGAATGCACCATTGCCAAGGTTGCGTAACATAACCAAGCAACATTATTGATGTAGCCTTATCTCAACACCGTCAAATTAAATTATCTGCCTTAAAAATAGAGAGCACATGCAAACAACAACACGAAGAACCAAAATTGTTGCAACACTTGGCCCCGCTACGGATTGCATTGAAAAACTAGAAACCCTATTGCTCGCCGGCGTTAATGTTGTCCGACTTAATTTCTCCCATGGATCAGCGGAAGATCACAATCAACGAGCAACAAATGTTAGAAGTTTATCGAAAAAACACAGCCTTAACATTGCAATATTAGCGGATCTACAAGGCCCTAAAATTCGTGTCGGCAGGTTTAAAGAAGGTTGTGTAACATTAAAAGCCGGTGACGTGTTTACTCTTGATGCTGATTTAAACACCAATGACGGTGATCAATCCATTGTTGGTATCGACTACAAACAATTACCTAGCGACTGTCGCCCCAATGATCTTTTGATGTTAGACGATGGCCGTCTCTCCTTACGTGTTAACAATGTTGAGGGGAGCCGTATCCACTGCACTGTTGAAGATGGCGGTATCCTAAAAAACAATAAAGGCATCAATCGCCAAGGCGGGGGCCTTTCGGCACCTGCTCTAACTGAAAAAGATATTAAAGACATCGCCATCGCAGCTGAACTTGATGTTGATTATGTTGCAGTATCATTTCCAAAAACTGCCGCCGATATTCAGCAAGCAAGAGGCCTACTTGAGGGCAATAATTCTTATGCTCGCATTGTCGCAAAAATCGAACGTGCCGAAGCAGCATTGGATAGAGACAACCTAGACGCAATTATCCATGCCTCCGATGCCGTTATGGTAGCCCGTGGTGATCTGGGCGTTGAAATCGGTGATGCCGAATTGGTCGGTGTGCAAAAACACATGATCACCCGCGCTCGTCAACTTGATAAATTGGTTATCGTCGCCACACAAATGATGGAGTCAATGATTGAAAACCCCATCCCCACGCGAGCCGAAGTGTTTGACGTAGCGAACGCGGTTCTTGATGGCGCTGATGCGGTTATGTTGTCAGCAGAGACGGCTGCGGGGGATCACCCTATAGAAGCCGTAGAAGCCATGGATAGAGTTTGTTTAGGGGCAGAAAAAAGCCCTGACATTCAACGCTCATCACACCGCATGGATGGCACGTTTGAAAAAACCGATGAATCTATCGCAATGGCAACCATGTATACCGCCAACCATCTGCAAGGGGTGAAAGCGATTATTTGTCTTAGCGAATCTGGGGAGACACCTTTGCTCATGTCTCGTATCAGCTCAGGCTTACCGATTATTTCACTCACTCGTCATGAAAAAACCAAACGTAGAATGGCGCTTTTTCGAGGCGTAACCTCTTATATTTATGATCCAACCAGCGCCCCTTATGAATATGTAAATGAACAAGCCATCGACCTGCTAAAAGAAAAGGGGCATTTACAAAAAGATGACCTGGTGATTTTAACAAAAGGCGCCCGATTAGGTGTGCATGGATCAACCAATGCAATGCTGATCCTCAAGGCCACATAATCCCCAAAGCGTGAATTGAATACGTGAGCGTTTGCCCCTTTTCCAGTAGCATGTCAGGAACGCTACTAACACAAGAAGCAAGCAATGACACCTCAAAACCTACTTGCCTATGGCCTGTTTGCATTTCTAACTCTACTCGCATCAGGCTGTGCAGACTTTCGAGCATTAAAACAAGACCTTCGTTATATCGAAGCCATCAACAAAGAGTTCCAACCTCTTCATGGTGTGATTCAAGCAGACAAACACCCAGACTCCCCCATTGTTATTGTTCTCATGCAAAACAAAGAGGCGGATACCGTATTAGGTTATCGAGTCGTCGAAAAGGCGGGAGCTTTCGAGTACCGAGCCAAAGTAACACCGTCCTATATATTTGCTTTCAGTGACCTCAACAACGACCTAACCCTTCAACCCTTTGAGCCTTATGGCTGGCATCAATTAAACCTCAATGAGTTTGGAAAACCACACTCCGCCAAGGGTATCCACATCACACTGCTTTCCGCTGAAAACAATCCCAACCCTCCACCCGAATTACTCACCCGTATAGAAAACACCAAGCTGTCCTACATCGCGGGTATTGAAGTCAACATGGGAACAATAACCGACCTAGATGCTCCAATATTTTCAGCAGAGCAAGCTCACAAAGGCTTATGGAGTCCCATGTCGTTCATTTGGGATGGCGGTGCAGGCATTCACTTTATGCATGCTTACGACCCTACAAAAATACCGGTTCTTTATGTGCACGGTATCGATGACTCTCCCCTCAGTTTTAAGTACCTAATTGATAACCTTGATACCAACAAGTATCAACCGTGGGTTCTATATTATGCTTCGGG
>CAJXXT010000164.1 GCA_913063495.1 uncultured Gammaproteobacteria bacterium | reverse complement strand
GGTATTGACCATCAACTCAATGTTCGTCTAATAGAACATGCCAGCAAAAATGACATTTTATTGAAGCTTCTAGATGCCATGGCTCCCAGTGGAGCAAAAAAACTCAAAGTCACCTTACCCATCACTGAACGGGAATCTGATGTTCTGTATTGGATTGGAAATGGAAAAACCAATCGAGAGATAGGACAAATACTCGAAACCAGCCCTCGTACCGTAAACAAACACTTAGAGCAAATTTATCGAAAACTTGAAGTAGACAATCGTACGTCTGCAGCAGCAATTGCCATTCGATTGTTAGGAGATGATTAAGAAAACGACACTCCTTTTTTTCATTAAACATTAGGGTAAAGATTGTATTTTTCCCTATATTCTTTCGGTGTCACCCCTTCCTCTTTTTTAAAAAGCTTTGAGAATGAGCTAACATCATCATAACCAACCATTCTAGTGATAATGTCAATCCTATTGTTAGTGTGTTGCAGAAAGTCTTTTGATATGTGTAGTCGTATTGACTTCAAGTATTCACTTGGAGATTCACCTGTTGCATCACGAAAACGGCGATAAAAGTTTCGTTGGCTCATATAGAATTTTTCTGCCACATCCTTAAAACACACATTTTCTGAATAACTCTCTTCGAGCCAATGTTGAACCTCAAAAATTGCATTGTCTTCATGAAAATATCTTCCAAAGCCAAAAGACGAACTCCCCATTCCTTGTTGAGTTTGTCTTCCCGTCATTACAATTTTTTCTGATTTTTTTGCCAACTCCCTAGTGCTTAATCTAGACATTATTTCAAATAACAAGTCATTCCAAACTAAACCACCTGCACAGCAATACACGTTATTGTCATAGGTCATTAATTGTTGGCGGTTTAATTTTACAAGTTGAAACTGGTTAGAAAATTCATCGAGATAAGACCAATGAGTCGTTGCAACTCTATTATCCAAAAGCCCTACTTCGGCAACAAAAGGGACAGAGAAGTCATTCACAGCAATTGGCGTTCCCAGTTTGTGGTATTTCTCAATAACATTCAAATAGGGTTGATTTACACTTTTTCCTTTCATATATTTTTTGCAAACCGTTGGTATAACAAGAAGGTCAATATGAGAGGGCAAATCGCTGAGAGATAGATGCGCATCTATAGTGACTTTGTTGGCGCAGCGTACAGGATCTCCATTTTCGGTTGCAATAATCACTGAAAATTCTTGATCACCACTATCACCATAAATCTCTTTGTAGTGGCTACCTGAAAGCCGAAAAGTATCTACAGCCACTACAAGTGAAGATGCCAGCGATGTCTGTAACCCTAAAATAACAATAATCTTCATTATTAAAAAATCAACTCTGTCTATTGGAAATAGAATTTTCAAAAAACCAGAAAGATACAGTGTAGAGCATTTTTTATATGGTGAGTAGTGGGGGTTTTTAATCCACTCACCCTTCAAGCATGCCAAAAGATTAGACACTTATATTCACAAAGTTTAGACAACAATATGTAACCACCAAAAATGTCATTAGGCGGCTGATATCACCAAAATTATGGCACTAGCCGCCATTGAGCCTTTAGCCTTCGAATCCATAATAGATCCAACTTCCACTAATTATTTATTTGGACGGAATGTCGCTCTTTAAGAGGCATTAAAAATTAAAATAACAAGAGGGACATTACGATGGAAAACAACTCAGATTATTTTCAAATGCGTAACAATACTCATAACACAAATAACCTCCCCACTTTGTCGTCATACGACTCATTTATCTTTTATCACCTTATTCTAGCGATCTTGTTTCTGATTGGATTATCTGCTCACAACACCAGCCATGGATCCTCTGAAGCGAATATAGAAAGCACCTATACTTGGGATAACACAATAACTATCCCTACTCTTCGATCACCTCAAAGTGAATTTAATACTGAACAGATATATCTACCTGCAAATATTTTTATCCCGTCATCACCTAAACCTGAGCAAGGCTATCCAGTGCTTATTTTCATCAATAGCTGGGCAATGAATGAATCACAATATAAATCTCAAGCGAAGAAATTCGCTAACGAGGGTTACATCGTTCTTTCTTACACAACACGAGGTTTTCGCGGCTCCCCAGGGCTGATAGACACAGCTGGCCCAAAAGATATTGCTGACACATCATCTGCTATCACTTGGCTTATTGATAACTACCCAGTAAATACAAATTCTATCGCACTCGGTGGGATTTCTTATGGTTCTGGCATTGCTCTGCTTACAGCAATTCAAGATAACCGCGTGGCAGCGGTTATTGCTATGAGCACATGGGGAAGCCTGATTGAGTCGCTCTGGGGAGGTGAAACACCCCAAGAAACATGGTTAGATATTTTACTCGGTGCAGCTGGCTGGCCTATCGGCCGACCTAATCCCGAAATGCAAGAAATGGCCAACAACATGTTTAACTATCAAAACATTACTCCAACACTTTTCTGGGCAAATACAAGATCACCGATACACTATATTAAGAAAGTTAATAACCGCGAACGAATGCCCGCTGTTTATGTATCCAATAATTTACACGACTACCTATTTCAGCCGAATTCTATTATCGAGTTCTTGACTCAATACAAAGGCCCCTGGCGATTGGATCTTAACTCTGGAATTCATGGTACGGGAGAAGCGAGTGGACTGCTGGGTTCGAACACAAGCTACCCCTGGGTTATTGCCAAAGCTTGGCTCAATCATTATTTGAAAGGCGAGAATAATAATATCAATAAGCGGGGAAAAGTTAACACCGTTGTACAATCAAGAACCCGTGAGGGCACCCCAAACATCAGAGAAAGCTTTCTCGACTTGCCAGTTACGGACATTACTAATGATCTTGTTTTTGCACTCGTGCCGCAAGGAGATAATACGGGATCTCTTAGCGCCGCTCCTGCAACAATTATGGACGTAGAGCAACATATCAACACAACAAAACAACAAGTAGGTTCTGGTGGTATTTTTGGCGCATTACAAGGAGCAGGTTTACGGGTTCAGTTTGACGAAATTGATACTGAAAATGCGCTTATTTTTACAACTGAGATACTCGATAAAACCCTGCATCTGCGTGGATCCGCGTCCTTGACCTTCTTCGCAAAAGTGGAGCACAGCAGTCAGTTTTTTGCTTATTTACTAGCCTATAACGAAGCCACAGGGAAAGCACATTGGATTGGCCACGCCCCCTTAACCTGGCACCTACCAGAAGGTGAAAGCGAGGTTCCAAATAACCCCACAGAACTTTCCATGAACTTCTACTGGACAGCAAACGATATCGACAAAGGGGATAGATTGGTTCTAATTATTGATGGAAAAGACGGGGATTACTGGCGCTATAAAGACACGCCAGAAACTAACACCATTGTATTTGGCAATGAATACCCTGCTAAATTGGTATTACCAAGAACCCTGGGTATCACACCATTTTTACCCCTTGATGATCAAGGGAACGTAGACAGCTCCCTTGGGGGGAATGGCAGTAATGCTGAAAGCAGCGCTGCAGGTGGCTCCATTAACTGGACATTCTCACTGATCAGTTTGCTTTTATTAGGGTTTCGGCAACACTTCCGACAACAGTTCCGACAACAGTTCCGACAACACCTCTGCACCATTTCGAAATACTGGCCAGCCATCACCCGGCAATACCGCTCTGATTCCGTTAATATCCGCTATTTTCTTAAGTGATGCGACTGCTTTCTCTTTATCCTTTAGCTTCCCATCAGGCAAGAGGCACAAAGAACCGCCCACATGCGCTCGAATAAGGTCACCTGTAATAAGCGTCTCACCTTCGACAACAAATGCCAGCTCACCTTCTGTTTTGGAACCCGCTAAACTGTACACCGCCAATCCATCAATAATACCCGAGCCTTCACCTAACCACTGCGCGCAGGGAATTGGAAAGTCTTCGCTTTCACCTGCGGGCCCGCACAACATTGCCCCGGTATCATCCGCTAGCTGTTTCGCATCACGCACATGATCTGAATTCGAAATTACAATATGACTTATCGCTCCTAAAGACATCACATGTTTTCTATCATGCTCAGTTAGAGGCAAAGGATCAAATATTACATTCCCCTCATCCCTAACCCAAAGATAACTGTGAAAATCGATATTTCGGTCTTCATCAAATACAGACCAACAAAACAAGTTACTCTTATGGAGCTTTTTCAAAATGGATATTCCTCATTAACATTTACGCATCCCTCTGGCTAGCGATGCTATTTTCCAGCTGGCTGATGAAATTCAATAACATTATCATCCGGGTCTCTAATGAAAAAGAACTTAGCACCGTTATACTCCACCCTCTCGGTGATGGTTAACCCTAACGCTTCAAGCTGTTTAGACACTGATTCTGCATCCGTAATTTCCAAGGCTATATGGGTATAACCTGGATATTTCATGTCTTTTTCCATCAAAATGTTATTCTGAGGAGCATCTTTCGACGCATTAAGAATAAAGTTTATATTAACACCGGAAGGATGCTCTACAATTGCCGCAGGCTCAGGCCCCACTGGACCGGCAAGAAATTCAAACCCAAGATCCCCATAGAACTTACGAGAGATTTCCAAGTCTCTAACCCTCAATCCCACATGATTTATTCGCGTAATCTCTTTCATAAACACACCTTCTCAGATTTTTTGATATTACCACTTTATGCAGTTTTATCTTCCGCCTTCTTAACGCGTATTTTATTATCGCCGACAGTTTGGTTGTTTAGATTTTTGATCGCCGCTTTGGCTTCACCTGTTTTTGGCATCTCAACAAACCCAAAACCTTTAGACTCGCCTGTACCTTTATCCATTACCAAATTACAAGATTGAACGGTTCCAAATTCTTTAAACAAATCGTTAAGTTCTTTTTCTGTCGTTGCTCTATCCAAGTTACGTATTAATAATTTCATAGCTACTCCGAATGGGATTATTTATTTAGGGTAAACAGCGCTAGTTTTCGCTAATCGTCAGCTTTTGGGTAATTTACTTTCGTTCGTAACGTTCAACACCTCCGCATTCGTTGGGTATTTCTCAAGTAACTCAACAAGCTTCCTCGCACCTTCTGCAGGTTTAAGATTGGTTAACGCCCTGCGTAAAACCCTTACACTTCCGATATCTTTTGAATTGAGAAGAAGCTCCTCACGACGCGTACTACTTTTTGCAATGTCCAACGCAGGAAAAACCCGCTGATTCGCAGCTTCCCGTGACAAAACGATTTCCATATTACCCGTGCCTTTGAACTCCTCAAAGATCACCTGATCCATCTGACTTCCCGTATCAACAAGGACGGTTGCTAAAATAGTAAGTGATCCACCATTCTCAATTTTTCTAGCAGCGCCAAATAGTTTTCGTGGTATTTCCATCGCTCTAGCGTCAATCCCACCCGACATGGTTCGACCACTACTCCTTCCCGCAGCATTATGTACTCGCGTGAGCCTTGTGAGTGAATCAATCACAATCATGACATCGTGACCTTCACCTGCCTCCTGACGGGCGACACTAAGAAGATCATTGGCCACACGCACATGCTGCTCATAGCTTTCATCCGTGGATGAGGCGTGCACCTGTGCGGGAACACTGCGCTTAAAATCCGTCACCTCTTCCGGTCGTTCATCAATGAGTAACGCATACAGTTTTATCTCAGGATAAGCTTGTCCTACCGCCTGGCAAATATGCTTTAAAATGGTCGTTTTCCCAGAACCTGGTGGCGCAACAATCAAACCTCGCTGCCCCATTCCAATTGGCGCAATCAAATCAATCGCTCGCGTGGTGAGTTGCTGAGAGCCCAATTCTAAGCGAATGCACTGAAAAGGGTTGATAGCTATACCCTTTAAAAAGCCCTTTTGTGGATCATCATCAGATGCGCTCCCAACCACCTCATCCTTGAGGTCTTTATTTCTTTTTACCTTCAAACTTAATATTTTTTTCGTCATGATATTGATTTATAGCTCTAGAGAATTACATGTTCAATGCACTGAAATATATCGGCTAGCCCATCCAGAAATTGTTTGCGCGACATATTCGCTATCTATCGACTTTGATAACAAATGATCGGCAGTGTCCAAACTGATGAAACTTTTAGGATGTTTGGCAGCCTTGTAAATTTTCTCAGCATCGGAAATATCTACCGTTAAGTCGACGGGAGAATGCATTACTAACAAAGCCTTGTTCAAGCGCTGAATGTGCTCTGTCGTTTGGCTGCGCAAATCATCCAAAAACTGTTTTTTAATGGTGAAATCACGCGTACCCAAGGTCACTTTCGCCTGCCCACTTGATTCAATAGTGTCGAGATGAGCATTAAAGTTATGTACAACATGGCTTGCCTCAAACGGCGCGCCAATCGTCACCACCGCTTTAACCTCAGGGAGCCGTGCTGCCATCGCTAAAACAGCAGCCCCGCCAAGGCTATGTCCAATTAATAATTGAGGCGCCTGATAGTGCTCCTCTAGAAAACGTGCCGCTGACAGCAAATCTTCGGTGTTAGATGAAAAATTGGTATTGGCAAAGTCACCGTCACTATTTCCCAAACCGGTAAAATCAAATCGAAAGACGGCAAAACCATGCTTCACAAGAAAGCGACTAATACGCGAGGCCGCCGCAATGTCTTTGCCACAGGTAAAGCAATGGGCAAACAACACATAGGCTCGAATTGCCTGATCAGGCGTTTCAAGCAAACCCGCCAGATTCTGCCCATGGCTTGGAAATTCTATTTTTGTTCTCATCGACTCTACCTCCGGTTTGTAATTAACGTAGCCCTTCGGGGCCTAATCCTCCGACTTAGCTCGTGATTTCGCCCACGGATCTACATCACGCCCAATAGAAACACTGCGCGGGCTAGGCGCATCGTATTCCCTCTTCGTAGAGCGATTATTACTCCGGCCATAAGAGCTACCACCTCGCTCCGCATCCCGTTCGGCCGCTTTCTTTGCACGTTTTTCACGCAAACGCTCAGCATCATCCAAACTTAGCTCAGCGGGCTCACCTGGCACCTGATGATCCGGAACAACCCTGTCTCTAGGTGGCAATTGAAACTGCTCCGAAGACGCTCTCGGTAAGTTTTTGAATTCATACAAATAGAACACTTCAACTTTTTCACGAGCCCATTCCGTTTTTTTAAGAAACTTTATGCTGGAATCAACGCTCGGATTGGTCTTAAAACAATTAATATTTAAATACGCAAAGAGAATCTCAAAACCGTAATGGTCTACTATTTCAGTCAATACCTTTTTTAAACTAACGCCGTTTAGAGGGTTACTCTTGTATTTAATCTCATTGTTCATACTAATGTCCCATCAATAGATTTAAGCCTAAAGCGCTCGGTATAATACCCAATGCTTCAAGAACGCATCAGAAGACAAGGCTAGGCCCCAAGTACAACGCGCCTCCGCAGGTGGCAGAATAACATAGTCGTAGTCCCTGCTGGAAGCGTCTGGGCTATGTAATCTCGATTAGGAAAGCTGTTTTCCTTTAACTTTCATTCTCCCCTTTTCGCAGTAAACACCGCCCTCTAGGCTCATCGCCCTCATGGAGCACGACGTCGGAATGCAGGAACTGTGCAGCCTCAGCTGAACCCTTCACTTTCGAAGCGCTGCGACCCAGCATTTCTGATTCAAATTCAGTTAACACACTTTCCCTCACACCAACCTTCCTCCATTCAGATGTGGGCCTACATCCTGTTGTAATCCCCCTAGCTAGCGCCAGCGCATCCAGCAGGGCTTGGTTCGCCCCCTGCCCTTTGAATGGACTCATAGGGTGAGCCGCATCTCCGATCAGAGTCACTTGCCCCCCTTTCTCCAGCAATTCTGGCTCAAGTAGTGCTCTGTCATATACAGGATAACCAGAAACCTGAGCATCCAGCGTCGCCGCTAAGATCTGAGGTATAGGGTCGTGCCACTGACATCGACGGCGCGCTTCTTCCTTGAGTGCTTTTGCCCCTTGAGCACTCAAGGAAGAAGCCTCATTTTCTGGCATTGGAAAGCTAAGCTGCCACATCACCGAATTTGACGCATAAGGCATCATGTAGATTCGCTCATTGCCATTGGCGGTTTGGAATACCGTAGCCGAGTCCAGCAAAGGACTATCAATACCTTCACCTTCGAGATCGGCCAAAGGGCAAATCCCTAAAATCACAATACAACCTAAGTAACATAACGGGGAAGCGTCCTCACCAATCAACAACCTACGCACCGAACTACGAATACCATCCGCCCCCACCACAAGATCCGCCTTGGCGCTCTTTATCTTCCCCTTACCTTCACCCTTACCTTCAACATGAAAGCTCAAATCAACACCCTTACCTTCACCCCCCCACTCTTTAAAACCCACCAACTGATGCCCCCATTGCACCACATCATGCCCACCAAGCTGCTCAAGCAGGGCTAAGCGCAACGACTGCCTAGCGATATGCACATTAGTGCGCTTCGGTGGCGTTTTCGCAGCGGACTGCTCCAAGTCTCTGATCCCCCAGTCACCGATCACTTTTCCTTCGATTGTATGAACCACATGCCTGGTTGAAATCACCCCCTCTTCTAACGAGAAAACCCCCAACCCCTCGATCGCTCTACTCGCTTGTTGCAAAGTGAGCCCATAACCCTGAGATCGTGTATCGAAACCGCTATCGCGCTCATAAAGAGTAAAGGGAATTCCGCGATGCAGACAAGCCACAGCCAGAGCCACCCCACCTATTCCGCCTCCAATGATGGCAAGATGTGGGTAGTTTTCTTTATCCGCTAAAGGTTGGATAGCAGAAGGAACCAACCCGGAGCCTTTACAGTTCAAACAGGTATTGAGGTGACCCTTAGGACGAACTGGTGCAGAGCCTTCGCTCTTGTTTTTTTCAAACTGATCCAACGCTCTCTGGTAGCGAAGCCTTACTTTCTTACGCAGCCTCTTACTTTTTTTTCCGCGCCCCAGACATTCTGGACAAATAGTCCAGTGACCCTCTTGATTCCTCACCTTTCCACCAGTCCTATCTTTAATCAGCCGTTATAATCTAACAACACATAGGTTCTATTATCACCACCCACTTACTATCTGACAACCCAATTGCTCCGGTATAAGAATCCACCTCAAACAAAATAATATATTTTTTCACGAGATCCTTCTATCTACGAAAATTTCGGCCACTTAGATTTTACCAACAACACTAACAGAAATGGCCCGACCAGCCCCATTACAGCACTTACCATTGGCAAACCAATATAAACATTTATAACAAATGCTAAGATTGCTACCGACATAAATCCGAATATACCGATTTTTTTCCAATACCACACTAAAATAGCGAAAGCTGTATTTAGTAATGCTCCAGCACTAAGAGCATAAGACCAGTATTGTGATGCTTCGGGTGAAACAATCTGAATAGCACCAGGCATTGCAATATACGTTGCTGCAGTTACAGCGTTAGCAAACACCATAAAAACCAAATATACCGTTAAGCAACCACCACGCTCGATTTTGTCATCGGGAATATTGCCCATTGATACATTTGATTTGGGCGAATTATAAACTTCATTACTCATTTAATAGCTCCTACTGCCCCTCGTTAAAAGGGCAGCGTTATGTTTTGTTACGCTGCAGATAACAGTACCATTCCACTGGATTAACTGGTTAGAAGGGCAGTGCCATTTCTCATTGCGGCACGCAACCCGCTTTTGATCCTTACAGTTTACTCTGGCTTAACTGAACAAACCACTTTACTGAGACACCCGGTTACGACTCAACATGTAAAAGAGTACAAATGTAAATATTACAAACAAGTTTATAAGAAGAATCTCTCCTTGTAGTTCAATTCCTGGATTAGATTGAGCACATTCTCGGCTAGACGGATTAAACAGGCGCGGTATATAGGAGAACAAAGGCATGATAATAGAAGTTATTGAACCGATGAGCATTATCGTGATTGAAGAATGCAATGCATTGCTTTCACTACTCTTAATCCGACGAAAGGCTTGCGGTATCAAAGCACCAAAGAAAACAACTGCTGTGATTCCACCAACCAGAATATACCACCCATATAAAATCAATCCGTAAGAAAAGCCTCCACTTGCATGCACATCGTCAACCATAAAAAGCACAGGCATACATTTTAAAAATAATTTCATATTACACTCAAAAGTAATAACGCCCACAGATAACCGGATGGTAGTGCTTGGGCGAATTTATGCAAAAATGGTCGAGTAGGCCAAGAGCACTTCCACTCTTAGCCTCTCACAGAACCGTACGTGAAACTCTCGCTTCATACGGCTCTTCATGTCCAATCCTTTACCATCGATTCTTTCTTCCAGTGAGGAAAAACACCAGGATTATGTGCCCTAGCAAAGTTAATCCTCCTCGCTGCCTGCATCAATGTATTGAGTTTCTTGTACTTCTTTTTCGCCCAGCGAGCTAATCGCCTGTCAAAATGAAAAAGCACATTACGAATATAGCTTCTGCCAAACAAGCTAAAGTAATTTAGCCAACCTGACAATCTGCTGCGACTAAAGTCGCGTATATCCACTAACTCTTTATGACACCAATATCGCCAAGCCCATGAATTTATCTCATCCCTGATTTCTTTCGCCGCTTTCTGGCTGATAGCAGCAATGAAATAAAGCCCTTGGACACCCTTACGGGTTTTGATCCATCGTGGTTGAAAAGTATACCCCAAAAAGTCGAAGGTTACCGTAGGATAATCTCCCTTTCTAGATCCGCCTTTACAGTATGCAATTATGGTTTTGTCTGGGTGTAACTGTAAACCACAAGAACGAAATCGCTCATCAAGAGCAGCTTTCAATTTCCTCGCGCCTAGCTCCGTTGAGCAGTGACACACAATATCATCCGCATAGCGTTCAAATTGTATGTGTTCCCAGTTTTTACCAATCCATACATCAAATACATAGTGTAAAAATAGATTCGCCAACAAAGGACTAATTACTCCCCCTTGTGGCGTTCCTTTTTGAGGAACTTCTAACGATCCATCTCGATATTGTATAGGGGCAGTCAGCCACCGCTGAATATAGAGTAAATGCCAACTTTCTTTAACATGACGACGAACAGCCTTCATCAGCAATTCATGATCAATATTATCGAAGAAGCCTTTAATATCCATATCCAAAACCCATGCTCTTTTGTAACAACGCTGCTTTGTCTTTTGCAACGCTTGATGAGCTGACTTTTCTGGTCGATAACCATAGGAGTCTGGGTGAAATTGTGCATCAATTTCCGGTTCTATTTGTCGCTTAACCACCATCTGAGCGATACGATCAGCAACAGTTGGTATTCCTAATTTCCGAATACCTCCAGTTGTCTTTTCAATTTCTACTCGTCTGACGGGTGGCGGCATATAGCTGCCTGACGATAATCGATTCCAAAGCATATAAAGATTATTTGTGAGATCCAATTCGAAATCTTTAAGACTTTCTCCATCGACCCCTGCGCCACCTTGGTTTGCTTTCACTCGTTTATAGGCTTCATAAACAAGATGCTTTGGTATTTGAAAGGATTTTGTTTCGCTCACTCAACTCCTCCCACGAATGGTTGGTCGAGTAAGTTTAACTGGACAAGCCACCGCCTTCGCTCCATTTCCATTACAGAAATTTCAACGCTACTACGCAGTGGTCCGCCCCTGTGCTCTGCATTGGTACTCAAATCCTTATGGGTATTAACCACTTGGATATCTCCCTTAACATCAGAACGACAGGTTCTCACGTTCCGTACAAAAGCCTGTTCTGAGTTCATGCCACCTCCATGCCGACTGCCGCTTTACCCGCATCCAAATCACGTTAAAACTTATCCCAAGAGTACGCTTGGCCCTTGGTTTTGACAGCATATATACATATCGACACCTCATCAGTGGTTCATTTGCATTCATCTCCACAGAACCTACATGACAGATTTAATTCTGCCTTTTCCCTATCGCTCACGACCAACACTCTTAATGAAAGCCGCATAGGGTAGTTTGATTTCAGTATTTGGTTACCGAAACCGAGGGGCCTTCCCTCATCTTAAGTACAGCAAGAAAGATCGAAGATCTTTCGTCGTGACACACCAGCGAAGCGTAATGGGCATAAAGGCGCACGAGTACTACCATTCCGCGTTCATCGGTTAGTTAAAGCCGAGCTGCATACTAATTGTGGTAATGTGAGCGCTAATAACCGCAAATTGGCGGAGCTTAGCTTTGCCCCTTGCAGATAATTATTAAGTATAATTACCACCGGTGCATCTGTGTTATATCTTGGCTTACTGAATTTGCTTGCGCAAAGCCATCAATATCTGGAAAGATGTTGATCTTGTTTACATCAAAAACTTCAGTTAGCACCTCTAAAGCTTCAGACTTTACCTTCTTTGAAATTTCATACCTTCTATATGCACTTTCGTCGTGAGGTAAGACCAAACTACCGTGCGGGCTATCGAAAACTTTACTATACATAAACTGACTATGCTGAACTGCAATTCTAGATGAAACACCCGGCGGCTCCCAAGTAACGGGATTTCTATCTCCTATTTCATTAATAACTTCATCATATGGCCTAGACTCCAACTGCTTTTCGTGACCCTCTATGTACCATGAATCATAACCTATCAATAATCCAGATTGATTGGCATTTTCACTACTTGCAAACCACAGTCCAATTAAAACGTTGCGAGTAAAGTCTACTAATCTTGTTGCAGCTCCATGATGTTGAAGTTTTGCCAGTAACTCAAAGTCAGATAAAACTCGGCCATTTTCAAATCTGTAGCCTCTATGGGTTGCATGCTCAAGCAAGGTTTTTTCGTATCTAATGAGATCGTTATTCAGGTCTCCAGATTTGTAACCTGACGAGGGAATCAATCTCCGATAGGCTGAACTATCTATTCGCCAATCAATATTGCTTTGGCCACGCCACATCCATACTCGGTGATGATGCTTTCCTGAGGGTTTACTCACCTCTGACAACAGCTCATTAAAACTAGCCGGTCTCAATACTTTACCGTGTAGATTATGCTCTATCTCTCTCATATATGATTCTTAGTTAGTAGTATATTTTTCACCGATTTATAACACCAGTATTACCTTTCGCGCTTGATACCCTGGTTAAATCAGACAATGTAATAACCATCAACTACAAAGGTTATCACTTGTCAATTTTCTTTAATGCAGCATTAGCTTTTCTACGAACACCACCACATATTTTCTTTACGTTTTTCTCTAACTCTTTCCCTTCATCAATTTGACCCGCATCTAACTCCGTAAACATGTCTTTTAGTAATGCTCCTGGCCATTTTGACAACTTATAGAAAGAATACTGCTCGACTTTTGAATATCCAAACTTATTGGAAAATTCAGCTAGCTCACTAAA
>CAJXXT010000163.1 GCA_913063495.1 uncultured Gammaproteobacteria bacterium | reverse complement strand
TTTACTGCGTTGGTATACCATAGCCAACGTTATAAACACCTGAGACCGTGCTGTGTTACTTATTCGAATAAAAAAATCACATCGAACATTTTTCTCTCTATTATTTATTGTTTTGCTCTTTTGCACCAGCACACATGCGGAAGAAGTAGCTTTACCTGCATTTTTGGAATCGGTTACCTTGCCATCAGGAGAACAATATGATGGACAGCTTATTAAAGGGGTTCCAAATGGCAAAGGATTGTTGCTCAAGGCCAACGGAGATGAATACAACGGGATATTTGTTGACGGAAAATTCGAAGGAAGGGGTGTCTTTCATTGGATTGATGGCAGTGTGTACAAAGGTAAATGGGTTCAAAGTAAAAGGCAAGGCTTTGGTTCTATGCAATATGCCAATGGTAATCACTATGAAGGTGAGTGGTTAGTAGATAACCGTCATGGACAGGGCCAGCTTACATTCCGCAGTGGTACTCGCTATGAAGGTCAATGGAAAAACGATCTTAAGCATGGGGAAGGAATGCTTATCTATCGAAGTGGACAGCGATATATAGGTAAGTATAAAAATGACCTTAGGCACGGGAAAGGGGTTCTCGTAAGAGCCAACGGAGAGTCTTATCGCGGTACTTTCTCAAAGGATAAAGAACATGGTGTTGGGGAGTGCAGCACTAAATACGGTGATGTAGAAACATGCTTGTTCAATAAAGGTAAGCGCATAACCAAAAAGAATCTTGTTGAAAGAGCTGCAGCTTATCAAAAAAATAACGCACCTACCTACGAGTTCCAAGGGGGTATAGGTTTTGTCTTTGAGGACGGGTTTACTAAGAAAAGACGTTATCTTCAAAATGAAAATGTTTGGTGGGATAGAAAGGTTGCTTTGTTAGCTACAGAATTACGCATACGCAGTGAGGGGGATAATCAGTTTATCCACTTTATTATTCGCGAATATGAAGGCGTTGGAAAGTATCATATCAAAAAGGCAGATTTGCTTATTGCCATTGAGGGAAGTGACCCACTCACATTACCTGAAGCATCAGAAGCTATTATTGAGATAACCTCGGAACACAAAGGGGTTATTGAAGGTAAATTTACGCTACCGTCTCTTACGCTAACAAAAAATAATGTTATTTTTAAATACACGATTAGAAACGGTCAATTTGAAGCAGGCAATAGCCCTGTGAATAATTAGTCGTCCCATTTTAGTAGGAGCTCCACAGAACGATTAGCGGCAAAGCAAATGCCGTTATAAATCCAGTCATACCCATTGCCAGCGCCGAAAAAGCCCCTGTTTCCCTGTCTTCTTCAATTGCTCTTGCTGTACCTATCGCGTGCGCACTTATTCCCATCGTTATACCCCTAATGCGTTTGTCGCTGATTCGCAACTTATCAAGAATGCTCGGGCCTACAATTACCCCAATAATACCTGTGTATATTACAAATACCGCCGCCAGAGAGGGGATGCCACCAATTTCTGTAGAAACGGCCATAGCAATGGGGGTTGTAATTGATTTTGTTAGCAAAGACAGTAGGGTTGATTGTCCTGCCCCCATAAGCCATGCAATACCGATGGTAATCGACACTGTTATTGTGGATGCCAAGAGCACGGTAATTAATACTGGAGTCAGCATTGCTCGGATACGTTGAACATTCTCATAAAGTGGTACAGCAAGGGCAACGGTTACCGGGCCAAGCATTAAGTGTAATGGTTGAGCTGTTGCAAAATATTGATCAAATGATAATCCAAATGCTAACAACGCTAGAAATACACTAAATAGCCCAACTATCATTGGCTGTAAAAATGGATTTCGGTTGGTTTTTTTGTAACACCATTGCCCAAACTTAAAGGCTAAAAGCGTTAGAAATACACCAAACAAAGGGTTGTTAATAATCGAATCTAGAGCAAATGAAGACATGGAGGATTTAGTCACTTGAACTTCCTCCGTTCGCCCGACGGCTCGCGCTAGAAGAAAGCGACATAAAAAAACGCATGATATATGGGGTAAGAGCGATAGTCGTGATTGTGCTTACTGTGAGTGCAATGAGCAAGGCTAACCATTCTTCTTGAAGAAGTGACCAATACCCCATTGCGCCTACACACGCAGGCATAAGAAACAGCGGAATATAGGGGAATAATGCCGTAGACGTTGTTGATAGGGTTTTTGGGGTGCTGCCCTTAATCATCAAATATAGGAACAATAATCCCATACCAATAACCGCTCCAGGAAACGGTAAGTGGAATTGAGCTGAGATGAATTCGCCCGCCAATTGAAATCCAATAAGTACCAGTAAACCTTTTAACAAAACCATTTCCCGCTTGAAAATTGTAAAATAGAGTAAGTAGAGGTGAGATTATACCTCAATTCTTCAGCGGGGGATTAAACTCTGATTGGACGGTTAATTGTTATGTCGCTGCCATTCGAGCGCGATTTTAATGCCTTCTTTGGCGGAGATAGATGGTTCCCATTGCAATGCTTTTCGGGCTTTTTGGTTGGAGAATGCGAAATTGTTGCCGAACGCTTTTACATCCGTTGTGCTTAGTAGTAGGTTTTTAATGATGCCTTGTTGTTTTAATTGCTGACTTACCCAGGCCACAGCATACATTAGTCGATAGGGTAGTTTGTGGATTTTTAGTTTAATACTGAGTTGATCGGCGATATCACCAAAAAACTGTTCAGGTGTTATTTCAGTGTTGTCGTCCAGGATAAGGTAATCTTCTCCTATTGCTGCAGGGGATTCAGCGGCGGTTACTATGGCTGAAATTAAATCATTGATAAAAATAAGGTCTACGCAATAAGGTGCTTTTTTATGCCAAACAAACGCGTGTTTTTCTTTTACCATATCAATAATTGCAGGGAAAAACTGACGATCCCCAGGCCCATATACCCATCCGGGGTATATTATTGTCGTGTTAAGTAAGCCATTTTTTTGAAAGTTTTTGACAATTTTACACGCCTCTATCTTGGTGTCAGCATAAGGCTCCCCCCAAGATCTATACGCGGTTTTTTCTGTAATGACTTCAGTCGGCTCGGGTATGCCAAATACATCTGAGGTAGATACTAAAATAAAGCGTTCTACGCAGGCTTCTGCTGCTGCTTCACAAATGTTTTTTGTGCCTTGGATGTTTACCGACTCAAATGCGGAACGTGGCGCCACCGAGTTTAGAAGTGCTGCGGTATGAAACACATAAGAAACCCCTGAAACAACTGTTTTCAGTGAGTCGATGTCGGTTATGTCCCCAGGGCAGGGCACAATGTTAGCGCTATGGGACGATGGCAATCTATTTATAAATTTTGAGAATTCAGGGTTTTCCGGAAGATCTAGTGCCTTAACCTTAAAACCTCGTTCTAGTAGGCGTATGACGAGGGCTTGGCCCACGAAGCCTGCGGCACCTGTGACTAGGGCAGTCTTTTCCATAACAATGCTCTTTGAGGTTGGTTATGTGATTTAGTAAGTAATTGGGACTATCGTTCGGTATGGCCGAAATGTACACCCTAAAATGATTGGCCGCAAGCAATATAAAACAGCCCAATAATAAGGCATCTTGTTGGATTTCGATTAGCTAAATTAATTAGGTGCTTTGTAACCCGTTTTATTAACTATTGTTACTGTTTGTTAAGATGGGCTCTAAAAACTGGGAAATGCTCATTCACGGTCTATACTACTTTCGTTAACTGGCTCTATAGAAATTTTTAATGGGCCTATATTGAGAGTCACAAAGCACAGATGAACAGTGAGTGGTAGTAACATGGAAAACAAAAAAACAGAAATATTCGATAAAATATCGACTTCGCTTGAAGAGCGAACCGGCAAAGATCGACGTGAGTCAGTTGCAACAGCCGAGTATATTAACGCCGAGCTTGATAGGCGTAAGGATAGCCGTAGAGATGTAACGACTGCGGGCTAATTAGAAGAATATAATCCCCTGTGATTCAGCGCAAATGTAAAACCTGTTATACATTTACGCTGAATCACCCTTTTTATCGCTTTTGTCCTTATAGTTTTTCCCACCTTTTTCTTCTTATCGTTTATTATACGTATTAACATTTCTTGGATTTATTATCCTTGTTTGGTGTCCAAGCCCTACGCCACACTCTTATATGGAAAAAAACATGAAAAAGACGTTTGCTACACTCGCACTTGCAGGTTCTCTATCGTTAACTGGTTGTACTGTTGATCCTTATACGGGTGAGCAAACTGTAAGCAAAGCTGCAATTGGCGCGGGTATCGGTGCAGTGTTAGGTGCCGCTGTATCAAGTAAAAAGGACAGAGCTAAAGGTGCCGTTATTGGTGCAGCTCTTGGCGGAGGAACGGGGTACTATTTTGATAGACAAGCGTCTTTGCTTCGTCAGAAATTAGCAAATACTGGTGTAAGCGTAACGCGTACTCCAGAGGGTATTCATCTTAATATGCCTGGTCACATAAGCTTTCCATCGGGTCAATACGCGTTGATGCCGGCTTTTTATGAAACACTAGATTCTGTTGCTTTAGTATTTAACGAATTCAAAAAAACGGATATTCGAATTGCTGGTCATACTGACAGTTCAGGAAGTGACTCGCTCAATCAAACGTTGTCAGAGCGTCGGGCTAATTCTGTTATGCAATATTTCGCTAGTCAAGGTGTGGGTTCTGCGCGCATGTCCTCAGTAGGTTACGGCGAGCGTTACCCTGCGATCAGCAACGAGACCAAACAAGGCAGAGCTACCAATCGTCGTGTTGAAATAGAAATTTTAAACCCTCAATCAGGACGATAACAACCGGAGGAAGATGAAATGTCTTATCAATACGATCTGTTTGTTATTGGGGCAGGATCCGGCGGCGTTCGTGCTGCACGGATGGCAGCCACTGAAGGAGCCAGTGTTGCTGTTGCAGAAAAACAAGCCTTAGGTGGCACTTGTGTGAACGTTGGTTGCGTGCCGAAAAAACTATTTGTTTATGGCTCACACGTAAGTGAAGAGATCGAGTCAGCTGCAGGTTTTGGTTGGACGGTCGAGAACGTTTCATTTGATTGGGATGTTTTGCGAGACAATAAAACCCGTGAAATTGAGCGACTTAATGGCATCTATGGAACTCTTTTGGATAACGCTGGAGTTGACTTGGTTGTGGGTGAGGCGACCATTGTTTCGCCTCACGAAGTTAAGATTGGAGACACGGTTTATACCGCTAAAAATATCTTGGTAGCAACGGGAAGTACACCGTTTATTCCTGAGTTTCCTGGTAGCGAGCACGCGGTTGACTCAAACCATTTCTTCTACATGGATAAATTGCCCAAAAAGGCAATTGTAGTCGGCGGCGGTTATATCGCAGTTGAATTTGCGGGTATTCTGAATGGCTTTGGTGTAGAGACACACCTGATCTATCGGGGCCCTTTGTTCTTGCGAGGGTTTGATACTGATATACGGGAGTTTGTTAGAGATGAGTTATTAAAGAAAGGCATTCATCTACATTTTGACACCACTATCGATGAATTAACAAAAGAGGCAAACGGTAGCATAACAGCTAAATTGGGTGATTCTGAGATTAACGCTGACATGGTGTTGTACGCAACGGGAAGACGCCCCCTGATTGATAACTTGGGCTTGGAAGCGGTAGGTGTCGAATTGCAACCGAATTCATCAGTCATTGTTGATGACTATTATCAAACTTCTGTACCTTCAATTTATGCAATTGGAGATGTTATTGGGAGACTACAGCTAACACCTGTTGCTCTCGCCGAAGGCATGGCAATTGTCGACAACCTCATAAAAGGCCAGAAACGCAAGGTTGATTATTCAAACATAGCAACAGCCGTGTTTTGCCAACCTAATATCGGTACAGTAGGTTTATCTGCTGAAGATGCAGATAAACAATACCCTGGTGATATTACGTTGTTTACGTCTGACTTTAAGCACATGAAACATACGTTAAGTGGGTTAGACGAGCGGACATATATGAAGTTAGTTGTACAAACCAGCACCGATAAGGTTTTGGGCGCTCACATGGTTGGTTCCGATGCCGGAGAAATTGTCCAGGGCCTTGCAATTGCCTTAAAGTGCGGTGCAACTAAAGCGCAGTTTGATAGTACCATTGGAATACATCCAACAGCGGCAGAAGAGTTTGTAACGATGAGAACACCCTCGTCAACATAATAGGTATCGAGTAATGACAAGCAGTGATAACGTGTCAAAAGAAGACATCATTGAAGCGAAGGTATTTCGCCGGTTGCTGGCGCACCTTGATGAACGTAAAGACGTGCAGAATATTGAATTAATGAATTTGGCGGGATTTTGCCGTAACTGTTTATCCAAATGGTATGTTGCAGCTGCAAAGGAAGAAGGCGCTACCGTGGCGTATGAGGATGCTCGAGAGTTAGTGTACGGAATGCCCTATGCTGAATGGAAAGATAAACATCAGAAAGAGGCGACACCTGAGCAGTTAGAGAAATTTAACAATAAGTAGTAGTTAGCGCTATTAAACAACAAGCCTATAGCGATAATGAGGTTCTATTCAGCTTTATTATCGCTATAGGCTTATTGTTTTTCTTCAAGAGAATTTTCAATGTCGATAATCATATCTTCCAGAGCTTGCTTTGAATCTCCGGGTTCACTCCACATTCCCCGTTGAATAGCCTCGTATAATCGTTCAGCCATCTCTTTCATCGCATTTGGATTAGCGGATTCAAGAAATGCCCGATTCTTTTCATCAAATAAGTATTGTTCCGTTATCGATTGGTATTGGTAATCATCAATAAGATCTGTAGTAGCATCGTAGGCAAATAAATAATCGACGGTAGCGGCCATTTCAAATGCGCCCTTGTAACCATGTTGTTGCATAGCGGTCATCCATTTTGGGTTTAATGCACGTGATCGAATAACTTTGTTTAGCTCTTCCTTAAGGGTTTTGATGGCGGGGTTTGCCGGATTGGAGTGATCCCCGTGATAAATCGTCGGTGTTTTGTCTGACATTACGCTGACAGCATTCGCCATGCCGCCTTGGAATTGGTAATAATCATCTGAGTCCAACACATCATGTTCACGATTATCTTGATTTTGAATGATGATATCTATTTCGGATAAGCGGCTGGCAAATGCTTGGAATGCGACCTTACCCTTATCTGCTTGGCTATATGCATAACCTCCCCAATTAATGTACGCCTGAGCAAGGTCTTCTTTAGTATCCCACAGACGTTCGTCTATAAGACCTTGTAATCCTGCTCCGTAAGATCCAGGTTTTGATCCGAAAACACGCCATTTTGCTTGAGCGTTTGCCGTTTCTTTTTCAACGCCGTTTTTTAATAGCTCATTAATTTCGTTGTCTATCGCATCCCTTATTGGGTTGCGATTCGATGAGTTGTGTCCCGGTTCCTGATGTTCGTACAATGCATTGACGGCAGCATCAAATAGATTGATAACTTGAGGGAATGCATCACGAAAAAAACCAGAAATCCTTAATGTTACATCGACCCTTGGGTGGCTCATTAAAAAGCTAGGGATTACCTCAAAATCTACAACGCGATTTGAGCCGGGTGAGCGAATGGGTTTAACTCCCATTAGGGCCATGGCCTGAGCTATGTCATCCCCACCTGTTCGCATCGTGGATGTCCCCCAAACAGACATGCCAAGTTGCGCTGGGTATTCGCCGTGTTCTTGTAGATGACGCTCAATCAATTTTAATGCTGATTTTTTACCTAGCTCCCAGGCCGCAGGGGTTGGGATTGAACGATTGTCGATTGAGTAAAAGTTACGTCCCGTTGGTAGAGTGTCAAGGCGACCACGCGTTGGCGCTCCACTCGGGCCAGGTTGCACAAACTTTCCAGAAAACCCATTGAGAATACCCCCGATTTCATTTGGACCGCAGGCTTCAAATGCAGGAAGCAAGGAACCCACAACAGATTCTAATAATGCCTGAGTAGTAGGTAGCCCTACTGATCCTAAATAATGAACCGGTTCACGTAACGATTTATCGTGGTGAAGACAGCGTTCTACAATTGATAATGAAAGGCATTCGAGCCGCTCTCTTGCGTCAGCTTCAGTACGCCACATGATATTTGATAGTGCGGGTAAATCCCGGAGTAAGTGTGGTTTTTGACCGACCCATGCCGTAGAAGGATCCATCGATAACGGGTTAAACAGCTCTTTGTTATTGGCATTTTCGCTGCTGCTATTCTTAAGGTTTAGATCTTCGGTAATAGCATGAAGTAATCCTTGGTCTCGTTGTTCTGTTCCGCGAGGAAGCCGTAACAATGAAACCAAGGTTTCTGACCATTCTTGATTTTTGGGTAACTCACCAAATCGATGCAATCCGTTTCGGATTTGTGCTTCTTTTAATTCACAAAGGTAGGCGTCCAACTCTCCGAGTAACGTATCGGATACATTGCTTTCCGATGCATTGTTTTGAGATGATATTGTATTTTGAGATATGGTTTTTTGAGATTCATTTTTCTGAGGTGCTTGATATGACGGAAGCTCTTTAGCAATATCGCTTGATCCAAGTAAGGAAAGTATTTCATTGCGCAGATACTCTTCACGCTGGGGGTCAAGTCCAAGTGCCTGGTAATACTCATCTACCAGATTTTCTAAAGCCGCTAGGTCACCGTATGTTTCTGCTCTCGCCATAGGGGGCATTAAGTGGTCAATAATTACGGCCTGAATACGCCGTTTAGCTTGAGCCCCTTCGCCGGGGTCATTCACAATAAAAGGATATAAGTGTGGCAGTGGACCAAATATAGCATCTGGCCAACACGTATTGCTTAAAGCGGCGCCTTTTCCGGGAAGCCACTCTAAGTTGCCATGTTTCCCTATATGAGCAACCGCATCAACATTGAATTGTTGTCGCAACCAATAATAAAAAGCCAGGTAGTCATGTGGTGGCACCAGATCAGGGTCATGGTAGGACGCTGCGGCGTCAACATTGTATCCTCTCGCGGGCTGAATACCGACAAACACATTACCCAGCCGAATACCGGATACCATTAGTCTACCTGCACGGTATTTTGGTGATTGCTGAGGATCTCCCCATCGATCGATTACCGCAGATTGATTTTCTTCTGGTAGAGTGTGAAAAAAATCCAGATAATCTTCCAATGTAATACTTTGGTTGCACTTTCGTAAACTAAGCGTGTCCAGATCGTTTGTAACACTGTCAAGAAGAGCTCCAATAAGTTGGTCGCCATCTTTTGGGATTGCGTCAACGGAATACCCCTGTTGATCTAATGCGCGTAATATCGTAATGACTGATGCTGGTGTATCTAAACCGACACCATTTCCAATACGACCCTCTTTAGTGGGGTAGTTTGCAAGTAGAAGGGCGATGCGTTTTTCGGAGTGCTGCTTGTTACGAAGTGTTGACCAGCCTTTAGCGAGCAGTGCAACGAATTGAGCTCGCTCTCTGTGTAGTCGATAAATAATTTGATCAACTTGACACAAATCAGAATATTCAGACGTTTCTTTGAACGTTATGGCTCGACTTATAATTCGACCATCGAGTTCTGGCAATGCAACATTCATTGCCATATCCCTGACCCTTAGACCTTGGCTATATTCAAGCCAGTCCTCTTTCGACGAGCTAGAAGCTATGGCTTGAATGATGGGCAGGTCGCCGTGATAAGGTATCGTATCAACTGTTGGAAGGGAGCTGAGCGAAGCATTCTCCTGAGAGCGAACGGAAAATCCTGTCGTGTTGATAACAAGTTGAGCGTCAGACTGCTCCAATATAATCGAAACTCTCTCTAAGCTCGCAGTGTCTTTTAGACTGTTTACGACAATGGTTAGCGGTGTTAAACCTGTTTCATATATTAGCGTTGAAAACTCTTCGAAGGCTGCAGTATTACCACTTTGTAAATGGCTTTTGTAGAATATGAGTGCGACAGTGTTTTTTGTTAACGTGGCAGTTGTAGCATGTGTTTTGTATTTAGCTTTCCATTGTGCCAGTGATATTTCGCCGTCAATGGGGTCAAATAAAAGCGTATTTGGAATTGCTTCCGGCGGGTCAATGTTTTTGTTGCAACCTTTGTTGCTTACTAATTCGTTATCAAACCAATGATAATTAACGAATCGAAAGAAATTAGTAGTATTTTTGGTGCCTGCTTCTCGAAGGTAGCGCCAGATGTCGTAGGCTATACGGCCATTGGTTTCTACTTCATTACATAGAGCGAAGGTAGAATAACCCATAAGTTGAGGGTCAGCCGAGTCATCCCCAGGAATAAAAATAACGTCAGTTTTGCTCTGTTCTGCCAGATGCCGGAGTTGCTCTATACCGTACGGCCAGTAATTTTCACCACCAAGTAATGAGACAATAATGAGTTTGGCATGTTTCAATACGGACTCAAAATAGAGATCAAATGCCGCTGGTTTCGTAAGGTGCAGGATGTTTGCTAAACGTAAGGTAAAACTTGGTTCTTTTTCAGACGCAGCGCTACTTTCAAAATAGTGTTTCGCGGTGTTAGCCAGGATGTTGATGAGTGTGTCTTGAGCAGAAAGAATGATGACATCTGCAGGGGTTTGTTGCAGGTCAACGATCCCTTCTTCATCACTAAAACCACCTGGCTTTGCCGCGAGTAAGTGCATTGTTTAAGCTTCCGCTTCCGCTAGTTTTGCAGATACGTAGCTTTCATCGAGGCCTTTGCCGATAATAACAATGTTAGTTGCTCTGACTTCATCTTCTTGCCATAAGCGATCAAAGTACTGATCAACACGAGAACCTACGCCCTGAATGACTTTTCTCATTGGTTTTCCTGGGATTGCTGCAAAGCCTTTGGCGCGATAAATGGGAAGTTCTTCCATAAGGGCGTTTAACGCGGCAAGAAACTTTGTGTTATCAACTTCACCCAATTTAACGACAAAGGAATCAAAGTCATCATGAGCATGTTTGTGATGCTCGCCGTGAGAATGGTGATGATCATGATGTGTATGTACATGATCAATCTCATCTTCAGACGCTTTTTCTAGCCCCATTATTAATTCGCTGGCAATTTCACCGTTTTCTATCATCAACGTTTTAACTTTGTTACTGATACGAGAATCGACGATATCACTGATAATTGTTTTTTTGTCATCATCAAGCAAATCTGACTTAGAGATTACTACGAGATCAGCAGCGCTTAGTTGATCTGCTAATAGCTCTTCTAGGGACGGGTCATGATCCAGGTTTTTATCTGCTAAGCGTAGCGCTGCAATTTGCTCTGGATTATTGGCAAATCTACCATCGGCGACCGCAGGGCCGTCAATCACAGTGATGACAGAATCTACTGTGCAATGCGCTTTTATTTCTGGCCAGTTGAATGCTTGAACCAATGGTTTAGGTAATGCTAAACCGCTGGTTTCGATAAGGATATAATCGATTTCATCCTTTCGTTCTACGAGCGTTTTCATTACTGGTAAAAATTCTTCTTCTACAGTGCAGCAAATGCAGCCGTTGGCTAGTTCGTAAACGCCACTGTCTATCTGCTGGCTTTCAGTATTAGCGTCATCATCACAATCGAGAGGGCAGCTTCGCAATAAATCGGCGTCGATATCAAGTTCGCCAAACTCATTAACGATGACGGCGATTCGTTTACCGTTCGCATTTTTTAATATGTTGGACAGCAGGGTGGTTTTACCACTACCCAAAAAACCGGTGACGATGGTGGCAGGAATTTTATTGAGATTGATATTTGTTGTGCCCATAGGGTTTCTCGTTTTGCTAATCGTGTTAAATAGTTACTGGTTTTTTTGATATTTTTCTTACACTGTTTTATTTGGACGTTTAACCGTTCTTGGTTTGATTGGTTTTACTTTCGGGCGGTAAACATGTGCTTTGTCTTCATTGTATAACCAAGAGTCATTAAATGATTCTGGCTGAAGAACATGCCCTACAATAATCAGAGACGTCCGAGTGAATTTTTTCTCGCGAACAAGATCAACGATATTACTTAACGTCCCTTCAACTTTATCTGCATCAGGCCAGCTTGTGCGATAACATACCGCGACAGGGCATTGTTCGCCGTAGAATGGAATAAGATCTTCTACAATTTTATGGATGCGAGTGACACCTAAATGAATCACCAAGGTGGCACCGTGTGATGCAAGTTCCTTAAGGCTTTCCCTTTCTGGCATGGGAGTTTTGCCAGCGTATCGAGTCATGATGACCGTTTGTGATACACCGGAAAGCGTTAATTCCTTGTTTAACCATGCTGCAGAAGCACTTGTTGCGGTTACACCCGGAATAACTTCGTATTCAATACCAAGGCTGTCGAGTTGACGTATTTGTTCGCCAATAGCGCCGTAGATAGACGGGTCACCGGAATGAACACGGGCAACATCAAGGCCTTTGTTTTTGGCTTTTGTTATTTCTTCTATAATTTCTGGCAATGCCATGGATGCAGTGTCTAAGATAAGGGCATCTTCTCGGGCTCCGGATAATATCTCTTCCGGTACGAGCGACCCCGCATATAGAATTACCTGACTTTGATCTATGAGTCGTTTGGCTTTTACGGTAATTAGGTCCGGATCACCGGGGCCTGCGCCAATAAAGTATACTTTCATGTCTGCGTCTTCTTCTAGATAAGTTTTTTGCTATAGCCGCGAGGAGTGTAAACCCACTGCTTGGATTCACCATTTGCTGGTGTAGATTCGATAACTTTACTTTCACTGTTGCCAATCATAACCAATGTCAACATATCAACCTGAGTTGGGTCGAGGGCTTCTAGTGTTGTGATGGTTATGGCCTCTGTCTCGCGAGTTAGGTTTCTACCAAGAATGACAGGTGTGCTGCCGGGGCGGTTGGCAAGCAGGATCTCTTTTGCTTTTTGTAGTTGCCAGTCTCTTTTCTTGGATACCGGGTTGTAAAAAGAAATAACAAAATCACCTTCTGCGGCGCAGGTAATTCGCTTTTCAATTGTTTCCCAAGGGGTTAATAAATCCGATAGCGATATTGCGCAGAAATCATGGCCGAGCGGGGCACCTACACGACTGGCGGCAGCTTGCATGGCTGATATTCCTGGTAATACCTGAATATCTACATCATGCCACTCAGGCTTTGATTGCGTGTCTAGAAGTTCAAACACCAATGTTGCCATTGCAAAAATACCTATGTCGCCACTCGATATAAGACTAGTAGTTTTACCTGATGACGCTAGGTTTAGTGCATTTTCAGCGCGTTGAATTTCTTCACCTAGGTCCTGCTCGTGGCATATCTTACCTTCGGTAAGTTCTCCCAAAAGTTTGAGGTATAGTCCGTAGGCAACCAAATCGGTTGATTGGTTGATTGCTTCTTTGGCTGCTGGTGTTAACCAGTTTAAGTCACCTGGCCCGGTGCCAATGACGTACAATTTACTCAAGATAATACCTCTAGGTGTTTGTTGCTAAACT
>CAJXXT010000162.1 GCA_913063495.1 uncultured Gammaproteobacteria bacterium | reverse complement strand
AAATGACCAAACCTATCATTAATCAACTTAAAGTGATCAATATCAAATATCACGACAATGCGTTCAGGCTCATTTTTCCGTCTATCTCCAGCATCACCCACCGATAAACGACTTATTCTCTCATCAAGTAGCTGACGGTTTGATAAACCCGTTAGTTTATCCACCTGGTTCTTGAGCAATAGCTCATATTGGTTTCCATAAACCTCTAGGATTGCATCAAGGTAACGCCTTTGGGGGGAGCGTTGAGAATCACCAATGACAACATCACGAATTCTATCGTCCATACTCGATACAACGATATGCTGTACCGTTGCATTCTCATCATTAGTCGCCGCGTCTGCCGGCCTCATTACCTGTACACCCTCGGTACCAAATAGCTCCTGAAACACGCGTTCAAATACGCAATCTAATGCTTCAATGGTCTGGCAACCCGTTAATAGGGCAAAGCGCTGGTATTCGCATGCCCACTGCTCCAACGCATTATTGTCTAGATGTTCTTCTTCACCCATTGAATCATCTCAAGCCTAACTATCATCGAAACTATCATCGAAAACTATATAAATAGTTTAGGCTCAGATTCACAATTAGTCTATTAGCCTCACGGCAACAAACGCTATTCCTAAGAGGCTAACATTTTCAGGTGACACACACACATGAACCTACATTAAGTGTACGCACACACTCCCAATTATTATCAGCATAATCTCCAACAAAAACCTTTTAGGCTTAACGAATAGTTTACGTAAAGAGCTAATCTACAAAGCAATAATTTAATACCTCAACGTAACGACACCTCGTCTACTTTCGGGTTACCCAAAATTGGATAACCCGAATGCAGTGCTTAAACTAGGCACAAACTGCAAAATGTCGCACTCTACTTAATACACTCCCTGAAGAATCGTTTTTGCCTATGTTTAATGACTATACGTATATAAGTAGCAATTTTAATTGTATGAATTGGACATATTCGAACCTTACAAAGGCTTACTCTGTAACACTTGCCAGCGGTAAAGTTAACACTGTAGAATTACCGTTCAGTAAACGCTTGTTTACTTAATTATGATTAGGTATCATTCAGCCTGTTCCTAAAAAGAAAGCCAAAATAAGAATAAATAAGAACAATACTAAAAATAAAAACCAATAGTGAGTACCCTATGATTCATTCCATCACGGCTCCATCCATATTGTATCTTTGGGAATCACGCACGTTATATATTGGTGAATACCCAGAATTTAGCCCCCTTACCCAAGGTGCCGCTTCGCTTTTGGTTGGCGTTGACGGTCCTATTTCCATTACCCAGTGCAATTCAGGGGAAACCGTTAGCGGCAATTCCTTTCTCATACCTGCCGGCATCCCTTTTATCATGGATAGCAACGGCCACCGTATCGCTAATTGTTACCTGGATCCATACAACGAAGATTTTTTCCGATTAAAACAATCCATGAAAGAGCAAGTGGGTGAGATCTACGTTGGCAACAAAAAAGAAATCATGCAAGCCGCAGCATTTGAGAAAATGTTATGCCACACACTTGATCAAAAAGAAGCGGGAAACTTGATTGAACACGCGGTATTCCCATCCATGTTTGAGGCCCCCAAACGTCCAGCAACCGACCCTAGAATTGTTGAGATCATCGATTTTATTCAAGATGACCCCACCATTAACCACACCAACAAAGCCATGGCCAAGCGCATCAGCGTATCGGAAGTCACCTTGCAACGTTTGTTTAAAGCAACAACCGGCATCCCCATCCGCCGCTTTCGCTTATGGCATCGTCTCTTTGTCACTGCAACATTACTTGCCTTTGGCCGATCTATTACCGAGGCTGCATTAGAAGCCGGTTTTTCAGACGCATCTCATTTTAATCATGTGTTTAAAGATATGCTGGGAATGAGCCCTTCCTCCATTATTCGACGAACCAAAAACATGACTATTTTTGTCGATGATGGTGCCCTTAGGCATTCATTATCTGAAGTTGGGTAACGCCTTATCCAAATAAGCCTAACGTCCCAATATCGTAAACGCGATATTGGCTTGCTCACAGAAATGGCGAAACGTTAGAAAAGCATGCTTTTCTAACGGCTCTCGTGTTAATGAGCGATCCGCATAAATCACACCTTTAGGCTTGCCTGCAACACAAACCGGTATCGCAAAAAACTCTACCTGCCCGATAACATTATAAATCTCGGGGGTTAACAAAGGCCCCAAATCTGCTCGCATTTTTCTATCCATCCATAGCGGTTCATTAAGTGCAAAAAGGTGAGTGAAAACGTTATCCACTTCATTTAGAGGAAATTTAAATAACTCCCCAAACCGGTTGCGACCGTCTCCCAAGGCCAACTTAGACTCCAACGTTGTACCTTTCTTCACAATCAAAGCCAACACAACCCTGTCCATATCCAAAGATCGATAAATACCCTCCAACACGGTTCCAAGAACCGTGTTCAAATCAACCTGCTCGCTCAGCATTGTTGATAGCTCACGCAGAATATCTAGCTGCAAATTCACCACATCATCCGTTTTTGTTTCCAGGTCATCCATTCCTGGCGCCACTTCCTGCGGCAAAGGCGGAATAAACTGACTGGCAATCTGAATACCAAATTGCTCAATCATTCGCATCGCCTTCTGCGAATTATCATAAGCCATTTCTTTGACTGCTTTTAACGGTCGATTAATATCTTCACTGATTTCTTTCAACACCAATAAAACGGGGTTCGTATCCCAGCCCTGCTCAACCGAATTGGCTAACCGAAATCCTCGCCCTATATCCAGGATATTCTTATCCCTTGTATCCGAGTGGTTTAACGCCCCCATCAACAAAGTACTTAACTGCCATTCTTTTGATAATGCGGAAGTGAGCTGCTCCAACGTAAACCCCAGAACATCTTTCTCCGCTTCCGCAGGCTCTTTGGTTACTGTATACGCCTCAATTAACGCAGTATCCTTACCATAAGGAAAACACCAAAAAGCCACGACCCCCAATCGATTCAACAACGCAGCAATAAATATCTCTTCCGTATTCGGCGTATTACGAACGCTAGAAAATTCCTTTGCTTGAATAGCAGCATGAAAAGACTTAACCAACTCACCTAACGCCGCATCATGACGTCCGCCAGTTAACACGGTATCAATAAGTGAAATAGATAATGCAATGCTTCTTACAACATTAAAGCCCAACAAAACAACAGCCCGGCTGACCGTATTAATACGCTGACTTGAAGGGTTGTAATAAGCGCTATTCGCCATTCGCAGCACCCTGGCAGTCATCGCACTATCCCCCAAAATCACCTGCGCCAACTCATTCACTGATGCCTCATCATCAGCAGACAACGATGCGATATTTCTTGCGGTATGGGCAAAAAGGGGGAACTCCTCTTCATTGAGACGCCTCACCCACTTCTTTAAAGCGCCCTTATCATCACTCATAAAAAACCTCTCTACCTAGAGAGTAGCAGGTAAATTCATCTGATCTCGATCAATTCAACAGCGCGCAATTGACCCGCTGTATTTACCAAGAAAAATCGATACGTTTCATAAAGTTACGCATTTCTCGTAAATACAAACCACGGTCAAAATGCAATACATGGTTACCTGGAAACCAATGGATTAAACATTCATCCCAATGCTCCCATAACAATCGTGCATGTTTCGGGGGGGCCAAACGGTCACCCGCCCCGCCAATAATAAACAATCTTTCTTTAGGAATCAGCGGTTTATAGGTCAGCGGACAATGCACCGCCATCAAATCTCTCGCCTCATTAACACGCACCCCACCCAACGCCATACCCGCCTTAATCACCCAGCTTGCCGGATACCACTGCAGCATCAAATCAAACAAACTCACCACTGGCACATTGGGAATAGAGAAATACAAACGATCATCAACCGCAGCTAATAATGAACTGGTATAACCACCGAGACTAATACCAGTCACTCCCATTTTCTCCACACCCTGGCCTTCAAGGTAATCCATAAAAATCCGAAAGTCATGAACCGAATGTGCAACCGTCTCATTGATATGAGCAATTCCACCAGAAAAATAGCCATAACCACTAAAAGGGGCCATCGCTGTTTTACGCTGGCCATGATGGGGGAGGGTGTAGAGCAAAATATCGTAACCCTGCTTATAAAACCAAGGCAAGCCTAAGAACATGCTATTTAACCAATAAGGATCCGCCATAAACCCGTGAATCACACAAATGGTCGGTCGCGGACCGCTATCATGTCGCCAGTATTGCGCTATTGCCTTCATATTATTCGTGTTTTTACGATATTCCTCACGCAAGCGCGGGTTTGTCGGTACAAATGGGCTATCAAAACTTAGCTGAATACAACGTCCGTTTCCTGGGCGAAAGTGTGGCCACGCGGCAGGCCCTTCATGCACGACCACATTACTGGGTGGTTTTTTAAAAAATAATGAGGGGTCACCCGTCTTGGCCTTCTCGCTATAGATTTCACTATCAGCCATATCCCGCTTTAACTTGAGTGGAGAGGCACTTAAGGGCAATGCCGACACCGACACCAAAGACGCCACCGCAGTACGCAAAGCCACATCAATAGCAGCAGTACCTTTAACAATCACCTGGGTTCTAGCATCCAATTCAAAATCATCAGGAAGTTTGTAAAAATTGGCCTCCAAATTATGCCACCAAGGCTGCTCTGGCATCAGTGGACGCACCATCGAAAAGTCACTATTCCCAACACGAGATGACACCGAGCGCTTAACCAACGTTTTATTCATACGACCCCCTCACGGATAGACACAGGTGTAGCCATAAACCAATCAATAATGCATTAACTATAGTCTATCGGAATAATGGTCCAAGATTACAAATAGCCACCAGTTGGAGGTCGGCAAAAGTATCAATCCTGTGCTTTACTAAAGTAATGACCTAGGTATCGAATTACGGACGCGCATAACCCTATGACCACTCGAATTCTTGCTGTTGATGACATTGAAATAAACCTTCGTTTATTGGAGATGACACTCGAAGCATTACCCCTCACCATTGACTCCGCACAAAATGGTATCGATGCTATAGAGCTGGCTAAAAATAATGAGTATGCTGCCATTTTGATGGATATCAACATGCCCGTAATGAATGGCTTTGAGTGCGTAGAAAAAATCCGCGCCTTACCATTACATAGACTGACCCCCGTTATCTTTATAACTGCGGCAGGAAACCAAGCAAACTACGTACAACAAGGTTATGAAGTTGGCGCTATTGATTATCTTAACAAACCTTTTGATGAGAATATTCTCATCAGCAAAATCAGTATCTTACTCGCCTTATTTAATGAAAGAAAAAGTACCGAAGAAGCCCTTGCACAAGTGCGGCTACTGCAACGCCAACACGAGCAATTACTTAATTTTACTGCTGAAGGTATTATTGGGCTCGACATAGAAAATATCATTACCTTTGCCAATACCGCCGCTTGTACATTACTCACAGCGAAACGCAACGATATTGTCGGACAATCCATAAAAGACTTTATCGACCCCTTAAGTAATAACAAAGATTGGATGGCATCCGAATTTATACAAACATTTAACGAAAACCAATGTAACCAAAATGATAACGCTCATTTTTGGCGAAACAAACACGCTCAATTCCCAGTACAATACTCGCAATCATCGATAATCGAAGACGAACATCGCAAAGGTGGCGTGGTTATTTTTCAAGATATATCAGAGCGAAAAGAAATTGAAAATAAATTGGTCAATCTTGCTAAATTTGACCAATTAACAGGGCTATCGAACCGTGCGTTATATTGGGAATTTTTAGAAAAAGTGACAGCCAACTCCCAAAGAGTTGGAGACAATCTATGTGTGATGTTTCTCGATCTAGACCACTTTAAAAATATCAATGACACATTAGGCCATGACGCAGGAGATTTATTGCTCGTACAAGCATCAGAACGGCTAAAAGGCGTATTACGAAATGCTGACCTTATTGCTCGACTGGGTGGAGATGAATTTGCAGTAGTGTTACAACAAATGACCAGCATTAATGACGCCGCTAATGTCGCACAAAAAATCATTGATGCATTCTCTCAACCCTTTCATTTGTTTGGGAAAGATTCCTACATTGGAACCAGTATCGGTATTGCCAGCTTTCCTGAACATGGAATCGATGCAATCACCCTCACCAAAGCAGCAGATACCGCCATGTATCATGCTAAAAAAAGTGGTCGAAATAACTTCAAGTTTTTTGATAGCGATATGCACATGCGTATTCAAAGCCATCTTGAAGTTACTAACGACCTTCGTTTAGCCATAAAAAATAACCACTTACTTCCCTACTACCAACCCATTATGCATATCGCAGAAAATCGCATTTCAGGTTTCGAAGCTCTGGCCCGGTGGAATCACAAAGAAAAAGGTATTATTTCACCAGGAGTATTCATTCCCATTGCTGAGGAATCGGGTTTAATTGAAGATCTTGGCCAATTCATGCTCTTAGCCGCAGGGCAACAAGCCCGCCAATGGTTCGACGGGGATCACAAGAAAACAAGAAAACACCTCACCATTGCCATTAACGTTGCTGCCAAACAACTCAAACAAAAAAACTTCTCTCAACAAATTTTAGCGCTATTAGAGAAAAATAAAATCGCCGCAAGACATATCAAATTGGAATTAACAGAATCTGCGTTAATGGATGACCCTTTAGATGTCATTCGCCAATTAAACGATTTACGTCAGGCAGGTGTCACCATTGCCATTGACGACTTTGGAACTGGTTATTCATCCTTAAGTTACCTAAAGAAATTCCCTATCGATTACCTTAAAATTGATCAGAGTTTTATCAGAGATATTGGGGAAGAAAAAAACGATGAGGCCATCATTAGAGCCATTATTCAAATGGCTCACTCCCTAGGGCAAAAAGTTATTGCCGAAGGCGTTGAAACCCCACAGCAACTCGAATTCTTGGCATCGTTAGGATGTGATTACGCTCAAGGATTCTTATTCAGCAAACCCGTTCCTTGGCGTGAGGCGGAGCAATTCCTGCCGATGCAATAACGGGGTTTTCCCAGTCCAACGCTTAAAGGCTCGACGAAAATTTGCAGTATCAGAGAACTGTAAACGCTGAGCAATATCCGCTACCGTAATACCTTCATCCTGTAACAGAGCATCAGCACGTTCCAACAAAATAGTTTCCTTCACCTTTTGATAACTTGTACCTAATGCACTCAACTTGCGCTTTAACGTTCGAGGACTCATAAATAACTCTTCCGCAACAAAGACTAATGTTAAGGGTGAAGTATGGCCTTCAAGAACCTGCCAACGATCAAGTTCATAGTGCACAACACGCCGAACCCTAGTGACCAAACTTTGCCGCGCCGACGCACCGGCGTACTCTCGCTGACAATGCTGTTGTGCGATCTGACAGGTATTAGGATCCCGAAACTTTAAAGGCAGTGCCAACAAGCTTTCATCAATTGATAACTGATTAACCGCACAACCGAACTGCACAGGGTTTTCCAAAAGTTCCGTATAGCTATCGGCATAACCAGGGTCGGCGTACGCCAAACGTATTTCACAATCAATATGATCCACACTCAACATCATTTTTGCGTTGTGATAGATCCCCGTAAACAAACATTCCACTGCCAACGGCAACAAGCGCCCCGCGCCCCACGCCTCATGGGTTTGAAAGTGCACCTTACCTTCACTGATATGCATATCCACCACCATCAAGGGTGAAAGCGCTTTGTAATACGCCAACTGAATCTCACACGCATCCGCTAACGTATTACTTGTCATTGCCGCAATACCCATCATGCCATTACTGGCAATATGAAGGTATTTACCTAAATGCAAACCTAAGCCTGGTTTCCCAAATACGCGCAATGAGTTAACAATAAGCTGAGTGTACTGGGCATAAGAAATGTGGGCGGAAAAATCCTGTAGCTGAGTTTCAGTAATATCCGTACCCTGTAGCAGGTCGGCTAAATCAACTGCCTCCTCTTGCATCATACGAATCAAGCCCGCAGGATAATTGTTCAACGGCACCAGTTTTTCTTCGGTATTAATCATCAGCCCCATAAGCACACTCCCCTTTCTCGTTCTTTCTCATTCTTTGACGTTCATTAGCGTTAGCTTATCAGCATTCAGGGCCCTTTATAACCCTATTGTCCCAAACGGACTCCATACCAAGAATGCCGCTAACTCTTTGTTTTTTAATTAGTTTATAAAAACCCCGTCGCAACATTTCACAATAACTAACAAATTTATAAAACGTTCAATCTTACCAACGCCCCAATCTCGGCCTTAGCAGACTCTTATCCCCAATTGCTCCCCGTAGGATACTGCCCGCAAATTAGAATAAGAGTCTGACCAAAGGAACGGCCACCATGCGAAACACCACACGACTATTACCCTATCTACTATTAACCCTATTCATTGGCACCAGCATTGGCTGTGGAAGTGGCTCATCGGGCGGCGATGGCACTAACCGATCAACAGAAGCTGTCGACAATAGTGACGATTCAAACAACGGTGATGAAGGTAACGGCGAAGACAATGGTGAAAATAGTACCGACAACCACCAGGCCGTTGTTGTAAAACAAGGCCAGCTAAACTCCCCCCTTTCTAGCCAATTCCCCAATGTCCCAGAAGAGTGTCACAACGTACAGTTCTTACATTACACCCCCACATTAGATACCAATAACCAACCCTATCAACGTGAAACCAAAGATGCCGATACGATTTTCTTCTTTATGCCCGGCCTACTTGCGGGAGCCGGAGCGTTTAATTATTTGGCTGAGCAACTGGTATTAGAAGCCTTTGAGCAGCAACATCAAATAGCCGAAGTGATAGTGCTAGATCGAAGAGATCAATGCCTGCGAGATTTGGCAGGGCTTGAAGAAGCGGAACAACAAAAAGACGTAAACTTCGCCATCGATTATTACTACAACCAAGAACCCATTGACGGCAAAAAATTTGAAGGTATTAAATCGAGCGACGATTTACCTTGGTTATCTGACATGGGTTTGGCTCTGGTACAAGAAGACCTGATGGCGGTATTATCCCACCTAGTACCCGACCCGATTCAACGCCAACAAAAAGTCTTTATTGGCGGGCACTCTTTAGGCGGTTTATTAACCCACAGCTTTGCGGGCTGGGACTTTGATGGTGACCTGAATACCTCGAATGACGCAGGGTACAATCAAGCGGCCGGATTTATTCGCCTTGATATCGACGTCACACCCAAAGATGAAACCTTAGACCACCACCTAGATTATGGTCGAGAAGGTTTTACAGTAAACCCGGATGACAACGCCAACCAGCGCTACCAAAAGGATATCGAAAGGTTGGCAGACGGAAAAAGCTCTCGCATTATGGAAATGCCAGGGATTGATACCGAAACATTTTTCTTATTAGAAATGCTTGCAATGGTTGCAGATTGGTCTCCTGATGAAGAGGCCACACTGGTTAGAGATTTACCCATCGGCTCAACCACCAACCTATTATTAAAGCTGATACATTCCCGATCAGTCGGTGATTTTCTTAATAGCAAAACTGGCATACGAGATTTCCGCTACACCAACCAAGCATTATTGGGCGCGGTGTTTGACGATGATTTTATGCCCATCGGGATTCTGCAAGCCAGTGTCGGTTTTTTACAAGGGGGCGATGTCACCAAAAAGAGTTTTCCGCTTAACCCAACACTTAGCGCCATTCTTAATTTTATTGCTCCTGATTTAGCAAACCTACTCAGCGATGAAACCTTATATATTGCCACCGATTCAACAACAGACTCCGATACCGTCGAAACAACACCTTCCGGCCCGCTATACTCTTGGGTCAATTTTGACGACATTCGTAACGATGTACACCTCAACACAACCGAAGAGGAAGAGGTTACCGACATCACACTGTTTGCCAAAAGCATTTACCAAGGCCCCGGTACTTTCGCCGAATGGTATATGTCTGCACGAGTTGGCCTAGAGCTTGATGCCATATCCCAACCCACCCCGATTGCTGGCCTAAATTTCTGGCATGCCAAAGCGGCCAGAGCCAAACCCTTACTAGAAATAGCGGGCGAGCGAGGCCTTGCCAAGGTTGATGAAAATACCGACCCACTGGGAACACTTATTGTTGCCAAAGGTTATGATCATGTTGACCTATTAAGCGCATCCAATCATCATAAAGCACGACGAGAAAACGCCGTTATCACGCCGATACTCGAATTTGCACAACAACACAAAGGAAACCTGTAAAGCATGTCTGACAATACGACAAATACGATCCCTAGCAACGACCTAACCACCGGTAAAAAAATCACCCTTGGTATCGTCTTTATTTGGTTTTTTGGCGGTGGTGTCGGCCACTTTGTGAATAGCGCATTTTTTGTCAACATCATGCCCCCCTACTTGCCCTACCACCTAGAAATCGTCTATATCAGTGGTGTATTTGAAATACTAGGAGCGCTAGGCATCTTACTATTAGCCACGCGCCAATGGGCAGGCAATGGCCTATTCCTACTAACCCTTGCCGTAACACCAGCCAACATCCATATGTGGATGCACCCAGAGTTATTTCCTGAAGTACCAGAAGCCTTTCTCAGTGTTCGGCTTGTGGTGCAAGTGATATTACTCGTCGGCATTTGGTGGAGCACAAGAACACCATCACAAAAAATACCTAGCACTACATCACAATCAGCCAGTTCTCTAGCATAACGCCTATTCTAGAGATACACTGGCGTAGAACTTACAATATTATCCACGTTCTGCGCCAGGAAGCCTTATGAAACTAATAACAGCCCGTTTATTCAAACAGCTATTTTTTCTTAGTATATTCGTTGTCACAACCATCAGCACATCTCTTGTCAGCTCCCCTGCTGTTGCCGCAGACCTTACCGACAAACAAATCAACCAATGGATAAATGCATGGCCAGAAATACAAGCCTGGGGTGATAAACATGAAAAGGAATTTGAAGCCGAAGCATTAAAAAACAAAAAAGAGGTTGGAGACTCAATGGGAGAGTGGTTCACCAATGTCGCCCCCATGCTAAAAGCCAACGGTTACTACAAAGAATACAACGCCATGCTGACTAAAAATGGATTCGAGTCTGTTGAACAATGGGCGGATATCAGCAACCGTGTTTTCAGCGCAACCATGAATGCGATGATGGAGCAACAGAACCCCGGTATGAAGGCTCAAATGAAAGCCTCAATGGAGCAGCTTAAAAATGCCAACTTACCGCCAGAGCAACAGAAAATGATGATGCAAATGATGGAGCAGAGCCAAGCCGCATTTAAGGCAATGGATAGTGCCTCCTCTGCAGACACAACCATTGTTTCCAAACACTTACCTGCTCTGCGTAAGATCTTTGATAACAACGTAGAATCTGAATAAGCCTCATCAAACAGTGCCCATGCCCGTTGCAATAAGCAGCGAGCATGGCTGCAATTCAAACCTCTTACTACCCCCTCAAAAAGTCCAACATAAATTTCTCTACCATCCTTGGGCTTTCAAGCATAGGTAAATGGCCAACCCCTTTCATCACCATAAAACGTTCAGGGTCAAGCCGATTCACCAAATCATTGGCTTCACATAAATTATGCACAGCATCTTTCTCTCCCCACAACATCAATATAGGCTGTGTTAATGATCCGCCTTTAATCACATCTCTTGGGTGTTCATATTGAGAAAAATACTTCCTGTACATCCGATTTCCGGTAATTGAAAACATATCGTAATGTAAATCAACCAGCTCATCCGTTGCTGAGTTTGTAGAGTAAACATTCTTCTCAAACTCCGAGCGCACAACAAATCGTGGAAAAAGGTAGGATGTGATTGTCTCAGCAAAGGGCAGATTCTCAGGCATAAAATGTGTGCCATAGTCCGATTCCGGACATATACCACCATAAGCATCCAACAGTACAATCTTCTCTATATTTTCAGGATGTTCTTGAGCATATAACATTGCCCAATACCCCCCCATGGAATTACCGGCGATATGTACTTTACCCAAATTTAGCGTATCAAAAAAACCCTCCAAAAATGCCAGCATATTCTGATTACTATAATCCAATGCAGGATCAGCCCCAGTTAAACCATGCCCTAAATAATCCAGAGAAATGACTTTAAAGTGCTGACTTAGCGCCTCCGTTATCTCATCAAAATGGTGTATATTTCCGCCGTTACCGTGAAGTAACAATAACGGATCTCCAGCACCCTTCTCATAATAATGCACCCAAAGCCCATTAACATTGACATACTTTGAGTTGGAATATTGATATTTTTTCTTCATCACCTCCAGGTTAACTTCGGGGTGATAACTGTAAACCACCAAAAATGCCGAGAGCAAGGATAGTATAGCAATACAAGATAACGTTAATTTTTTCATTAGGATGGCTCCGCCACGTTGGTTTTATTAGCTCTTTCGATCATTGGCATATCAACTGGCGTTGATGAAACTTCTACCCCTTGCTTCGACAACAGCAACGGCTTTTTAATAAAGCTCTTACTAACAGGTGGAGCATAAAATATCCCTCCAAATAAGATCTTACAACGAACAACAACACCTTTATTATTCTTTAATTCATAAGCGACCTGTAACAATCCAGAAAGTGCCATATTTAGCGGATTCAGATAAATGTCAGGTTGACCCGTTAATCCTAAGGGTGGAATTTTATCGGTTGGTTTAAAATAGGTACCAAAAACACGATCCCACATCAGAAAAACACCCCCACCCAAATTTGCTATGGCATGTTCTGGCAACGATGAGTGGTGCAGAATATGGTAAGGTCCACTACCAAAAAATGTCATCACTGAATACGCCCATCTATTCTTTAATATACGCGCGTAAAAAGCAGAGGTATGATTAAATATCTCGGTAATCCCCCACCCCATTCGCAACACCGCAAGCTCAATAAAAAAGGTATTACCTTGATGAAACAATTTAGCAACAACACTTCCGATTAATACTATTGCAATGGTTTTCCATAATAAACCTAGTGGAAACGCAGGGTCAGCCTCCACCACGGTAGCAGAGCATAATGTCGTAGAAATATGATGCGGTCGGTGAGCAAGCAACCACAACAAGCGCGACTCATGCCCCATTCGGTGCCAGCAATATTCACTCAGCGTAATAACCAGATAGGTCACAATCAATGCCGGCCAATAAGGCAGTTGTACCAGGGTTGGCACTTCATCAACAACACGTAGAAAAAAATCACTAAGAAAGGTCAATTCAAATGCATCAAATGCCGAATAACCAAAAAACAAAAGAAGTAACCCAATGAAAACCGTCAACACACCCATCAAAATGTTTTGCATAATGACCGAACTGATTACAAAAGTAACGTACCGGTCCTCCAA
>CAJXXT010000161.1 GCA_913063495.1 uncultured Gammaproteobacteria bacterium | reverse complement strand
TTCTAACACAGCACGGAACACTAAATAAGCAACGCAATTTTAAGAGAGAGAAACATGGATATTCATAACCCTACATATGTTGGTGGACACGGACTACTAAAAGACCGTTCTGTATTGATTACCGCAGCAGCAGGAGCGGGTATTGGATTCTCAGCAGCAACACGAGCAGTGGAAGAAGGCTGTCGTGGTATCGTAATTAGTGATATTCATGAAGGACGTTTAGACGCTTCTGTTGCAAAGTTAAAAGAAGAAACAGGTCTGGAAAATGTATTCGGTAAAATCTGTAACGTCGCCGTTGAAGAAGACGTTCGAGCTCTAGTGGATTTTGCAGAAGATAAATTGGGCGGAGTTGATGTCCTCATTAACAACGCAGGGTTAGGTACATCAAAGCACCTGATCGATATGGAAGATGACGAATGGATGAAAGTCATCGACGTGACGCTTAACGGCACGATGCGAATGACTCGCTACATGATGAGGATTATGAAAGCGCGCGGCAATGGCGGAGTGATTGTAAACAACGCCTCAGTACTAGGCTGGCGTGCTCAGAAAGAGCAGTCACACTACGCCGCAGCAAAAGCCGGCGTTATGGCGCTAACTCGGTGTGCAGCGCTAGAAGCTGCCGACTTTGGTGTTCGTATAAATGCCGTATCCCCATCACTTGCCGTTCATCCGATGTTGAAAAAATCTTGTCCTGCAGAGCTGCTCGCAGAACTCGAAGGCAAAGAAGCTTACGGGCGTGGAGCAGAAGTATGGGAAGTTGCTAACATTATGGTATTCCTAGCATCTGACTACTCCAGTTATCTTACGGGTGAAACTATTTCTTGCTCAAGCCAGCGTGGCTAATCGAAAGAAAACGGGACAACAACTATGACAACAATATTTAAAACACCCCTCGACCTAGAAGCCGCCGTTGGAACAAAACTCGGCGAAAGCGAATGGCTAACCATCGATCAAGATCGAATTAATTTATTCGCAGATGCAACGGGTGATCATCAATGGATACACGTTGATCCTGTAAAAGCCAAAGAAGGCAGCTTCGGAACAACGATTGCACATGGATACTTAACACTATCATTGGTGAATATGTTTTTACCCGAAATAGTCGACGTACAAGGTATCAGCATGGGTGTTAACTATGGATGTGAAAAAATACGTTTCCCATCCGCAGTAAAGGTTAACTCACGGGTACGTGGTGTTGGTGAGCTCACTCAAGTTGAACACGTAAAAGGCGGCGTGCAAGCAACCATACGTGTCACCGTAGAAATAGAAGGCAGTGACCGACCAGGGTGTGTTGTTGATACGATTTCTCGTTATTATCCAAAATAAATAAATTAGATCCGCAACAAGCCAAAAAAACAAAGCACAGAGGAACAACCATGCGTGAAGCCGTAATAGTATCCACAGCAAGAACCGCCCTAGGTAAATCATTCCGAGGCGCATTCAACGACACCGAAGCCCCAGCAATGGGAGGCCACGTCGTAAAATCCGTCATCGAAAAAGCCGGAATAGACCCCGCACTAGTCGACGACTGCATCTTTGGCGCCGCAGCCCAACAAGGCACTCAAGCCTACAATCTAGGCCGCCTATGCGCCATCGCCGGAGGATTGCCCGAAACAACAGCTGGCATGGCCATCGAACGTCAATGTTCATCTGGTCTAATGAGTATTGCCACCGCCGCCAAAAGTATTATGTGTAATGAATACGATGTCGCAGTAGCTGGTGGAGTCGAATCCATCTCACTCGTACAAAACAAACACAAAAACACCTATCGCGCCGTATCGAAAGCCGTACGAGCAAGCGATCCGGATGCCTACATCCCAATGATCGAAACCGCAGAAATTGTATCTGAGCGCTACAATATTTCTCGCGAAGCACAAGACGAATACTCCTTGCAAAGTCAAATGAGAACCGCAGCAGCGCAAGAAGCTGGGATCTTTAACGATGAAATTGTTGCCATGACAACAACAAAAGCCATCTTTAATAAAGAAACCAAAGAAACAACCTATCAAGAAGTTACCATCGACACCGATGAGTGTAACCGCCCAACCACAACCATCGAAAGTCTTAATGGACTTAACCCTGTGTGGAAAGATGGCCACTGGGTAAAAGAAGGAAAGTTCATTACCGCAGGAAACGCCTCACAACTATCTGATGGCGCATCGGCATCTTTGTTGATGGATAGCCAAATGGCAAAAGATCTTGGATTAACGCCATTAGGAGCTTATCGAGGCATTGCTGTTGCAGGATGTAAAGCGGATGAAATGGGGATCGGTCCCGTATTTGCTATACCAAAATTATTAAAGCGTCACGGATTAACGATCAACGATATCGGAGTATGGGAACTAAACGAAGCCTTTGCATCACAAGTGATTTACTGTCGTGATACATTGGGAATAGATAACGAACGCCTTAATGTAAACGGCGGAGCAATCTCTATAGGTCACCCTTTTGGAATGAGTGGAGCTCGAATGGTGGGCCATGCACTGCTAGAAGGAAAGCGCCGTGGTGAAAAGTATGTTGTTGTTACCATGTGTATTGGTGGTGGCATGGGCGCAGCTGGATTGTTTGAAGTTTACTAAAGATCGAATATCCATGCATGCTCGACTGCGGCACCCTCGCCGCAGTCATTTTTGAGCTGTAGAGCAGACAGTTTATGTAATTATATGTGGTTTTAGTCTTACTGTTCGTCTAGTTATAACTATAGATTATAAGGTTGTCAGAGGTGTGCTCCTCTATCGCTACACTAAATCAATTAAGGTTGAAAATTACTATTTTTCACTGTTAGGTTGGTTGACGTATATGGTCTATTCTTTAACAGAGTGACCTTTTCTCATTGATGTTTGTTTATAAGTTGAGAGTGATAATTTTTTACTATGAAAGTACTTGTTGTTGAAGATAATAAATCGGCTAGCATGATTGTTTGTCGAATTATTTCCAGTATGGGTCATGAAACTGTTCATGCGGAAAGTGGTGAAGAGGCTATCCAATTTTTTAGTGAGAGTCATTATGATCTTATTTTGATGGATGTTGAGATGCCCGGCATGAATGGGTTTGACACGACACGGCTGATTCGAAAAAAATCGCCTGATCTATGGGTTCCTATTATCTTCTTGAGTGCTAATACAGCAGATACCTATTTGACGATAGGCATAGATGCTGGTGGTGATGATTACCTTTCTAAACCTGTGAAACCCGCCGTGTTAAAAGCTAAGATTCAAGCAATGTCTCGTATTGCTCATATGCAAGAACAGCTAGCGGAGAGCAATAAAAACTTAGCGAGAGCCAATGAAGAATTACAGTTGCTTAGCTGTATGGATGGTTTAACCTCGGTGGTGAATCGTAGAGGCTTTGATAGGCAGTTTGATGTCGAGTGGCGACGTACGCTCAGAGAAATGACACCACTCAGTGTTTTGATGATTGATGTTGATGAGTTTAAAGGGTTTAACGATCATTATGGGCATCTGGCAGGAGATGATTGTTTGCGTGTCGTCGCTCAAGCGTTAAAAGGGCAGTTGTTACGTCCAGGTGACATGGTTGCCCGTTATGGTGGTGAGGAATTTGTTATATTGTTGCCGAACACTGATATTAATGGTGCGATTAATGTGGCACAGAATATTCAAAAAGATCTTCATAGTGCCAATATTGGCTACCCACACAGTTCGGTGTCGGATAGAGTGACAATTTGCATGGGAATTTATTGCACCAATCAATTGGATGCTAATTTTGATCGGACGGATAAATCTGTGTTATTAGCGAGAGCGGATAAGGCGTTGTACAAAGCCAAGGAATCTGGACGAAATCAGTTTGTGGTTTTTGAAAGCGATGGTTTTGAAAATAAGAGTGATGAGGATAAAGTAGAAGCGAAAGGTGTAGTGTTGCCTTTTAAATAGCGATGTTATGTATCTCTTTTATGTGACGTTGGCATATAGGCAGGTTTTTTGGGTGGCGTGCCAGTTGTAACACTCCACCCAAAAAACACTTGTTTTTATGGCATATTAAACAGCACTTTGACTCCTGATACGTCGGCCTCACCACTAACATAACCAATCAGGTTGGGATTGTCGATAATAAGTTCTAGTACCTCATCATCATCTAAGACCCGTTTTGGTGGTAACCCTTGACCTGTAAAAATAAGACGTGACCAATACGATTTTAGCTGTGCCGGATTTTTTTTTACGACTTTTATGTAGAACTCATCCCTAATATCTTCTCCCGGTTCTTGATCAATAACCACGGCTCTTTTCCCGCTTGGAAACTTGTCCTGCTTGCCCAAAAATAACTTGGTAACAATATCTTGGCTAAGGGCTTCGTCTTTTAAACTGCTATGGGCGATCACTTTAACTTCCGCCAATGCTGATAGTGAAAAGAACGTTACACCAACAGCCAACATACGTTTAATAGTAGATGTTTTCATGGGTTCTTCCTCTTAAAATACAGCGTCAACGACAATGGAATAGACATTAGTATCATCTAGATCAGTGTCCCCGGTATCTATAGCGCTTGCATTGAAGCTCCCTGATCCTTGCATGTCATAAAAATGATTCCATTCGAAAGTTACTGCAGTACTATCGTTTAAGCTATAACGAAGACCAAAGGATCGTGACTTGCGTTTAGTTTGTGGTCCAACAGCTGAGAGCTCTGATTTTGAGCGTCCCATTGATGCGTAAGGTGTCCAAGAATCCGCTCGATAAGCAGCGGTAAAAGAGTTGGAGCGATCGTCTCCAAAGACCAAGTCTTCGCTGAGTTTTAGGACAGCACCTTCATAGAGTAATAATAAACTGCCGTCATCGTATTGCAGTGCGGCTGAGTGATAGTTGACGGTGTCTAAGACCTCAAAAGTCACACCCCATTGGCTGCATGTCGACTGGGTCGGGTCAAGGATATAGGGTGTGATGCAATTGATGGAAGAGGCGCCGGTTGCTGCAGCAATAGCGGGTAAATTCGCAAAAGGTATTGTGTCAGTAAACTCAAGTGTTTGGGTTCCCTCAAGCTTAATTTTTGTTGTCGCTAGGCGAGCAGTAATTGCGTTCCAATTAGACGTGATATTAATTCCGTAAGAGTCATAAATATCGATCTGTTGTAAATCGCCATTGTCAGCTCCTCTCTGTGCTGCCGCCCATACCTGCATACGGTGATTAATAGGCCCGGTGTTCGCTTTAAATACAAAATCAATACCATCAAATGAAGTGATCACCGTGGTATATAAATCAATTGGTGGTCTTACCCAAGGGTACGATAACCCGACATCTAAGCTTTCAGAATAAAGGTAAAATGGGATTCTTAATCGACCTACTCTTGTAGAAACCCAGCTGGTAATGTCGTAGCTTATATATGCCCATTCGGCGTCAACTCTCCAGGTATCTTCGCTTCTTGAGCGAGCAACTAGTTGTACTGTTGCGCTGGTATCCTCGCTGAGCTTGTAATCAAATTGCAACCCAAGTTTGGAATCTCCTCTGAAGTTGACACGATCATTAAAGAGGTAACCTGTTCCCAGTTCATCATCTGCTCTGGAGGCACCAACGGTCATAAATCCATTTATCTGAACGCGTTCTTTTTCTGCCGCTAAGGCATCGGCTATACGAGATACTTTTTTCTTGTTACGTTTTATCGTTTTTTTTGTTTTTTTATCGACGGCACCAGAATCCACTTTTTTTTCCAGCGACTGGATCTTTTCTTCATAGTACTGAAAGCGTTTTTCAATTTCAGCATCGCTGTATGCCATGACTGAAGTTGAAGATATTGCGGTGATAATACTTAGGAGATAACCGATTTTTTTATTCATTAGCGTTGGTTCCTATCCAATAAATGACGGGGTGCATTTACTAAAAAACGATGGAATTTGATACTAATAATTGTAGGTAAGTAGGCTGACTACTTCAAGCTGATTGTATGATACTGTTAGATAGTTTGGCTATTAACTAATTCCTATTTGTTCGCGTTTTTTATTGCTGAAGTTATTGGGATGATCGGGATTGCTGCTGAAGTTCTTGCAGTGTACTTTGTAAATTTACCAGCACACCCTCAATATTAAATTTCTGATACAGCACTGCTAATTCTTTCCCTTTTGTATCGATCCACTCTTGATTGGTATTGTGAACTTTACTTAGACCGTCTAACGATATTGTTGATGGACTATCGCTGCCGGAAATACTGCTGGTTAATCCGCTTGATATGTCTCGAGCTAGCGCCATAAACTGATCAAATTGCTGCTGGCTTTCGGGAGACTGGTTGAGCTGAGAGCTGTTGTACTTTTTTGCAAGTTGCTCGCCGACTTGATTCAGACCTTGTAATGATTGAGGGTCGGAAAATGGGTCGTTGGTGAAACGTTTTAGCCAGCTTTGTAGTTCTGTGGGGATCTGAGCGTCGGGGTATTGTTGTTGCAACTCTTTTTGAGAGTTCATAACGTCACGGTATAGGGATTGTAATTTCTCCGGCCAAAGGTCAGAGCCACCGATAGTATCTTGTGCGTAGCCGATGTTAGGTAATCCTAACAGGCTGAATAGAATAAGATAAATGGTTGAGGTGAACCTGAGGTTTGATTTCATTGTTGTCCTTTATAACGGATGAATCTGCAGGGCCGATGGTAGCCTGAGGGGCCAATGTTTGGCTACCCTTATTTTGCAAACCATAGTCTTGAAAACCATCGCCTTGGCACTTCTCTAAGAAACGCTATGCTTATAGTTTAGTGTTAGTCATTAAATGGAGTGGGTTGAAAGAATCAAATGAGTGCTGCTAGGGTGTTGTTATTGGGCGTACTACCGAATGCATTGCGGTACCTGCTACAGGGATTGGCTGTTATATTCCTATTAATGTCGCCAATACCCATGATTTATGCAGATCCAGTGAATGTTTCTGTGGATGAAGCATATCCGCCTTATATGTATAACAGGAACAATGTCGCAACGGGGTTATATCCAGAGATTGTAGCGGCCATATTTGCCCGTATTGGTCGTGATACCTCGGTCAGTGCATTGCCGTGGAAACGAGCGTTAAAGCTTGGGGAGGCTGGTTTTGGAGGTGTTGCGGGAATTTACAAGAATAAAGAACGACTCACTATCTATGACTACTCAGCCCCGTTGTATGAAGAAAAAATGGTGCTGTATGTTAAAAAAGGTCATGCCTTTGCCTTTTCTAATATAGCTGATTTGAAAGGGAAAAAGGTTGGGTTGAATTTTGGCTGGAGTTATGGAGATGCCATCGATTCTGCTAGAAAGGCGGGGCTATTCTCGACGGACGATTCAGTCAAAAATAATCTAGCTAATTTTCGAAAGTTAATTGGAGAAAGAACGGATTGTTTTATTGTAGATGAGCTTGCCGCGCGGAAAATTATCTCTCAACAGGGGTTTGATGGCCTGGTTGAGCAGCTAGATATTCCTGTTAGTGTTAATGCCGGGTATTTGGTTTTTTTGAAAACTTTAAAGCAAAAAAGCTTACTTGACGAATTTAATAAGGCAATGAAGCAGCTTCGGAGCGAAGGGGCTTATGACGTGATAATTGATTCGGTGATTAAGAAGCCCTAGATAAACCCTCCTTTATATGTCTTTTTGCTACATATCGGTATACGACGTATACTTATAGGTTTATTTACTATACATTGTATATGTATAGTCCATTTTGATCATGCGGCGCAGCATTGTTCGCTTTAATATGCCCTCATTCGCCGCAAATCAAGATGAAAATAATCAACCAAATATAGGTAAGCGCCTCATGGAACGACTTTCAGGGTTAGATGCGTCCTTTTTATATTTAGAAACCAACACAATGCTCATGCATGTTGCTTTTATTGCGGTATGTGATGCGAAGGATATGCCTGGCGGATATTCGTTTCGAAGAATATATGACCTTATCGATTCCCGTACGCAGATAGAACCTGCGTTTCGACGTCGGTTGGTAGAGATACCGTTCAACCTTCACCATCCATTATGGGCGGATGATCCGGAATTTAATATCACCGATCATGTTCATCAATTTACCCTACCGGAGAATGCAACGCGTAGGGATCTTGGTCGCAAGATTGGCCGGATCATGAGTCGTCCATTAGACCGTACGCGCCCTTTGTGGGAACTGTGGGTGCTAGAAGGTTTGGAAGAAGGGCAATTTGCACTGATGATGAAAATTCATCATTCGGCAGTAGATGGCGTGTCAGGAACAGACCTGATGGGCACCTTGTTTGATAAGAATGCGGTGACGTCTATCACTCCCGTTAATTTGAGAGCCAAAGGTGAGCCGATACCAGAACGTAAGGCCTTGTTGTCTAAAGCGTTACGTTCTCGTCTAGGAGGCCCAAGACGATTATTGAAGCTGTGTGGTGAAACGTTGGAAGGTGGAGCGGCGCTGGTGAAGCGACGGATAAAAGATGTGGCCCCTGAGCGATCTGGGCCGATGAATGCACCGCGAACTCACTTTAATAGAACCATTGGCTCAAACCGGGATGTTGCATTTGCCGAAGTGTCTTTGGCGGATATAAAGGCTGTAAAGAATGCGACGGGCTCAACAGTGAACGATGTTGTGCTGGGTATCTGTGGAGGGGCGTTGCGACAGTACCTTCTAGCCAATGACGATTTACCTGAAAAATCATTGGTTTCTATGGTGCCTATTTCCGTTAGGAAGGATAGTAAAAAAACAGAAACCAATAACCAGGTTTCTGGTATGTGGGCTACGTTAGCAACCCATGTGGCAGACCCTTTAGAGCGGTTGGCATTGATTCAAAAAGAGACCAAGGGGGCAAAAGAGGCGCATGATGCAGTCGGTGCCGATTTGTTACAGAACTGGGCAGAAGTGAATGCCCCGGCAGCGTTTAACTTGGCCGTTCGGATGTATTCCTCTTCTGGTTTGGCTGACGTATTGGCACCTGTGCATAATACGATTATTTCAAATGTACCAGGGCCAAGAGAGGCGTTGTATTTTGGCGGCGCAAAAATTAACACGTTATATCCACTCGGCCCAGTAATGGAGGCCGTGGGGTTAAATATATCGTTAGCAAGTTATCAAGATTGTGTTGGTTTTGCGTTCCATGTGGATAGTGATTTGGTAAAGGATGCCGGGCAGTTAACGGGATTGGTAAAAGAAGCATTGCATGAGTTGCAAGTAGCGGCGGGTGTGGTGCCAGGAATAGTGTCGAAAGGGAAAGTTTCTCGAGCGAGTTAATCGCTTATTTATAAGGGCCTGGTTGCGTTCATTGGGTAGCTGCCAGGCCCTTTTTTTTGAAAAATAATCGAAGGTTTATGTACTGATGTTGTACTGATGTTGTACTGATATGTTAGTTTGCCTGTTTTTTCGCATCAATCTGAGCAGTCAAACTGTCCAATACAAGATCCAATTCGCTTGAAAATGCCGCTCGGCTATCGTTCATATCTTCCATCATGGCCTGCCCGCACATTAATAACCAAGGGTATTCGACCATGGGGATGTCTGCTCCAAGGTCGTCTAAATTGGGCGTACGTCCCTCTGATAGATCTTTCCATATAGTAGGGAAGACCTTTTGAACGCCTTGTTTGCGGATGGGAACTAAAATAGTGCTGCCTGTCGCCAATTCAGACATTGCGGCGTGGGCAGTTAGTGCCTGCTTGGGGGTTAATCCGGTAGTAATCAAAACCTTGAGCACTTCATTTTGCCAGTCTAATACCGCGGGGCCAAAGCTGGTGGCGTTAGTCATGTATTGAATCATGCCGGGGGCGCTGTCGTATGCATCCCACATCTGCAAAAAGGAGGCTTTAACCCATTCCCGCCAATTTTCGTTAGCATCAATGCCCGTAGGAATAAGAGTGCTTTTCTTCAGGTGAGCATCAATGACGGCAGCGGTGAGCTCATTTTTATCATCAAAATACTTGTAAATCGCCATGGGGGTAACTTTGAGCTTAGTGGCGATTTTTCGCATGCTTAGGGCATTAATAGGGTCTTTCTTTGCCAATTGATAAGCAGCTTTGATGATGCGTTCTTTTGATAGTGCGGTTGTTTTAACTGTGCTTGCCATGAGTCAAACTTATAAAATGAAAAGGGCTAATGTTGATAATGGTTGCCATATTAGCACACCTTATCAGCACATCTTAATAATCGATCTAAGGGCTAGATCGATTATTATAAGGTTTAGTATATCTTATTGATTAGCTTTTGTTTCTGGCGACCCGGGTTGGCAAGAAATGCCGGTAATCGCGTAGTGGATAACGGCCTTAAAGTTAAGGTCTCTGTCTAAGTCTCGCTGGCTGAGGTTAACGCTGCGTAAGGTGGGAAGCCGGTCGGGGTGAGCATCAAGGTTTTGGAAGAGGCGAGCATAGTATGGTGTATAACCCGTGCTGGTTTCCTCTAGTGTTTGTAGTTCTTGATGTACGTAACCGGTGATAGTGGTAATGAGAAAGCTGTGGGCCAGCAAAGCCGCACGAGGTTCAAACCCAAAGGACACAAGGATGCTGGCCTCTTGCTCAAGGGTTTCAAAATCCGGGTCTAGCGCAGCTTGAACAAAATCGAGCAAGTCTGGGTGTTGGATCAGGGCACTACGATAGTATTCGCTGACTACTCGCAACCATGACTGCCAGGTATGGCCTTCAGCGGCGGGTAGTGTTTCCAAATCATTGCGCGACAACGACGCACGAATCCGACGCAAACCATCAATACCACCAATATGGCGGTATAATGTTGTGACATTAACCCCCAAAAAGTCAGCCACTTCTTTCATTGATAAATCTGCTTGATTACCACCGATTTCACGTACAGCGTTTTCGATTTTAGCCATATCAATCGAAGGGTTACGGCCTCTACGTGATTTGCTGCGAGAGCCTGCTTGTACGCTTTTTGTGGTTTTGGTGATGGTCATTGTTAATCCTGTTGATGATTTCTGCTTGAGAAGCGGGCTTTTTGTTATGAAATGTTTCTAGAGCCTAGATGGCAGAGCGATTGGCTTAGCTGTTGCCGTGAATATGCTAAGATGAGCGCGTATTTGCCCTTATAGAATCACCGTTGCCACGATCGTTCTTTTGATCGCCTGTCTATTGCTACCTACTTTTTACCCTCAGTATGAATTTTGCGCCAACTTGTTCATATATGCAATAATTTTGCAATATATGTTGCATTTAAGTGTGGTTAAAAATAAACATCCTAATAATGTTAAGGAATTGGGGAAAATACGGTAAGTTGGTGTTCCGGTGTGGAAGGGAAGTTCGAGCGTTTCGAGTGTATTGCTTCGTGCTTGAAAGGTGCTTGAAACGTTTTTGTGAGGTGTGCGTGGCAGTAAATATACAGTGGCAATGGTCAAGAATAGAGGACCTTGCAACTAAGCAATGGCATCATATTGTGAGCTTAAGACAGGCTGTTTTTGTCGTGGAGCAAAATTGCCCTTACTTGGATGCTGATGACCTGGATTTATACGCTTGGCATTTGATCGGGTGGGGGGAGGCTCAGGATAGCGATGGCACTGAGATTGAGGGTAAAAAATGTGAGTCTATAGCCGTTGCTTATTTACGGGTTGTTGATCCAGGGTGTAAATATTCAGAACCCTCCATTGGACGAGTATTAACTCGGATAAGCCATCGCAGAGGTGGGCTTGGCAAGGCTGTAATGATACAGGCGATGAAAAGAATCAGTGAGCAATTTCCGCAGCAGGCAATACGGATTTCAGCTCAAGAGCATTTGCATAAATTCTATAGTGAATTTGGTTTTACCCAAACGGGTGAGGGATATGATGAAGACGGGATTCCACATATCGAAATGTTAAAAAGTATTGATTAGGCCTTTGTAGGGCAGATTTATAATAAGGTTAAACAAATATGTTAGGTTTTTTTGAGCGGCTTATTAAAGCATTTCCGGTGGAAACGCCAGAGCAACCCCCTTCATCTATATTTGCATTTTGTCGGCATTACACTCGTGGCATGGAAATTTCCCTGTTTTTTATGTCAGTGTTAACCGCATCGTTGGCAATTTTAGAAGTATCTTTATTTGGTTTTATGGGGCAGTTGGTCGACTGGCTGGTAACAAAAAACAAGGATACATTTTTAGAGGATGAATTTGGCACCTTGCTTTGGATGGGGTGTTTATTGCTGGTTGTTATGCCTGTACTAACATTGTTGCATGCAGCGATTATCCATCAGGCATTATTAGGCAATTTCCCGATGTCGATTCGCTGGTCGGCGCATCGTTATTTGCTGCGACAAAGTATGGCATTTTATCAAGATGAATTTGCGGGTCGTATTGCGACCAAAGTGATGCAAACGTCATTAGCTGTGCGAGAAACGGTGATTAAGTTATTGGATGTGATGGTGTTTGTAGTCGTTTATTTTGGCGCTATGTTATTTATTGTCGCCACTGCAGATACTCGTTTAATGTTTCCATTAGCGGTATGGCTTGTGTTGTATATTGTTATACAGCTGTATTTTATTCCTAAGTTAAAACGTGTCGCCTCAAAGCAAGCAGATGCACGATCAGAAATGACCGGGAGAATTGTTGACAGTTACACCAATATTGCCACGGTGAAGTTGTTTTCACATAGCAGACGTGAATCGGATTATGCAAAAGAAGGTATGAGTGGTTTTTTGAATACGGTTTATAAACAGATGCGTTTGGCCACTGGGCTGAATTTGTCGGTACATATGATCAACTATGGCATTGTTTTTTGTGTGGCTGCTTTGTCAATCTCGTTGTGGAAGGATGATGCGATTACCGTTGGTGCTATTGCAATTGCAGTAAGTTTAGCACTGCGATTGAACGGTATGTCGCAATGGATTATGTGGGAAGTCAGTGCCTTATTTGAAAATATAGGTACCGTGGTTGATGGTATGGGCACGTTATCAAAATCATTGGATGTGGTTGATGACAAAAATGCCCAACAACTTAAGGTGACAGCGGGAGCTATTCATTTTAACCGTATAGGGTTTCATTACGGAAAACCCAGTGGTGTTATTGATGACCTTGATTTACAGATAGCACCAGGTGAAAAAATTGGTTTGGTGGGGAGGTCGGGGGCGGGAAAATCAACGCTAGTCAATTTGTTGATGCGTTTTTATGATTTGGCGGATGGAAAAATTGAGATTGATGGACAAGATATTCGTCATGTCTCTCAAGAAAGCTTAAGATCTCAAATTGGTATGGTTACGCAGGATACTGCGTTATTGCATCGTAGTGTCAGAGAGAATGTGTTATACGGTCACCCCGATGCCTCAGAGAAACAGCTAGTTGATGCATGTGAACAAGCGCAAGCAAATACCTTTATTCAAGACCTTACTGATTTACAGGGCAATGTTGGTTATGATGCAAAGGTGGGGGAGCGAGGCGTTAAACTGTCTGGTGGACAGCGTCAGCGTATCGCGGTGGCGCGAGTACTGTTAAAGGATGCGCCTATTTTATTGCTAGATGAGGCAACCTCGGCATTGGATTCAGA
>CAJXXT010000160.1 GCA_913063495.1 uncultured Gammaproteobacteria bacterium | reverse complement strand
AAAAATAGTAAAGGAATTAACTGAGGATTTTTTAGTATGCCAACTCCAGCGTATATGAGCATTAATGGTGAGAAGCAAGGCCTAATCACAGCAGGAACTTTCACTGAGGCTTCTGTAGGAAACATTTATCAAGAAGGTCATGAAGACGAAATCTTGGTTGAAGCATTTAAGCACGATATCGTTCTTCCTCGTGATCCACAAAGTGGCCAGCCTACAGGTCAACGTGTTCACCAGCCTATCGTTATCACTAAAGTATTCGATAAAGCTTCTCCACTACTTTTCTCTTCATTGACTTCTGGTGAGCGTTTACCTGAGTGTGAAATCAAGTGGTACCGTACTTCTGCTACTGGTCTACAAGAGCATTACTACACAATCAAAATCGAAGACGCTATCATCGTAGACATCAAGTCTTACATGCATAACTGTCAAGATCCAGGTCTTGCACACTTCACTCACCTTGAAGATGTGTCTTTCACATACCGTAAAATCACATGGACTCACGAAGTATCTGGTACTTCTGGACATGATGATTGGCGTGTACTTAAAGCTTAGTATTGTTAAGCTTTATAAAAAAGGTCGCGAAAGCGGCCTTTTTTTATGTCTGGATAAAATCAGTTAGATCGTGTTGGCATTAAAACGAAATAATTACGGGTAAATCTCCAGCCCACGTTCTATTTGCCGTTTCGCCCATCGTTTCCATTTCTTGTGAAATAAAGTCGATAAATACACGGCTTTTTGTTGGCAACAGGTTCTTTTCTGAATACGTAATAAAAACGCCAGCCCCTTCTGGTTGGTAAATGGGTAGTAAAGAAATTAAATCGCCCCGATTAATCCATGGTTTAGCGATAAAGTGGGGTACTTGGGTTAATCCCAAATGATCGCTGCATAAATGGGCCAATGCTTCTCCATCATCTAATACAATACCTTTGCTGGGGACGAATTTATGAACGCCTTCTTTGGTGGGTATTGAAATAGGCATAACTCGTCCGGTTTGTTTAAAACGAAATTGAATCCATGGTTGTTGCTCTAAATGCTCGATGGATATCTTGTCAGTATCACTTGTCTCTTGCAGAGTTTCGATATAATGAGGAGAGGCGCAGATCAAAAAATCCATCGGGCTTAGCTTGCGGGTAAAGTGATTTTTATCTTCAAGAGTGCCAGTACGGATGCTGAGGTCGTAACCACCGTTAACGAGATCAACGTAACTATCATCAAAAGATAGGTGGATGTCGATTTCGGGATACATTGTTTGAAATTTCGATATCAACGGCAGGATGTATATTCGTCCATAAGAAACAGGGAGATTGAGTTTTAGTTGGCCGCATGGGTTTTGTGTTTGGTTCTTTAAGGTCTCTTCACAGGAGTGTAATTCTTCAATGATTTTTGTGGTGGTAGAAAAATAGGCATTCCCTTCGGCAGATAAAGAAAGTTTTCGAGTGGAGCGATGAAATAGTTGGCATTGTAAGTCGGTTTCAAGGCGGTTAATTGCTTTGCTGATAGAGGAAGGTGACATGGAAAGGTGGTTGGCGGCATTTGCAAAACTGCCTGTTTTTACCACGGTACAAAAAATGCGGATAAGGTGCAATTTGTCCATTAACTACCCTGAAGTTCCATTAATGAAAGAGTTTCACGTATCTAGTGAGCGTGGAGTGATGGTTTCATATGGTGTCATGCCCTAGTATTTCTTGCCAGTGATTCATCATTTTAAAATACAAACAGCGTAAAGCGTGGAGAATAGGCATGACATTAAAAAATAGGAAAATTGCGAGATGTTGGTTTTTACTTATTTTGATGTTTGGAGCATCGAATGCTGCATCGGCAACAAAAACAATTGGTATTGTCGTTTTTGATGGAGTATTAACGTCGGACATTACTGCACCGATGGAAGTATTTGGAGAGGCAAGTCATCAATCATGGTTTTCCGATTATCGCGTGATTACTATTTCTGCGTCTGATTCCACTCATATTCGGACGGAGCACGGAATTAATATAAATGCTGATACCACTATATCGATGAATCCCAAAGTTGACGTGTTGTTGGTGCCAAGCGCTTATAATATGAAGCCATTATTGGACAACAAATTGTTGGTTGAATTTATTGCAAATCGTGCAAAAACAGTTGATTGGATTGCGAGTAATTGCTCAGGGGCGTTTTTACTGGGGCAGGCAGGGTTGCTTGACGGTAAAAAAGCCACCACGTGGGCAGGTGGAGAAGGGGATTTGGAAAAAGCATTCCCTAAAATACAGGTTCAGTGGAATAAGAATGTCGTTGTAGATGGCAATATAATCACGTCAAATGGTAGCTTGGTAAGTTATGAGGCTGCATTTATATTGTTAAGTAAAATGTCATCCATTAAAAAAGCCAAAGAAGTTGCAGGAGCCCTGCAATATACGAGAGTAGCTAAAGACTTCTCACTTTAAAAACATTGCACCGTATCTTGAACCGCTTTGTGATAGCTTGCCCCATGTTGTGACTCGTCGTGATAAGAGGCTTTAATTACCCAGCCAAGATTGAGAGGGGCATTTTGTGTTTGTTGATAGCCGGAGTCGTAATTTGCCTCGAACATATAACTCATGTTAGAGGCTTTTGAACCTAGCTTATCATCTTTGTCCCACAATCCTGGTTTTGATGCATTGGTACCTTTGAGTGTATCAATAATGTAGTAAGGCGAGTTTTCTTGATCGTAAATCAATACTTCTTTATCGGCGTAAGATAATACTGAAAATTTGTGACCGCCACAAAAGTCAGGGAATTGGTAACTGCATTGGTGCAGTGTGCCGGAGCGTTTTCCCCAAAAGCTTTGTTTTTTTGTGTTGATGTTAAAGGAGAGTGGTTTGCAGTGAATTTGCGCAATTTGAGCGATTTTTTTAATTACCCCGGCATTTCCATAGCGTTGCACATGTCCTGCGCTAGCGGGGCCGGAGCCGGAAAATGAGCCTTTAGGAATCCCCCCTTCGTAGGAAAAGTCGGTTGTTGCAGAAAAGCCTTTTTCTGGATCAAAAGCAAACTGAGGGTCTGCGCCTAAACCTTCTGGCGTTGATGGGTGAGGGTTGCGAGGGCTGCCGCTGCCAATGGATCTGTATTGACCATCGTCAACGATGGTGTTGCTGCTGCATCCGGAGACTCCGCCTAATGAGGCGCTTACTAAAACCGAGACGCTTACTAGTGCAAGTGAACGTGCTAAGGCGTGTGGTTGCAACATAGTGACAATATCTCGACTTTTCATCTCGGCTCTTCAGGTATTGGTGGCTAGCAGGCCACTGTGCAGAAAATCGCACAGTGGTTTGTCCGGTTGCTAATAGAGACCTCTGTAACGAAAAAGAATGGGGGTATTTGACTATTTTTTGTGTATTTTTCTTTTTTTTTGATCAAAACGATCATTTTTTTGCGCATGACACGTCTCTATAGGCAAGAAGTTGCACACTTTTGTCCGATTACACGTAACGACGGTCAGTTAGATGTCAGAAATCACCAAAAAATATGAACAATTAGGTTGTACCCCTATTCCTGGCGATAAGCCTGGGGGGAGCAATGTTCGCCTGGATGAACCCTTTGAGGCTATTGAGCGAGAAATTGCTAAATTAGATTCATTGGCTGATGACGTATGGATTCGTTGGGACGATGTGATTTCAATTGGCGAACAGATGTTGGAGGAGAGCTCAAAAGACTTGCTCGTAGCCTGTTATATCACTCGAGCGCGTTGTGAGGTTGATGTGATGGACGGGCTTGAGGCTGGGCTTACGCTGCTGCTGAAGCTTGTCGAAAATTTTTGGGATGTGTGTTTTCCTCCTAAAAAACGAATGCGTGGTCGAGCTGCTGCATTTGATTGGTTGTCAGAAAGAATATCTCCTTCTATCGAGACCTTAACACCTAATGTTGGCCAATTGGATCGTTTAAAGGCACTGGTTCTGCAAGTGACAACATTGGATAGCACCCTTGTTGAGTTGATGGGGGAGAGCGCCCCGGCATTGAATGAATTATCACGCCAGTTCAAGCGCCATGTATCTTCTTTAGAAGCAGAGCACGAGACCGCGCAAAAGCAAACACAACAAGCCCAAGTTGTTACCGCGGCTAAATCTACTTCATCTACAGCAATCTCCGGCGCTGCTGCGACAGCACTCCCGACGTCAGTGGGTAACGATCGCGATTTACAAAATCTTTATAGAGCCTGCCAGGAAAGTCTGCGTGGTGCTTGTCAGCATTTGCGCCAAGAGAAACTATCAGATCCTGAACCTTATCGTATTAACCGGTTTTTAATGTGGCTTGGTGTTAATCAATTACCTCCCGAAACGGCAGGAAAAACGCAGCTGCGCGGATTGTCAAAAGAAAAAATGCAAGCTTATGACGCGATGCTTGCAGAGAAAAAGTATTCTGATGCCATTCCTGAAATAGAAAATAGCTTATCTCGTTCTCCTTATTGGTTGGATGGTCAACGTATTGTCGCTAAAGCGTTAGAAGAGCTGGGGGCTGATGATGCGTGTTCCGCCGTGAAAAATGGCGTAAAGGAATTCGTAAAACGTCTTCCTAATGTGGTTAATCTGTCCTTTGTTGACGGTACAGCGTTTGCGGATGATGAGACGCGGAATTGGATCAATTTGGAGGTTATGGCTGATCAAGGCGGTGGGGCAAATTTAACTTTACCAATAAATGATGGATCAGAAACCTCAAATTGGGAAGAAACCTATCGTCAAGCCTGTCTATTAATGAAAGAGAAGCAGTTACGCGAAGCGTTGCACCTTTTTCAAGAAGGCTGTGCTAGATCTTTATCAAAACGAGAGCAAGCGCTATGGCGATACTACCAAGCGCGTTTTTGTTATGAACATCAGAAGTTGGATTTTGCAATTCCACTTCTCGAAAACTTGGATGCTCAGTTGATACAACAAGGCGTTGAACACTGGGAACCAGGGGTAAGTACCAAGGTAATCGAATTATTACTGCGGTGCTATCAAGCCTTAGGGGAAAAAGAAATACCCAAGGAGCGGGTGGAGCGTCTACACGGCCGATTATGTCAATACGACTTGTCGCTTGCGTTTGATCTATCCAATTAGTGAATTTATTAACCACAACAACTCATAAAAGGGAACGTTATGTCTAAAGATGCAACCGTTGCACCTCAGGAACGTATCAATATTAAATACAAGTCTGAATCTGGCGGAGCGTCAGAGTCAGTTGAATTACCATTTAAGTCATTAGTATTGGGTGATTTCACACTTCAAGAAGATGACCGTGTTATGGAAGAGCGAAAGCCCATAAACATCGATAAAGAAAATTTCAACGATGTATTACGTAACCACAAAGTGGGCGTAGACATGACGGTTCCAAATCATTTCTCTTCTGACGAAGATGCAGAGATGAGTGTTAGTTTGAATTTTGAAACAATGAAGGATTTTGGGCCTGAGTCTGTTGCTCGCCAAGTACCTGAGCTTAACAGCTTGATGCAACTTCGTGATGCATTGGTAGCGTTAAAAGGACCATTGGGTAATGTACCTGCGTTCCGAAAAGCAATAGAAACATTGCTTACAGATGATGAGCAAAAGCAGAAATTGCTGGATGAGCTAAAAATCACTGATACAGAAACTGCAGAATAACGCGGCCGACCATCAAATAAAACCAATACGGAGAGAAATATGAGTAGCCCAGAAAGAATGGTACAAATGGGTGAGGCCGCACTTGAAGTTGAAGAAGGCTCATTACTAGACCAAATTGTTGAAAAAACAAAAATGATGCCATCAGATGATGGTTATGACGTTGCCAAACGTGGCGTAGGCGCATTTGTTGCTGAGTTGCTTCGTCCAGAGAATAAAGAAGAACGCGTTAACAAAAACTTAGTAGACCGAATGATTGCAGAGCTTGATCTGCAGTTAGGTAAACAGGTTGATGAGATTGTTCATGATGAAAACTTTCAAAAGTTAGAATCTGCTTGGCGTGGGCTTAAGATGTTTGTTGATCGTACTGATTTTGGTCAGAACATCAAAATTCAAATGATCAATGCATCAAAAGAAGATCTATATGATGACTTCGAAGATGCGCCAGATGTTACTAAATCAGGTCTTTATAAGTTAGCTTATACTGCAGAGTACGGCCAGTTTGGTGGCGAGCCCGTTGGTGCGATTATTGCCAACTATGATTTTGGTCCGAATTCCGTAGACATGAAGACGTTGCAAAACGTAGCGGCAATTTCTGCGGTATCTCATGCTCCATTTTTTGCTGCAGCGGGTCCAAAGTTTTTCGGTTTAGATAAGTTTGAAGGTTTACCGAATCTAAAAGAATTGAGTTCAATCTTTGAAGGCCCTCAGTTTGCCAAATGGCGTAGCTTTCGAGAGTCAGATGATTCGAAATATGTAGGCTTAACCATGCCTCGTTTCTTACTTCGTGCACCTTATGACCCAGAAGAAAACCCTATTAAAGGGTTTGATTATCGAGAAGATGTATCGGGTAGCCATGAAGAATACCTATGGGGCAATACCGCTTTTGCATTCGCAACTCGTTTGCATGAAAGTTTTGCTAATTATCGTTGGTGCCCAAATATTATTGGCCCTCAAAGTGGTGGTGCGGTAGAAGATTTGCCGGTTCACTTATTTGAGTCAATGGGTGAGATTGAAGCGAAGGTTCCTACGGAAGTATTGGTATCTGATCGACGTGAATTTGAACTTGCAGAAGAAGGATTTATCCCTCTTACGATGAGAAAAGGCAGTGATAATGCAGCATTTTTCTCGGCTAACTCCGTTCAAAAGCCGAAGTTCTTCGGTAATAACGAAGAAGCCAAAGCAAAAGAGCTAAACTCTCGTTTAAGCACGCAGCTTCCTTACATGTTCATTATTAACCGTTTGGCTCACTACCTAAAAGTGCTTCAACGTGAAAATATCGGTACATGGAAAGATCGCGTTGAGCTTCAAAAAGAACTTAACCAGTGGGTATCTGGTTACGTTGCCGATCAAGAAAATCCATCGGGTGAAGTAAGAAGCCGCCGTCCATTACGTTCTGCATTAGTTACTGTAGAAGATGTTGATGGCCAGCCAGGTATCTATCGTGTTGGTTTACAAGTTAAACCTCACTTTAAGTACATGGGAGCAGACTTTGAGCTTTCTCTAGTAGGTAAGTTAGAGAAGTCTTGAAAGGAGATGCAGGATTTGATGAAGGCTGGTTCATTATAACTGGTCGTAAATCCTGTATTTAGTATTGCTTCTACTGAATATTTAGAAAAAATAGCTAGAAACAGTATCTAGAAAAACAGCGTCAGGAAAATATTTTACAATTATGCATCGAGAGCTGAGTTTATTGGATCGTATTGAGCAGGAAGTTACCCCTGGAAGTTATACGACTCAATTTAACCAAACTGCACAGTTACAGAATGTGATAGATAACATTCAACGTATGCTGAATATCCGAGAGGGTAGTGTGTTGGCTTTACCGGATTATGGTATGCCGGACTTTAATGATGTTGTAAAAGAGTTTCCTGACGCGATTCACCGAATTCAACAGGCGATTGCACAATTTGTTGATACCTATGAGCCACGATTAAATGCGGTTCAGGTTCACTATGTGCATGATGAAGATCAGCCGTTGTTGTTAAAATTTGTTATATCTGGCGAATTAAAGGCTAATGGTCGAGTATCAAAAGTATCCTTTGATACTGTGCTAACTGGGTCTGGCCAAGCCACTGTACGCGTTTAGATTACGTCAATCGATAGCGGGGGGAGATAATTATGGCGTTTAATAAGTATTTCCACGATGAGCTAACCGCTATACGAGAACTCGGTAAAGAATTTGCTCAACGTAACCCAAGAATTGCGCCGTTTTTAGCCGTTGAAGCACAAGACCCTGATGTAGAACGTTTACTGGAAGGTTTTGCATTTTTAACCGGGCGATTGCGCCAAAAGTTAGATGATGAGTTGCCTGAGTTAACACACTCAGTAATGAATTTATTGTGGCCAAATTTTTTACGTCCTATTCCGTCAATGTCGATCTTGCAGTTTTCACCTGAAACGACATTGACCGAAGCTCAAGTCATTAAAAAGGATGTGGAGATCGACTCAGTACCCGTAGATGGTACGGTTTGTCGGTTTCGAACCTGTTACGATGTACCTATTTATCCACTGGAAATACGCAATTTAGAGCGACAAGATCGACCCTCTGGGACATCGTTATCCTTAGAGGTGGGTTTAACATCCAATACCACCATTGATGAATTACAGATACCTTCTTTGCGCTTTTTTCTTCACGGCGAAGTGCATGTAGCACAAGCCTTGTATCTATGGTTTAGCCGATATGTCGAGTCTGTTCGCGTTATTGGTATTGATGAAATTGGTCAGGAGGTACCGCTTGCTGTATTGGGGCAAGATGCGGTTAAACCCGTAGGATTTGCAGATGATGAGAGCTTATTACCTTACTCACGCCATACATTTAAAGGTTATCGACTAATACAAGAATATTTTAGCTTACCCGAGAAATTTCATTTTATTGAATTAACGGGATTAGACGTTATCCAACAAGCGATTGCAATGCGAGACGATGTAGAGGGCTTGCAAGGATTGAAGTTTGAATTTTCGTTTTCGCGGGGGCTCGATAAACATATCAGCCCCAGTGTTGAGAATTTCAGGTTATTCTGTACCCCTATTGTCAATCTGTTCTCTCATGACGCTAAACCTATTCGTTTAGATCACCGACGAACAGAATATCGAGTGCTTCCCGAGGGAGCCGATCATCGACATTACGAAACGGTCTCTATCGATAAAGTTGAAGGCTGGGGGCATGAAGATCATCAGTGTCGGGAATATAAACAGTTTGAATCCTTTGATCATGCCCAAACGATTAATGAAGCCGCAAGTCGCATGTACTACCGCCAACGGTTAAAATCTTCAGTTTCTGGTTACGGCATTGATAGCTATTTGGCATTTGTTAATGACAATGAAGATGCCGTAATACCACAGGCAGAAAGTATTTCAATTGAACTAACTTGCTCCAATCGTCATCTACCTACCATGTTAGGGGTGGGCGATATTGCTATTGCTACGGGTGGTAGTCCTGAGTATGCACGTTTTCAAAATATCACTCATGTTACGCCATCGTTTACACCACCGTTAGATCAAGGATTTCACTGGCGATTGATTTCCAATATGTCATTAAACTATATGTCTCTATGTCATTTGGATACGCTTAAAAGCATTCTTTCGACGTATGACTATCGAAGCTACTATGATCGTCAGCAAGCCCGTGCTAGTCAGCACCGCCTGGATGGCTTGGAGTCTATAGAAGCAAGCAGTGAAGATCGTTTGTATCAAGGTGTACCTATTCGAGGTATCAAAACCAAAGTAAAAATGCGTGAAAGCTGTTTTTCTAGCGAAGGTGATATGTACATATTTTCCTCCGTATTAAATGAGTTCTTTTGCTTGTATGCCAGTATTAACTCATTTCATCATATGGAGTTAACGGGAATTGAAAACGGTGAGATTTATCGTTGGCAACCTCGGCTTGGCCAGCAGCCTGTGATATAACCCGATGACGATGTTAGAAGCACTTATTAGTCGGCAAGAACCAGGTAGCCAGAAAGTCAGTGGTGGGCTGGTGGATTCTCCAGCGAATACGGATGTCGCCGTATTTTCAGAATCAAAACAGTATTCATTTTTTCAGATCAATCAGTTGTTACATCGGTATCTGAATAAACGAAATGTGAATAAAACAGACGATGGTAATAAAAACACATCATCTAGAAAAAAACATACGGTTCGATATAAAGCCAACCCATCATTAAGCTTTCCGTCTGCAGATATTCAAGATATTCGTTTATGGATTGAGTCAGACAAAGAATTTGCCGAAGTAGTTGTTAACTTTATGGGCCTGTTTGGTCCATCGTCACCATTACCCGCATTTTTTACTGAGCGAATATTACATGCAGAGCCGGGTGATACCTCTGTTCAGGATTTTCTAGATCTTTTTAACCACCGTATTCTTGATTTGTTGCAACGGGTTTGGGAAAAGTATCGTTATTATCAAGTTTACGAGCGGGGACAGGATGAATTTAGTCGCTCCATGTTCGCGCTAGTAGGAATAACCCACATTGAACTTTGTGAGTTTAGTGACTTGCAATGGTCTCGGTTGATGCCTTATGCCGGCTTGATTGCTTTGAAGGTTACTAATGTTGAAAAAGTTTCCAGAATTCTTGAAGGGTATTTTGGCATTCATGGTGTAGATATAGAGCAGTGTGTATTACGTGAAGTTCAGGTTAACGCTGATCAAATGAACCAAATGGGTATTATTAATTGCGAAATGGGCAGTGATTTGGTTTTGGGCGAAAGTGTACTGGATCGTATGGGTAAAATACGTATCAACTTGAGGAACTTAACGGTAGAGCAGTTTAGGCAATTCTTACCTGGTGGAGTCATGAACTCGCCGTTAAAACAATTGGTTAAATTTCTCATGACAGATCAATTTGATGTTGAATTTCGACTGCAGGCATCGGGAAAATCTCATCTTCAATCAACTATGGATGGTGAACACGCGATGATGGGCTGGAATACTTGTCTTGGTGATCCAGTAGATGGAGAAGTATACGATGCGATACTTTAGGGCTCTTGCTTTAAACCTTTGCTTTAGAACCTTGCTTTAGAACTATACGCCAATAGATTAGTGGAAAGAGGTGATTTCTTTATGTTACCCACGTCTACTTATTTAGATTCAACCGTTGAGTGTCGATTAACCTGTGGTGAGTAAACAATGACCCAAAAGGAACACAGTGAATTAGGGAAGCTTGTAAAAACCCTAAAATTTGTTGAGGAATATGTTGAAACCATCACTGCGCTTGCAACGGTTCGCGATACCAGCGAATTAATGGGGCAGGTATTGCACTCTGCTCGTCGTTTTACGAATTCGGAGGCGGGACGAGTTTACCTGTTGGACGTTACAAAGAGTCGCTTGGAGTTGACGTTATCTCAATGGGATGATCAGCGTACAACGACAGAGTGGTATCAAACCCGAGAGTTTCAATCTGATAATGATATGAATACCAGTGATCCTTTGTATTATGCGGTGGTTACGGGTTCAGCCGTGTTAATTGATCACGTGTATGAATATGCTGGCCTTAATTTAGATTACATTTTTAAACACGACCAGCAGCATCATGTGAAAACACAGTCAATGTTGGTGCTGCCATTACGAGACCATAACAATCAAACCATTGGTTTGTTAGAATTAATTAATGCAAAAGATGTTGATAACAAACGTTACGTTTCGTTTAAACCTCTAGAGAGCCTTGTTACTGCATTTGCTGCACAGGCAGCGGTCTCTATCAATAATGCCTTGCTTATTGATACCAATACCAAATTGATTGATATTCTAGATCGTGATAACCGGGCGTTAGAAGAAGAGAATCAACGGTTACGTGATAATAAAAAACGAGTCCATAACTACGCCATTATTGGTAAAAGTAGAGCAATGACAGACGTTTTTTCACTGATGGATAAAGCGGTAGACTCTTTTGTCACAGTACTACTTCGCGGTGAAACGGGTACTGGTAAAGAGATCTTCGCGAAAGCCATTCATGAGCATGGAGCGCGATCAAATTTTGAATTTATTACCCAGAACTGCGCAGCATTACCCGAACAATTACTTGAAAGTGAATTGTTTGGTTATAAAAAAGGGGCTTTTACCGGTGCGACTTCGGAAAAGAAAGGGCTCTTTGATATAGCCAATGGTGGCACATTATTTTTAGATGAAATCGGTGACATGCCTTTGCAGTTGCAAAGCAAGTTATTACGAGTGTTGCAAGAAGGGGAGATAAGGCCGTTGGGTTCCACCAAGTCCCATAAAGTTGATGTGAGAATTATCGCAGCGACACATTGTGACTTGGAAGAAAAAATCAGAAAAGGTGAGTTCAGAGAAGATCTGTATTTTAGACTCAGTGTTTTTCCCCTCACACTGCCACCATTGCGGGATCGAGGACAAGACGTTAAAGCATTAGTACTGCACTTTGTTGAGCTTTATAGCAAGCAATATGAAAAAACACTGTCAGGTCTCTCTCCTTTGGCGTTGGATATGATGTTTGCCTATCGATTCCCTGGAAATGTTCGAGAGTTGCAAAATATCATTGAAAGGGCTGTATTGCTGGCTGATGACCACGGGGCGATTATGCCAGACCATTTAACAGAACAAGTACGTAAGGCATCTCAGGGAGTGTTGGCGCAATGTGTAGGTGCTGGGGCGAGTCTAGGATCCACATCCTCATTCTCCGGTGCGCGCTCTCGAGGAGATGGTAAGGTGGCCTCATTGGTTGAGGTTCCTAATCAGTACAATTCGCTAAAAGAGGCGGTCAGTTTCTATGAAATAGCCGTGATCAAGCAGCACCTTAAAGCAAATAATTGGAATCAGACTCGGGCAGCGGAAACCCTGCAAATCCCCAGAAGAACCTTGATAGATAAAATGAATCGCTTAAGTATCAGCGTGCCAGGGAAAAAGAAGCGTACCGTTAGTGTGAGAATTGTCTAATTATCGAGTCACTGTATAATGGTCAACTGTTTACCTTAATTAAGCGATAACTATGACCATCTACAGCGTACCACCCACAGTTGAACCGATTGATAAAATCCTGCCTGATGAACCGTTGTTATTGATGGGGGCAGGGCCTGTACCAGTGCAAAGCAAGGTGGCAGCGGCGAACTCCATGGTGATTAATCACCTGGGTGATGCGATGAGCCAGGTAGTGTCTCAGGTTAAGCGGCTAGCGCGGTACGTTTTTCAAACGAATACCCCTTACGTTTTTGGCGTTTCTGGTCCCGGTTCAGCCGCTATGGAAATGGCGATTACCAACCTCGTTTGGCCTGGTCGTAGAGTTTTGAGTATCAAAAATGGCTATTTTAGTAGCCGTTTTGAAGAAATGGCATCTAGGGTTGGCGGGCTAACAACGGTATTAGAAGCACCTGAAAATCACTATATTGATGCTAAAGCAGTAGAAACTGCGTTAAAAAAAGCGCAACAAGACAATCAAGCGTTCGATGTGATTACTATTGTTCAAGGTGAAACATCCAATACTGTTTACAACTGCGAGTTGCCAGAAATAGCGGCACTAGCAAAAAAATACAACGTACTATGTATTGTCGATGCGGTGTGTACGTTAAGTACCATGCCATTGTTTATGGATAAATGGGGCATTGATGCGGTGGTGACCGGCGGGCAGAAAGGCCTGTCTTCTGTACCTGGCGTATCATTGATCGCATTCTCAGAAAAAGCATGGGACGTTATACAACAGCGTGAAGCACCGATGGCGCATTGGTGTTTTGATACTCGCTTGGCTTATGAGTTTTGGCATAATAAAGGCTACCACTACACAGCCCCGGTATCTGGGCTGCTCGCATTACATGAAGCGTTACGTCTCATTTGTGAAGAAACGCTGCCTGTTCGCTT
>CAJXXT010000159.1 GCA_913063495.1 uncultured Gammaproteobacteria bacterium | reverse complement strand
ATGAATTTTGCGCCAACTTCCCCATATATGCAATAATTTTGCAATATATGTTGCATTTAAGTGTGGTTAAAATAAACCTCCTAATAATGTTAAGAAAGGGGTGAAAATACGGTAACTTGGTGGTTGTTGAAGGTACTTGTGAGGTGAGTGTGGCAGTAAATATACAGTGGCAATGGTCAAGAATAGAAGGCCTGTCAACAACGCAGTGGCATCATATCGTGAGTTTGCGACAGGCTATTTTTGTCGTAGAGCAAAATTGCCCCTATTTGGATGCTGATGATCTGGATTTACAATCTTGGCATTTAATTGGCTGGGCGATTGATCAAGGTAGTGGTGATGTTAAAGCGGGTAAAAAAGCTGCGGCGATTGCAGTTGCGTATTTGCGGGTGGTTGATCCGGGCAGTAAATACCTAGAGCCTTCAATTGGACGGGTATTAACTCGGATAAGTCACCGCAGGTTTGGGTTTGGTAAAGCGGTAATGATACAGGCGATGGAACGAATCAATGAGCAGTTCCCACAACAGACGGTACGGATTTCTGCACAGGAGCATTTGCGCGCATTCTATAGCGAATTTGGTTTTACTCAGGTGGGTGAAGGATATGATGAAGACGGGATCCCACATATCGAAATGCTAACGGGTGTTGAGTAGCCGGTGTAAAGCGTCTTTATACTCGTATCTTACGGCAAGGTTTACAGTTCGGTATTATAGCTCGGTTTATAGTTAGGTTTTACAGCAGGATTAAACAACAAGGTTAAACATGTATGTTAGGTTTTTTTGAACGGCTTATTAAAGCATTCCCCGCAGAGGCTCCAGAGCAACCCCCGGGGTCGTTGTTTGCATTTTGTCGCCACTATACAAGGGGAATGGAAATCCCCTTACTGTTGATGTCCGTGTTGACGGCATCGTTGGCAATTTTAGAAGTTTCGCTGTTTAGTTTTATGGGACAATTGGTGGATTGGCTGATCACTAAAAACAAGGATACGTTTTTAGTGGATGAGTTTGGAACATTACTTTGGATGGGCTGTTTGTTGCTGATAGTGATGCCTATATTAACGCTGTTACATGCCGCAATTGTCCACCAGGCATTGCTGGGCAATTTCCCAATGTCAATTCGCTGGTCAGCGCATCGATACTTATTACGACAAAGTATGGCGTTTTATCAGGACGATTTTGCAGGCCGTATTGCAACCAAGGTGATGCAGACGTCATTAGCGGTACGGGAAACGGTTATCAAGTTATTGGATGTGATGGTGTATGTTGTGGTTTATTTTGGCGCTATGTTATTTATAGTTGCCACCGCAGATACTCGTTTAATGTTTCCACTTGCTGTATGGCTTGTGTTGTATATTTTAATACAGCTGTATTTTGTTCCTAAATTAAAAAGCATTGCCTCGAAACAAGCGGATGCTCGATCAGAGATGACAGGGCGAATTGTTGATAGTTATACCAATATCGCTACCGTAAAATTGTTTTCGCACAGCAGGCGTGAATCCGATTACGCAAAACAAGGCATGAATGGTTTTTTGAATACAGTTTATAAACAAATGCGTTTGGCAACAGCAGTGAATCTTTCTGTACATATGATTAATTATGCCATCGTTTTCTGTATTGCTGCTCTGTCGATCAGTTTGTGGATGGATGATGCCATAACCGTTGGCGCTATTGCCATTGCGGTAAGTTTAGCGCTACGACTAAATGGCATGTCCCAATGGATCATGTGGGAAGTCAGTGCCTTATTTGAAAATATGGGTACGGTAGTTGATGGTATGGGTACATTATCAAAACCACTGGATGTGGTTGATGACAAAAATGCTCAGCAACTTAGCGTCACAGCGGGTGCTATTCATTTTAAACACATTGGGTTTCATTACGGAAAAAAGAGTGGTGTGATTGATGATCTAGACTTACAGATTGCACCGGGTGAAAAAATCGGTTTGGTGGGGCGCTCCGGAGCGGGAAAATCAACTCTGGTGAATCTACTGATGCGTTTTTATGATTTAGCCGATGGTAAGATTGAAATAGATGGGCAGGATATTCGACACGTTTCTCAAGAAAGCCTAAGAGCTCAAATTGGAATGGTAACCCAGGATACAGCGTTATTGCATCGTAGTGTCAGAGAAAATGTGTTGTACGGCCATCCCGACGCTACTGAAAAGCAGTTAATCGATGCATGTGAACAAGCGCAAGCAAGTACTTTTATTCAAGGCCTAACCGATTTGCAAGGTAACGTTGGCTATGATGCAAAGGTGGGAGAGCGAGGTGTTAAGCTCTCTGGCGGACAGCGTCAACGCATAGCGGTAGCGCGAGTGTTGTTAAAGGATGCCCCCATTTTATTATTAGATGAGGCAACCTCCGCACTGGATTCAGAGGTTGAAGCGGCAATCCAAGAAAACTTATCACGGTTAATGAAAGAAAAAACGGTAATTGCTATTGCCCATCGACTATCAACCATCGCTGCAATGGATCGACTTATTGTGCTAGATGAAGGCCAAATTGTTGAGCAAGGAACCCATGAACAGTTGGTGGCTTCGGGTGGAATATATGCGCAATTGTGGGCGCACCAGACGGGCGGTTTTTTAGCGGAAAGTTGACCACACTCCAAAAGGCTACATTTCATACAATTCTACTAATATGGTCTAAAGTTATAGAGGGACTATTCGGCCCCTGAGATTAGCGCTATGTAGAGATAAAACGATGAAGATACTTAAGTTTTGGTTGGTTGTGGCCTCCATGTCATTCACTACATTGAGCCTTGCCGCTACATGGAGTACGACCGAGGTTCAAGCTCAACGCGGTAATCTTAACAAGGCCTTTCAAGGTGGAGGTGGTTCTGCAGAAACGGATGGTACTACGATACTCACCTTTCAGCATGCCAGTGGATGGAAGTACGGTGACAACTTTTTCTTCTTCGATCATCTAAATTACGGCCGTACTGATGCTGATAAGGCCGCAGACACAGCCAAAGATGATGAAATTTACGGTGAATGGTACAGTAATTTCAGCTTAGGCAGTATTAGTGGTTCCGACCTAAGTTTTGGCCCAATTAAGGATGTGGGCATTATCGCAGGTTTCAATTTTTCTCAAGAAGTCGATACGTTGTATTACCTTCCTGGTATACGCCTAGCCTTGGATTTACCCGGTTTTGCCTTCGCTAACATCGATACAACCTTATACATCCAGGATGGTTCCAATAAATTTGGGATTCGAGAAGATAGCGCCTATATGATTGATTTTAATTGGGCTTTCCCTTTCAGAATTGGCAATACAAACTGGAGCATACAAGGGCATGTTGAATATATAGCAGGGGCAGACCAAGAAATATCGGGTACCAAAATAGGTGAACGTGAAAGCTGGATTCTAGCGCAGCCACAGCTTCGTATTGATATTGGTGACGTCATTGGCAGTACACCTGATCAACTATTCTTAGGGATTGAATATCAGTACTGGAAAAATAAACTGGGTGACAAAGATACTGATGAAAGCGTACCCCAGTTGCTCATAGTTTGGCGCTTATAAAAGAAAAAGTTCTAATGGGATTTAAGCTAGTTAGCAATAATCTAATAAATGTAGACGAAAGAATATTCATTAAGGGGCATAGCCCTTTAATGAATGTTACCGCGCATCAGTGATGGATTGTTTGAAGGTGATGATTTATCACTCTACCAATATTGGCGCAGGGAGATATTTCCTAATATGTTTTATGTCGCCGTTATCGAGGGCTAGATGTTATGCTTTGTGATTACGGTACATTTTGTTCTTTCTTTAAGTCGGCAACCCATTGGGCGTGAGATTGTAAAAAGGCGTTAAACTCTTTAATCACTTTTGGATGTTTTATTGTTGAAAGGCTGATGTCACTTTTTGCGCTTGGTATACTGTCGTCATGAACTAAAAGATTAGGAGTGTTAAGTGTGTCTGACATATAGCGCTGGGTAACGGTGATATTTGCAAAACCACCTTGCGCTCTACCAGCGGATACCATTTTGACAACGGCAGCTAAATCTGACGTTTCTTGAAGTTTGATGGAGCCCTTGGCAATATCATCAAGAAAAATAAAGGGCGTAAAGCCTCTTACGGTAACTAAGCTGGTTAACTTTTCGTAACCTGCTCCTTTGTTTTTTGGATCGACGAGTACACCGTCCAAATAAACAGTGAGTGGCGTGCTGTAGGTGATGTTTTTACCGGTTTTTAAACTCGATGCCCACATTGGGTTGTCCGGTATTTTAAAATCAATTTGCTCGCTGATGAGGTTGTTCATTAAGCGTTTTACTGGGGTCGGTTTTAATGTGAATGTGTAACCTTTGGTTTTACCAAATTCATCTAAAATATCTTTAAAAAAGCCAGTCGCTTTACCATCGATGGAAGTACCAAATGGTAGATATTCTAAGTTTTCTGTACCCACCGTGAAATGCGGGCCAGAAATGGCGGTTGAAGAAAATAGCATTAATAATGCAGTAAGAATGATAGATCTGGTGCTAGCTTGCATAAGAACTCTCCAGCTTAGTTTGTAATAAGATTACTTTGTCGCCAATTAAGTGTAGTACAAGAGTGCGTGGCTCTATAGTTTTAAAAGTTGACGTCAGCATCGAAGAGATTATTAGAGATACCATTGGCTAAAATGACCTTCCTCAATATCAGGACAAAATTATAGTGAATGCAAATAGCATGTGACAATAATGGTAACAGCGTCCTGTATAGCCTCAAATAATTTGAGAAGAACACTCCTAGTCTGACAGGGGCGGGTTTTATGAAAGGTATTGTAAATAAAACACGTTCTCTTAGAATGGTTCGACTTTTAGTCTCAGAAACAATAAAACCTCCAAGGATTACTATGTCTAAAACAGTCGTTAAATTTGAAATTGAAAAAGAAACTAAAAATAGCGTACGTTACAAAGAAATCCCCGGTGAAGGAAAACCACCTATCGTAGGCTCATTGTATGTGCAGAAATGGTTTGCAGGTAATACCAAAACGCTTGAAATAACTATTGATAAAAAAGATTAAAAGAAATTTTCTAATATTCGATAACCTATAGCTTGGTCGGTGCAGGGTTGAAAGCGCATTAGTCAGCGCTTTCAACAAGATTTAAACCAATCTTCTGCGTCCACCAAGCTGCCCCTACAAGCAGTTGGCGCTTGTCATCAACAAAAGATGGCTTTTTACCTTCGAATAAATGACCCGCAAATTGAAACCCCCAGCCAACACCAAACAAAGGAATTGCTAAAGGTAAACCAACAACTGTTGCGCCAAGCGGTAGGGACGCCGCAATCATTGGGATACCGATGCTGTGACAAAGTTGGTTACGGCTATCTTGATGATCATCTTTGTATTGCTCGAGTAATTCAGACCACTCTTCGTTTAGCGTAATTTTCATAATGTTGCCTGCGCTGTTGTTTGAGGTGCTTCAATGGATGTGATGTTCGATAGATTCAGAATAGCAATCTCAAGTGCAGTCGGACAATGACAGTAGAGGGCAGGTTTTGTACGAGTGTCCTATTCTGTATGCCGGTGTGTTAATCACAGTCGCTCGTTAGTACTTAATGAGCAGATTGGGCATCTTGTAATTTTTGGTCAATATTGCCTGTTAAGAAATCTTTTAACATCACCCAGTCACCCATTAGGCTGTAGAACGGATGTTGAAATGTTGCGGGTTTATTATGCTCGAAGCCAAAGTGGCCTATCCAGGCAAACCCATAGCCGATAATAGGGAGTGTAAATAGCAAACTCCAAACACCAGTAACGATGGCCCAGAACAGAACACTTAACACCAGCAATGAACCTATGTAATGCAGGTTGCGACAAGTAGGGTTGCTGTGTTCTTTAAGGTAATAGGGGTAAAACTCTTGGAAAGATTGGAAGCGTTTCTCGCTCATGGTTATCTCCTGCTTGGGGCGTGTGAAGACTTTATTATAGAAACTATGCATGAATGTACATAAGCATGAATGTATATATGCACGTACGTACATAAGCCATGGTAGCGCGTTTGGCGATTGAATACATGCTTTACAGGAATCAAAGATTGGAGAGAATTTCCAAAGTCTATTTTGGTTTTGTTATAGGGTTATAAAGTCATTTAAATACAGTGGGTTAAAGGTTTTTAGTTGGTGTTTTACACGGATTTTTGGCACGAAGCGCTGTGGAATAAATAAACAACTCTTGTTTTCTTGATGAATGTCATTCTATTATGAGGAATATTCAGTTTTAAAATAAGAACAAGAGAGGCTTGGTATGCAATATGTTAGCGGAGGAGTTATTTCTTGTGTTTCGCGCGGAATGGTATTGCTTTCTCTTGGTCTGTTCTTTAGTCAGCAGGTGTCTGCAGAGCTGGCTCAAAACCTTTCTATTGGCAACCCTAAGGCCCTTGCATTAGGTCATGCGGTAACTGCAGATCCTCCTGGTATTGATTCCATTCATTTTAACCCTGCAGGTCTTACTCGATTAAAGGGGCGTCTTCAGGAAACTAAATTACTTATTGCTGATGTCAGTATTATTGGAGAGTTTCGCTCTAACAAAGAGTTCGACGCTTTTCAGGAAGAAATGGGTATTTACGATCCAGTTGCAAATACTAAGAGTGAGGTATCCAGTGCTGCTGCATATTTACCGTTTTATGGTTTTACCGAGTTGCCGGTTGCGGGTGGTATCTTGGGTGGAGCATCGGTTAGCTCGAAAGATTCCAATATGACGTTTGCAACAGCGGTGTATATGCCATTTGCAATGGGTATGGTTCGTGAAGATGATGATCCGGGACGTCATGCAGGTCGTAAAATGGCGGCGACTCGGTTAACGTATTTTTCGCCGTCCATTGGGCTCAAGGTTACCGATAATTTCTCGGTAGGAGTGTCTGTTGGGTTTTCTTATGTGGGTATGGCGTTAGATTTAGATTTTCGACTCTCTAATAGTACGATAACTAGCCTTGCTTCAGGGCTTAATGGTGTTTGTGGAACAGGTAGTGACACGTTCGGGGATGTGTGTGATGAAGAATTTAATACATTCACTACACTCATTCGAATGGAGGGGGAGTTTGAGAAGCCTTTATCGTTAACAATGAATGTGGGTTTTTTGTGGGATGTAACACCATGGTTAACGTGGGGGCTGGTGTGGCAAAGTTCTGCTTCAGATGAGTTAGAGGGGGATTTGCGGCTGACATTTAGTGACGAGGTGTGGCGTGTGGTAGAAGCGTTGGGAGAATTTGGGGTTGAAATGGACTCCCGTACACTTGAGTACAAAGCAACACAAGAAATGTTGCTGGCGCAGCATATTTCTACTGGCATTAGTGTTCGATTGCTTCCTGATGTAAAAGTGAATTTTGATGTGAAGTGGACAGAAACGTCGATCATAGAAACCAACACGGTGACAATGGAGGAAGATGATGAAATGCTTGCGTTAATTGGAACCTTTATTGAAGGTATTAGCGCTAATGAAATTGTTTTTCCCGCAGGTTACGAAGATACGTGGAACTGGGGGCTTGGTGTTGAATACGATTATTCCGATACGTTAGCGCTGCGATTTGGTTATGAGCCGAGACGGTCGGGTATACCAGAGGACAAGCGAGATTTTATGACTCCGTTTGGTGATATGACATTATATAGCGTTGGTTTTAGCTATAAAATGGACGCGACATCGGTATTTGATGTTGCCTTAGGGTATGGTAAAAGTGTGCAAGATATACCAACGGGAAGCAGTACCAACGGTAATGATAATCGGCAGGATAATATTATCTATAACCCGTATGCAGGTTTAGATGTGCATACGGAATTGACGATGGTCATGTTAGAAATGAGTTATCGTAGCGAATTTTGAGGGGCAGGTTTTAAGGAGTGAGTTAGCCCCAAAACAAGAACCCTCTATATTTGGTTTGCCCTTAAATCAAATAACGAAACGGGCAACTGAGTAAGCGGTATTTCTCTGTATTTTTTGTGAGTAATAACTTTGGCTTCTTCCTCACTGATCCCTAACAGTGTAAGAATTTTTGCTGTTGCTATGGCAATCGCGCTTTTAGGCAGCATGCCGAAGTAGACGTCGCCAGAAATTGCGAGTGAAAAACCGGTGAACATACTGATGACAATTTCAGGTTCATCGGTGGTAAAACGTTTAGACTCCAAACCATTGCGGATATCTCTCATACCTCGAATACGCATATTAAATGCGTAACTATCAATGGGAACACCAGATTCAAAAATAAATTTCCCCCAATCTGAACTATCTGCCGCTTTGTTTAATGTATAGATGATGGAGGCCGCCATTATTTCTGCAGAGTCTTCTAACCCTTCGGTGATATCGTCGACGTCTTGGTGATAACGGGCAAGAAGTAGCTCCCCTGTAGCATCTATTAGTGCCTCTTTGGAATCAAAATAATTGTAAAAAGTGCCTAAGCCTACATCGGCTTGTTCGGTTATATCGTTGATCGAGATATTGCCTAGCCCTCTTTCCAATACAAGAATTTGTATTGCTTTCAAAAGCTTATCTTTCGTTTGTTGTTTCTTTCTTGATGTTCTGTTGGGTTTTTTTACTGCTTCAGCACTGTTCACGAGGAGCTCCTATTGATGCCCTTATAACCTTTTTACTAAGAATAGCTCAATAAAGAAGCAGATTCCATCTATGAATAGTCTTCTATTATGAATATTATTCAGTTATGCTGTTTTACATCAACTGCATCATTCAATACAGAGGTGGCTTACATGACAGTAGCGATGACGGAACGACAAATAGAAAAGCAACATCACGACCTTAAAAACCAATGCCAGGTAAGGGAGCGATCTACCAGTCCCCTAATTAAAATAGAAGGGTTGGCGTATATGGTGTTGTTTCGACCGGATATTGAAAAGGCGGCCAAATTCTTTGTTGATTATGGGTTGCTGCTGGATAAGCGAGAAGACGAGACGATATATTTGCGAGGTCTTACGACAGAGCATCACATCATTGTTATTAAGAAGGGGCCGCAAGAAGTTGCGACCATTGGGTTAAAAGCCAGTGAAGCCAATGTAGAGATCTTAGGGAAAGAATATGGCCAGCCAATTAAGACACATCCAGAACCAATGGGTGGCAAGTATGTAACGTTGATTGATCCCAATGGGTTAACAGTAGAAGTGAATTGTAATTTCACACCTCTTATTGATATCAACAAAGAGGTAATTGCCGCTCAGTGGAATAACGCTGGTGAAAAACTTCGTGTTAATGAGCCGATGCGAAACACGATCTCACCGTTAACCGTGCAAAAGTTAGGGCACAGTTTATACAGTGTGGAGAACTTCAAAAAGACGGTTCACTGGTATCAAGATACATTTGGCATGATTGTGTCAGACTTTCAAATGTTGCCAGGTGACGATATGCCAATTGTTGCTTTTATGCGTTGTGATAAAGGGGATGTGCCAAGTGATCACCACACCCTCGGTTTTGCTGTTGCCCCTGAACTTGGCCACTCGCACTCGGCGTTTGAGATGGATACGTTTGAAGAGATTGCGATTGCTAAGGAATGGATGAGCCATCGAGACTCTGATTTAAAGTATAAGCACGGTTGGGGCATTGGCCGCCATGTATTGGGAAGCCAGGTGTTTGACTATTGGCGCGACCCTTTTGGTGACATGTTTGAGCACTATGCTGACGGTGATTTGTTTTCAGACACAAAGCAAGCAGGGTATCACCTGTTTAGTGGAACAGCTCAGCACCAATGGGGGCCAAAGATGACGAATGAATTTAAAGGATTAAATCGTCGTTGGGAGACGGTTAAAAGTGTCTTTAAACGTCTGCCTACTAAGGATGACCTCACCTTAGGTAAGTTGCTGAAAATGATGAAAGCGATTTAGACGCGTATTTGATTAACACAAATAAATTTTCTGGAGTAGATATTATGGTTTGTAATGTTGTTCGATTTAAGAAGACTGAAAGTGACGCAGTTGCATGGGGCGTATTGGAAAACAACGTTGTTTATCCTTTGACAGGTTCATACGCAACAACTAGGGAACTCCTTAATAATGGTAAAGAAGAGGCATTTTCATTACTTAATGATAAAGACAAAAAATCTGATATCTGTTTAAGTGACGTCACAATTTTGTCTCCTGTTACTAAGCCGTGTTTGGTGCTGTGTCAAGGCGCAAATTATCGCGAACATATGATTGATTCGGGAATGAACCCAGATCATAAAAAATTCAACATGATTTTTAACAAATCAGATGCATCCATAACGGGTGCAAATAATGACATTATTAAACCTGATCATGTGAACCTGTTGGATTATGAAGTTGAACTGGGATTGATTATTGGTACGGAAATTTCTAAATCTGAAACCATTACCGACAATATGTTATCGAAATATATTGCGGGTATTGTTATTGGTAATGATGTTTCTGCGAGAGATGTTCAGGTTCCTCAGATGCAGTTTTTTAAGGGAAAGAGCTATCGTACATTTTGCCCAGTTGGTCCTGTTTTGTGTTTGTTGTCTGAAGACGAGATTGGATATATCCATAATTTGGAACTAACACTGACGGTAAATGATGAAGTTCGTCAGCAAGATAATACCAAAAATTTGGTATTTAAGCCTGCAGAAACATTAACAGAGTTATCTCAAATAACAGATATGCATGTGGGGGATTTGATCATGACCGGAACACCATCAGGTTGTGCGTTGAGAATCCCGCCACCATTGGTTCAAAAGATCGGTGCGCTATTACCCGAACCCGTAAAGTGGAATTTGTTTAACAAGACCCAAAGCCGAAGAAGAGAATACCTCAACGCTGGTGACGTTGTGCGAACCACCATTCGTAGCTTGGACGGCGTAATTGATCTTGGTACTCAAGAAAATCGTGTTGTCTAAATAGATAAAGGGTGGGTGGAAGCAATGAGTCACGATGAAAAAATTATTTATGATGTACTAATTGTTGGTGCGGGGCCCGCGGGTGCATTATCTGCGAACTTGCTTGGGAAGGCTGGAGTGCGTGTTCTTTTAGTAGACAAAGAACACGAAATTGTAGAAATACCACGCGCGGTTGGGCTGTGTAACGAAGGTTCTAGAATCCTTAATGCTGCGGGTCTTATGACAGGTTTTGAAGAGAATCTGCTGGACATGAGTGAAGTTCAGTTTAGATCGGAAGAAATGACCCCGTTTTTTAGCGTTGATTGCAGTGAAAAGGTGAACGGATATAACATAATTCGAACCTTGTATCAGCCAGACCTTGAACGCTGCATGCGCGAGGGGGTAAGTCGATATGAAAATGTTGATTTTTGGACGGGTACTGAATGTTTGCAGATTGAAGATCGAGGCAGCTCGGTGCAATGTCGATTGGTAACCGGTGGTGATCAATATCGCAACGTTACCTGTCGTTATGTGATGGGCTGTGATGGTGGTCGTAGTAATATACGAAAGATGATGGGGGTTGAATTCTCTGGTCAGACCTACGCGCAAGACTGGTTTATCATTGATGTTAAAAATGATCCTGAAGTCCACACGTTTAATAAAAATATTCCCGGAAAAACCAATGATCGTGATTTTATTTATTTCATGTGTGACCCTGATAGGCCTGGTGTAACGCTACCAACACCGAATGGCACAAGACGTTGGGAGTTTGTGGTTAAAAAAGGCGAGTCACATGAGTCAATTTCATCAGACCAATCGATTAAGAAATTATTAGCCCCTTGGGGTGATGCTGGTGAAATGAATGTTGTTCGAAAAGCGATATATACATTTCATTCCAGAATCGCGAAAAAGTTTCGGGTGGGCAATGTGTTTTTACTAGGCGATGCAGCACATTTAACACCTCCTTTTGCTGGTCAAGGCTTAATGGCTGGGCTTAGGGATTCCTATAATCTGAGCTGGAAAATAGCGAGTGTGCTTCGCGGGGATCTGAATGATGAATTTCTAGATACTTATCATGATGAACGACATCCTCAGGCGGTGATTATTGTTAATGTCGCAAAAGCATTAGGATTTCTTATTTTGCCACAAAAGAAATGGATTTCTGGTATGAGGGATTCTTTGTTTCGTGGATTTAACAAAATCTCTAGATCTGATACTAAAAAAACGTTGAGAAAGACACCTAACAGTACATTAGGGTTTGGGTCACTCATGCGTGGTACGAGTGATATCACAACGTTAATGTTGGGGTATGAAATATTACAAAATCCAGTATATAAAGAAAAACCTGGGGCCAATATTGAACCAGTTTTGATCGATGACTGTTTGCCAAATAAATTTGTGTTAATAAGTTATGGTGAAAGTTGCCTGACTGATTTGTCGAAGGATGTGCTAGGCGACTATTGCTCCTTCTCTGGTGAATCTCGAGTGATTAAAAATCCTGCATATAATGGGGGTGACAAATTCAATTCCCTGTCAAATAGTCCTGGAGTGTGCAATGAAGAGACTATTTACGATATTGATAATTATTATAAGTCTCTTTTTGATGACGGGAAAAAGGTTCTGTTAATACGTCCCGACAAAATGATTGTTGTCTGTGAAGATCGTAAGAAAGTGAGCGAGGCGTTACGAAAGTATATGGCGTCACTTAATGTGATTCAGCAAAGAGAATATAACGCCGCGTAATTGCGACAGCGATTAGGCTGCGATTAGACGACAATGAATAGGTGTAGAAGATGAAAAACGAAATAATTCTGTACGACTACGAAGCATCTCCGTGTGCTCGCCGGGTAAAAATTTGTTTGATGGAAAAGGGGATACCCTATAAAACGCAAGTTATTGATCTTTCGAAAATGGAACAAAAAAATCCTGAGTACTTGCGGATAAACCCTAATGGCTTGGTTCCTGCGATTAATCATAAGGGGCGGGTGATTTTTGAGTCGTCAGTAATTATTGCGTATTTGGAAGACAATTTCCCTAAAGTTAAATTATCACCAAAGACTAGTGAAGGTGTTATTGCTGCCAAAAAATGGGAAAGCTATGAGTTGGCGATGGCAAATACCTATCGCCCATTAATGTATGCAAGCACTATGGGCCCACTACAACACATTGCCTGTACACGTGACGAGTTTTTGTCAATCTCTGCAAAAGCGACGGATAATCCAGCGCATCTCGCTTGGCAAGGTAGGGTGTGGGATTTAAAGGTACTGAATGAAACGCAGAAGCAACAGCATCGTAAAACGTTAGTTCAATTTATTGATTTAGTTGAACGTAGCTTAGAAAATAAAAAATATCTGGTCGACAATGCGTTTTCATTGGCTGATATATCCGTATATCCACGAATAACAATGTTACCTTTGGTGGGTGTTGATATTAATAACTACGCGTATCCCAACGTGTATGCTTGGATTGAACGTGTGGGTAAACGCCGGTCTATACGTACTACATACTCTAGTACGGAAAAGAGCATGGTTAAGCTAAATGACATTGGGCTTACTAATTTGATTAACCGTATTGTCTATAAGCAATCTCCAGCATCCGTAATGGATAAATTGATCGTTAAGGTATTGCGACCAATTTTGAGAAAGAAATTGGGGATAGATGAGGCTTTATTAGCACCTAGAAATTCTAAC
>CAJXXT010000158.1 GCA_913063495.1 uncultured Gammaproteobacteria bacterium | reverse complement strand
GCCACTGGCATTTTTTGTAAGTTCAACCGGTAAAAAAATTGGCGTCAATGTCACGTTGCCTGCTGACAGTACAGGTAAACCTGCCGAAGGTGTGTTTCCTGCGTTGTTGGTTCAAACGGCTTATAACATGTCACTGCTATCCTTCGTGACCCCTATCGGAGCCCTACTGGGCGGCGCCGATCCTTACTTCGTCAAACGTGGCTATGCATTAGTTGCCGTCGATGTATACGGCACGGGGGTATCTGAAGGTGGCTGGGAGCTGATAGGCGAAGAAGAGCAGATAGCTTATGGGGAAGCGGTAGACTGGATTCTTCAACAATCGTGGTCTGATTCTCAAGTGGGTACGTCAGGTACCTCCTACATGGCAATTAGTGCTTTGATTACGGCACAACGAAGGCCTGATGCGGTTAAAGCCGTCTTTGCAGTTAACCCTTTGGGTGATGCTCAACGAGGAACCGCCGGTACAGGGGGGATGTTGAACGGGTTATTCATGTCAGCTTGGATGACATTAACCCAAAAACTTGGCACTCAAAATGTCATAGCCACCACATTGAATCCTAAGCATACCTCTCAAATCAGACTTTCTACATTAGAACATATTGACCATATTGATAACTATTACTTACCCCTAATTAATGATGCGCTAGAGGGAAAAAAATACATTAAGTATGATGGGGAATTTTGGCGTACACGATCGCCCTTGGAGCATATGGACAAAATTAAGGCCCCAACCTTTGTTACTGGCGCATTACATGACATCTTTCAGCGAGATGAGCCTTTGATCTATGAGGCGCTAAAAAATAATAATGTGGATGCAAGGCTAGCGATTTTCGAAGGTGATCATTTGAGTAGTTTGGGGGAATCTAGCCCAGGCAATGATGCCATTGGCCCTTTAAAGACTTTGATGCTGCAATGGTTTGATAAACATATCAAAGGCATTGATTCTGGAACGGAGAAAATACCGGCAGTTACTCAGTATGTTAAAAACTACAAATCCAAGGCCTCCGATGGTTTTTCAACGACAACGGATTGGCCTCACCCTTTAGCTCAGCCTGAACGCTGGTATCTAAATGGCGATATGTCACTTTCAATGGATTTACCGTTGAATGATGGACCAAACAGGACAATGAATGCAATGGATGATTTTGCAGAAGTTGATGTCAAAAAATCTGCGGGCGGTGAGTTCTTTCGGTTTGATATAACCATCCATGATGGTACTGAATGTTCAACAAGCTATCGTCAGTGGACACTGGGATCCCTTTTTAGCTTTATGGCTCCACCGTGTTATTTCGATAGCAAAGAACTTGAAGAAAATGCGCTTAACTATGAGAGCCCACCGATGGCTGAAAATCATTACATTAATGGGCCGATTCAAGCGGATATATGGATAGCAACAACCGCAAAAGAGGCAGCAGTATCGGTTCGAGTGGATGAGGTTTCACCGGACGGTAGTGTTGTGGCCCCATTTGCCAATGGGCTTTTAGTGGCAAGCGCCCGAGCGGTTAATAATGAACGTTCCCGTTACCTTAACGGCGAAATGATTCAACCCTATCACTATTTGACCGAAGACAAAGTCTCTGATGTCAATCCTGGCGAAGTGATGAAAATGCAAATTGAAATATTTCCCACCAGTGCGATTATTCGCAAAGATCATCGCTTACGCATCTCTATCAGTGCTAGCAATCAAGCTCAGGGGATAATGGATTACAAACAGCGTGAAAAATCTTTTGGTGGTGTGACAACTATTTACAATAGCCCCGATCACCCTTCCAGCGTTGTATTTCCTATAGTGCCAATCAGCTCGTTGAACTAATGAAGGGCGGCCAAAGAGCCGCCTATTCAGCGTTAACATACAACGTAATCTCTACGTTGCATAAACGTAATACTTAAGCATATCCTTCCACGTAATGATTCCTTCAACATGATCATCTTCTGACACAACTGGCAAACAGGATATATTATTTTCCAGCAAAAAAATTGCAGCGGTATCGATACTGGTATCTTTCTCAGCAGTAATCAGCTCAGTGGACATAATGTCTTTTGCTAGTTTTTCAAGCAGCGCAGTATCTTGCTCAGTCGCATCAACGGTATCAATAAAGGGACTTAAAATACTGATAACATCACGATCAGAAATAACCCCTAACAGTGTCGAATCCTTAGTTACTAACAAGTGATGGTAACTCACTGCAGAAAACACGCTTCGCAAATCCTTGATGCTATCCTCTGGAGACACACAATGTACATTACTACTCATGATTTGCTCTACTAACATAAGATTATTCCTTCTCGTTACACTCTGATACTTCATCATCTCGAAGCATTAAACTACAGCCCTTAATGTTCGATGTAATTTTTTTGATAGCACCATTAATTTCAATAGTGCTATTAGGGTATACAGCCCTTACCACGATAACTCGATCGTCTTTATGCTGCTCCATCTTGGCATCCACTTCCTGTAGTTGTTTGTTTAACCCTTTGATGGTTTCGTAAATGGCAGTTACCGTATTGCTGATTTTTCTCGCTTTATCCAATTGAAGTTTTCCCAGAACATCAGGATTGCCTGCTTGCTTTATTTTACGAAGTATCTGATCTAACTGAGTTGCCTCCTTGGTGCGCTTAGCCACCTCTTTTTTAATCTGGATGTTTAGCCTGAGAAAATGTTTAAGTTCACCTACGTTAACATGAGTTGGCACATAACTTTCTGTGCCGAGTTGGTTTGCTACTATTTTCTCAGCTGCTTCGCTAAACCCACCAAAAATAACGCCCTTGCCACCGTCCTGACCCAGTAAAATTGCCTTACCCGCTTTGACATAACTATTACCAATGTATTCTTTAACAACGACGCTTTGTTTTGCATAGATGGATGAAAGACTAACAAATTTGGCCTCAACATTCCCACTGGCAAATAACTCATACTCAATGGCGTCACTGTCAGCTTCATTGCCTTTTTCAGCCTCGTAAGAGGGTTTATGATGTATTTCTTTCTCTTCACCAGAAACACCGCCAAAAACACCGCCACCCACCGTGATGTTGTTTCCTGCTTTAATGGTAGACCGCTCAATAGAACCTTTTATAAATACGTCACCAGTAACGTCTATAGACATTCCTGGAACCACATCACCATTAACCTCTAAGGAGCCATCGAATATGATATTCCCGGTAGTAAGATCCACATTTTTGACGTGTATAGTTGGGTCGACGTTAACACCATTGCAAAAAACTACAGGGTGACCTTTGATATTGGAAATCAATAGATTCTCATCTGTCGGTGAAAAAATCACACCGGTCATATCTTTCAAAAATCCAGGGTCACTTCCTAGTTCGGCTTTGATCTCTTCTCCATTAACATCCGTGCCTGGTTTACCTTCCGTTGCAGGTATCCGTTTCATCAGGTGCGTTTCAGCCTCCACTAACCGAAACTGATGTGTACTTAACATATCGGCCACACCATGATCATCTACATCTGGTGCGGTAACCGACTCACTTTCGACCAGCGAAATATATTGGGCGTCTTCGCCTCTTAAGGGCAATATCGCATTGGCAAAACAGACATTTAGAACGTTTTTTCGCTCAAGACATTGTTTAACGATATTCTTCTGTACCAAGTCACTCTCCACACCTGAGTCAACAATAGCTTGGTATATACTTTTAAGGGAGAGTTCCTGGCCAGCATCGGCCGCAGTGAGTGTTATTAACGCCTTTAGTTTATCGGCAGAAATTGAAATGGTGACCTTGGCATCAACTAATGTTTTTATCGCTATGCGACATTCAGTCTCCGCTTGGAAGTTTGCAACTATCTCTTTTACAATACTTATAGGGATCTGAATATTTCCAAACCCAATTTCATCAAGTTTTAATTTAAGCGATAGTAGAGAAACTGAATCGTCACTACCAGGCGAAAGCTCTGCATAAAGCGTTTTATCGTTTTTATCCAAAAAAACATTACATTGCATGTATTAGCACCTAAACTGAATCACCGCCGAATAAAGTCTAGCCTATAATCTCTTTAATATCCCGACATCCCTCATCCAATAACTCAAATTCAATGGTAGTGTGCTCCAGATGAAAATGACTCAGTTTTTCGGCAATTTCAGCCTTTAAACCTATCTGAGTTTCTTGATCCACCACACTATTCAATACAAGGTGGGCGGTTAGTACATTACGCTCCCCATCAAGGGACCAAAGGTGCAAATGATGAACATCTTGTACCTTCTGTAAGTTCGATAACGCTTGGTATATTTTATCATGCATACCCTTGTCGGGTGTGGCCTGCAAAAACAATCGCACTGTCACCAAGATGTTTTTCGCTACGTTAAATAAAATGAACAGCGTGAAGCCAATTGAGAGGATAGGATCGAGTATTGGCCAATCTACAAATAACAGTACGATCGCTACAATGAGCACAGCAACCCAACCAAGCACATCCTCCAATAGATGCCAGTTTAGTATCTGTTCGTTTAGAGTTTTGCCTTTGCTTAGCTTAAAAGCTGCGTAGCCGTTAACCGCGACACCCAGTATCGCCAACATCAACATTCCTGGAGCATTTGGCATTTCTGGATTACTTAGCCTAGGAATCGCTTCGGTAAAGATCCATATAGATCCCGCGACCAACACCGCCCCATTGATGAGCGCTCCTAACAGCGAAAACCGATGATAACCATAGGTATATGTGCTATCAGCACCCTTATCACCTAATTTGTTCAGTAACCATGCCAACCCAATCGACAGACTATCCCCTAAATCATGCACTGCATCCGCCATAATCGCTGTGCTATTCGTCAACCAGCCGCCTATAAATTCGATAATAGTGAAACTGAAATTTAGGACAAACGCCCAACCAATTCGGTTGGATGATGTATGCGAGTGGTGATCGTGCATTCCTTTTTCTCTCAATTATGGATTGATGTAGTAGATGTAGGTGAATAAGAGTAAAGCTAAGAGTACACCTAGGAGTATAGACTAGGGTCAACACCAATTTCACCCAGATCACTTTGACTAAGATGCCAAAACCTATAGTATAAGAAAAATGCAAAATCAATCCAAAACCCCCAACACTCCCACCAGCTCGCACAGCACCATCGGCACCTGGTTATTTGCAATCATTAAAACCTTAGATGCGCGGGGTTACGATGGCAAAAAAATACTGGCCAAGGCAGATATAGAGCCCACATGCCTTACCGACGCTAACAGCCGCGTTGGACTAAACAAGATGAACAAGCTCTGGGAGCTGGCGGTCGAAGAAACAGGTGATGACGGCTTTGGACTCGGTGTAGCTCATCACGTTGTGCCAACAACCTTCCACGCACTCACGTTCGCGCATCAAGCGAGTAGTACCCTACGAGAGATTTTGGAGCGCACAATACGCTTTTCAGAAATAATCAGTACTGCTGCCAAATTGGAATTGGTAGAAACGGAAACAGAAACAAAAGTCTATTTACGTCACCCAGATCCTAATGATCTACAACCAACCGACCAAGCTATCGATGCGTTTGCTTCCCTTGGGGCTTCAGCATTGGATGACTTACTTCATAGCAAAGTTAGGGTGCTTAAAGCGATCTATTTTCGTCGCTCACCACCAACATCTCCCGAACAATTCCACAAACACTTTCGTTGCACCATAGTTTTTGATGCTCCAGAAAATGAGTTTATCTTTTCCAACGAATTCATGGACGCCCCTATCCCGACGGCGAACCCAGAAATTGCCCGCATGAATGAGCAGCTTCTAACGGATTATCTGGCCAAATTAAAAAAGGACGATATCGTAAATGCGGTACTGAAAAAAATCGCAGAGATCATGCCCACAGCAGAACCGTCTCAAGAAAAAATTTCCGCAGAGCTCGGCATGAGCACTCGAAGCCTCCACAGAAAGCTAAAAGAGAAGGGGGTTAGCTACAAAACCATTTTAGATGATACTCGAAAACATTTGGCGCTTCAGCTAATTAAACAATCGGATCTATCTATCACTGAGATTTCTTATCAACTCGGCTTTTATGACTCCAGTAGTTTTTCTAGAAGTTTCAAGCGCTGGTCAGGCCTATCCCCTTCTCACTACCGTAACAAACAAACGTCACCCAAACATTAATAACTGCGTTCTTTCTATCACCCAAAAAGCTGAAATACTACCAAACGCATACGCCACATAACGAGAGCTATTGGTGAATACCTTCCAATTTTCCACTTTCAGTAAACTAACTACCTTCCCTAGTATCAAACAAACAGCAACCACTAGTAACTGCCCTATCTCTATCCCGACATTGAAGGATAACAATGCAGAAATCAGCTCTGTTCTAGGAAGGTTGAAATCCGATAAAACAGCAGCAAACCCTAACCCATGAAGCAATCCAAATACAGTTGCCACAAGCCAGACGTTACGTTCAAATATAGACGTTTTGTTACAGATTTCTAAGGCCATCGCAACGATACTCGCGGCGATTAGAATTTCTACGATGCCGGTTGGCAATGAAATAACATTAAACGTTGATAGTGCCAAAGAAATACTATGGCCCAAAGTAAAGCAACTGATTGCTTTGATAAGTGTACCGACACGACTGATCAGCAACACAATGGCGATCACAAATAACACGTGATCATAGCCTGTTAATAGATGTTCAACGCCAAGCCCAATATACTCCTTGATTACATCGCCAGACGATGATTTATTGGGAACAACAAACACTGGATTTTCTGCATTAATCAACCCGCTGACAGTTGAGCCATCTGCTCGCTTAATCCTCACCAGTACCGGTGTAATGTTATTAGAAATATTATGAATACCAATAGACTTACCAACCAAGAAAGTTGATGAGCAATCTACTTTCCCGGTTAACGTTACTGATTGATTGTCTGTAGCAAACGTTGGCTGGTTCTGTAGCTCACAGTTTGATGGGAGCTTCGGCGACAAAGGGTAGCCGTTATTTTTCGCTGACGTTTTCCAATACAAAAACAGCCCTTCTCTAACATCCTTTGTATTCCCCAGCTCTTCCAGTTGTAATAAGCTAGGTGCTAATGCATGCGAGTATGCCGAAGATGAAAAGCTCAATGTAAAAAAGGGCATTAGCAACAGACACATTAACCTACAAAAAATAGTCATAGCCCCTCCACGTTAGCGTGTTTACTAATTGATAACATTTGCGTCTAACCAATACTGAGTAAAATCTTTCGCGGCTACGGTGTCGAACCCTTCAACGGAAACACGGTAATTTTTACGTATTTGTGTCATCCGGTCGTGATACACATTCTTTTTCTGTTCCTCCAGCCAACCAAGGAAGGCTCGGTTATAAACATCACTAAGCTCAGCGACCTGCCGCTCCCTCACGTAGTTGACTCGAACAAAGTGTGAGCCAAAGCTACTATTAAAAGGCCCAACCCATTTATTTAGCGGCGCTTTTACTACAGCGTCAACAAATGCTAGACCAAATTGTTGTTTCAATTTTTTTCCGGTAGCCAAGACAACGTTACGTGGAAGAACAGTAACATCACCTAGTGTTTTGGCATCCAATGTCGGGTTAGCTAACTGCTTAGATGTACGATTGAGGACTTCAGGGAATCTATCTGGGTGTCGAGAAGGATCCAAATACACTTGCTCAAAAGACCATCGCCTGGGCAACATAAAATCAGCACTGTTATCCGTCACGTAGGCTCTTAAGTCGCTTTCCTGGGGTTTTCCTATAATTTTATCCCGACGAACGTGTTGCTCCGCTAATTGAATAACACGCCGGTGAATTACAGGGTCGTTCTCAAACAACTTCAGTGACTTTGCCTCTTCAAAAAAGGCACGAAGATTTCCCTCATCTATATTAGCACCATTAATATTCGTACCATTTATATTCGCATCATCCTTAGCCAATGCCCCCCTACTCTGAGCAACTTGCTGTTCCGATACATATTCAATGTTCTTAACCATGCGATCAATGATCAGCGCATCGTTTGAGGCCAAACCCAATTTGAGCCCTTCTCTAAACAGCAGTTCTTTATCAACCAACGCATCGATAGAAGCAACCAACTTTACACGTGAAGGGTTCCCTTCATTTGCTTTATGAACCCTAAGCAGCTCCGCTCGTGCCAAGATTACTACTTCAGCATCACCAGCAAAGGTCATCTCTGATTCCCTCAAGCCAATCATGCCTGCATAGACAACTGCTGCGATAACAAAAAAATGTGTTAGAGGAGATTTGAACATATGTCCTAGCCCTTTCTTATGACAATGAGATTATGGTTGTGCGCTGTACCAAATAGGAGAGCTCCATGAACGCTCCTTCACTGTCTTGGCTACCGGTTGTCCAAGCTGATCCTCCAAGTCACACCCTGCTTTACCGCCAGAATTCAAACACTGGTGTTGATTCCATCGGCACGTTGGGTTTTCTATGACTCTTGCATAATAGAATGCTTCTTCTTCATTACTAAAATCCGGATCCTGCCATACGTTACAAAGGTTGGATGCTCCTACTCCAACCGGTTCACAGGTATCAAGGTCAACCGATGCGCCATTATTCTTGTTCCCGGCAACATCATAAATCGCCTCATGTCGGTTGCCTTCGCTATCAACCCAACCCTTGATGATTTGTACATACTGTAAATCGGCACCCATTGTGTCTTTTAAGACAGAAACGACAAACTTAGGGGCATCTTCTGAGTTTGCATTAGTGCTAACATCGTTATTAAATAGATCGCCACCCATCGGAACCCCTCCCTCATAACCTGACTGAACTAGATCGGCGCTATCACAAAGACCCTCATCATAATCCCAGCCTCCAAAGAAGCGTAAAGTGTGACGAGGGCCGCTAGTTGCATACACTTCTTTACGCTTCATTGCGTCAAAAATTGAACTACGGGTATTTTGCTCCGCCCAAACAACCGCCAGGCCACCAGGATTGTGTTCAGGGTTATCTGCCAGCGTTGTATTGGTATCTCCGGCAGTATCCCCCGCTCCGGCGGCACCACCATGACCTGGGTAGTTGTTTTCATTGGTTAAACCTGGTGTTCCTAGATGTGTATCGGTACTACCGATAAAACCATATTTGAAAGGGTTAACATTCAGCTCCTGCTTTAATTTCAACCCCTCCTTCAGCGCATCTCTCACAAAGGAATTATCGGTTGGATTTACCCACGGCAACAGTTTTTCGCCGAATTTTTCTGTCAAGTTCCCAACAAGATGCCCCCAAGGTAGATATTCAAAAGCACACTCTTCATCATTACCGCCTGGTGTGTATTGACACTCAGAACTTCCCTTGTGTTGAACCAGTTCAACAATCGGTTCGAACGCAGCACGTTGCTCTGAATACTCAGCACCGATAGGTTCCCCATTCTTATCTAACTGTTCGAACATAAGACCCGCGCTTAAGTTCGAATTATGAGGAATCGTTAACACATCACAGGCTTCACCACTGTCGGTGGTGGCATTTAGACATTCGTCACTTAACGTATCCCATAAATCTTCAGGATACGGAGCCCTAAAGTATCCTGATGGGCGCTCCGGAACCTGAGCATTAGCAAACAACACATTACGATGCAGATTTTGCGAAACGATTCCCAACCCATTGCCTGATTGTTTCGGTGACCCCGTCCACTCATAACCGACAAAAGAGGTAAAGCTACACTCATCGCTTCTATCGTATGCAGCTTCTGCTGCTAACTGGGTCTCTTGCCATAAGGTAATCGAGTGATTAATACAATTTTCGCCGTCTACACCACAATGTGGTTGGCGCTGTGGAGAGCTTTGGGAGGTAGAGAGGTTGTAATTAAATACCCCAAATGCAGCGATACCTTGACCTCGGTAAATTTTGCAACTGAGTTTATTGTAAGCATTAGACACTGGGTTTAAACAAAGCGCCACGTCACCAAAAAACTCAGAATGATCAGAGATCATCGTAAAGTCTAGAGGCCGTTCAAGCTGTGCTGTCCTTAGAGGAGTGCCGTCACGATCATAAGGGGGCAACCCTATCTCTTCGCCCTTAGCAAAGGCATAGGCATCATTAGGAGTAGATCGTACATTCTGTGAATAAGCGTCCACCGAATAGGTAGTATGTACGTGAGTATCGCCAAAATAGGGGTTTCGTAACGGATTACGATCAATACAGGTGCGGCCCGGTTCATCGGTAATCAACACGTCTGTAGTTACCGCCTCAATATCTGGGCCTGCTTTACTACACCCGGTTATTGCGACAGTAGTAATAACAGCGATAACAGCCAGCCCTAAACGTGTGTACGTTGATGAAGTCATACAACCTCTCCCTATTTATTATTTTGATTCCTTCGACATTAACGTATTCGCTAGATAAAACATGACATTAGAAGACAAACTGTTGACGGGAAGAGACATGGCGTTGTTGTTGGTCAATTTTTACTGCCATTGTATCTACCTTGATAACCAAAACTTTATTTATATTTCTAAAGGCCAAGTTCATCCAATGTCGTATGGGTCATATTGGGGAATTCTCTTTCGATATAACTGACGTATTTCTTCGTGTATTTCTTATATTTTGGTTTTAGTACTTCTGAGGCTTTAAATAATGCGTAAGCTTTGTCATATTCTCGAAGATGCATGTACGACTTACCGAGATAATAAAGTTGCCATGCTCCGCGACCTTTGATCATGGAATATTTGTAATATGCATCTTTGGCCTCAGCCCAATTCTCCAGTTTGTCTGAACAAGAGCCCATACTTTTTAGTGCGTTTGTATCATACGGGTAGTAGGTTAAAACATATGATGCCGCATCGACACATTGTTGATAATCCTTTTTCTTTTTGGATAACTGTGCCTTTTCAAGATACAACAACGGATATTTTGTTTCTTCATACTTTCCAATAATATCGCTTGCCTGTTCGTAACGTTTATCTCTAATCAATAAATCGGCCATGTCAGTAGCTACCATCCCCGTAAGCATAGAATAGTTGATGTCATCATTAGGAAAGCTGTCTTTTATATCTTTTAAGGTTTGGGTCATTGCTTCGTAACTACCACCCCACCGTGGTTTTTGGGTGTGCAGAAATGCGTGCCAAAGGACATAATCGTTTTTCTTATATTGGATAGATATATTTACGATAGTCTTTATTTGCTCAGTGTGCCCCACTCCAGAGCTATGATTCTTAATATTGATGAGCGTTCGATAACCTTGAATGAGATTAGGCTTCATTTTTAAGGCTTTGGTTAGATAGTCACTAGCAACGCTAAAATCTCTCCACATATTATCTATATTTTTTCCCGGGGTTTCACTAACCCACTTTCCTCCACGCTTCTCAAATCCCCTAGCGTAGTAGTAGTTACCACTATTCAAAAGCGCATAGGCAGAGCTCGGCTGTTGCCGACGCCATTTATTCAGATTAGCTTCAATGAGGCCTCCCTCAATATCCCTTGAAAACCATAAGGTATCGAAAGCTGGGTAGAACTCTGACCAAGTTACCCGACCGCTTACATACCCCTCATTTATACGATGCTGTTCCTTTTCCAATGCACTAAATTGTCCACTTAAGAGTAGTTTCCTGTAATGTCCGAAATCTGCTTCATCATTCGCGATAGCATTGCTCGATAAAAACCAAATCATGAAAAATGTATTTATCCCTAAAAACTTCATTCCCAATTCCCCTTGTCGTCCGTTTTTCCTATAATTCATCGCCGCGATGATGGCAAATGAAAACAACAGAATGCTATTTGGGGTAGCATTATGAGTCGAGTGGAATTCAAACCCCTTCTACCCATTCCCTGTAGCGCCCAAGCTTCACGACACTTATACTCTGTTTGTCACTCGCTTCAAATATTGCTGAGTCTTAGTGATAATATTGATCAATCCGATTGAAAAAGCGAACAATGTTTTTTGAAATTTAATATACGTTAGACTAAGCGCTCCTATCTCATCATGTAATTCAATTTCAAAAATTGTATTTTTGGTAATATTTCTTATCGATAACGTTGTCCGTTTTTCTTTATGGCTATTTAACGTAATATCATAGCCAAGGTTCTCAAATCTACGTGGTTCTATGGCATAAAACCCAACAGGTAAAGGGAAACCAAAAATGGTAAATATCAGCTGATTTGTTAGCGTGTTTGCCTTTACCTCACCAAAGATGGGAAATCTAGAAACTTGTTTTGGCAACCGGAAATAACCAGAGCATATCAATGGTATATCGGCATCAATATTGACAGTCGCTTTGTGCCGAGTGATTGAAATGTGTCTTTCAATTTCCGCAATTGTTTCAGCTGGAAATAGCGCCAAGAACCTATTATCTACAAGGCAATCCAACACCAAGTGCACTCGTGTGATGTCGCTCTGATTGTGTAGTTTATGAGGCAAAGAAAAGTCCCCGTACCAAAGCTCCCCTTCTTTCCAATTAAGCTGCTCGTCTTCGATATAGAATTTTACATTTTCATTTGTGATTATAGGAATGTGAATGCGAATTGCTCCGCTATCCCAATTGAGACCGGTATCAGAATGCTCCCCAATTCGTTTACCAGCAGGTACGAATAGCAACCTGGCACAACCAATAGTAAAGGGGAAGTTGTTTATAATTTCCTTAAAGTAAGGGCATGACGCTAACACCTCGGTATCGCTATAAGAACCACCGCCAAAAACGATCGTTGTTTTATAATCCCCATTGGCATTGCGCAACGCTATACCTGTCCAGCTTCCATCGTGATAAGGCCCTGATTGAGGTAAGGAGCTGTATTTCTGCTCAGCATTAGTCAAATCTGACTGCAGTTTCTTTATATCATAACTACCATTAAGTCGAACTTGTCTAGGTAAACTCAATACACCTACTCTTTTTGTTTGTTGTCATGAAGATCCTATCTATACGTTTACGCATAGATAGGATCCAAATTTAACGATTAATAAAGAAACTAAAGAACCGCTGTATTAAAGGATACCGTAGGGCAATCTTGTTCTTGTTTTAATATGACGGTTCGAGAACAAACTTCAACTATATGGTCACCACCTAAAAGCCGACTTAAGCTAAGGCTTGTACGAGGCTTCCAGATAGACCATGCACCACTATCAACGCGAAATCGATACTCTAAAGTATCGTTCCCTGGATTAATTCCAGAAATACCGATACTAACCTCACCATTAACCACACTAAGATCAGTGGCCGATGCCGTCACACTCGCGATGCTAGAACGACTAGCAGTATCTGCAAAAGAAAGCAGTGTAGTCGGCGCTTCTGCCGCTTCAGTCGTTGAGACCTTTACTAAGTTCCCTGCTAGCGCAAGATTATTCTTACCACTCCCAGTAATCCAAAAATCTTGGGGATGAATGCTATAGCCAGCGATTCTTGGAAGTGGAATCGACTTAAGTCGTGATGCAATGGTAGGCATAACAACTGGCATAAAAACATCAAGAATAGCATTGGCAAAGAAAGGGCCAATCTGAATTAATCCACTATTGCTTATCGCGAGTACTTCAATGTCTGGTAGTTCTTCAATTCCTATTTGAAGAAAACCGTCGTCTGTAGCCCCCAGTTCAAAAGCAACATCTAGGTTAAACGTAACGCTAAAGATATT
>CAJXXT010000157.1 GCA_913063495.1 uncultured Gammaproteobacteria bacterium | reverse complement strand
GAATTAACGTTGAGCCCTGACCTTGTTTTGTATGCGTTTGTACCTCCTCTTATTTTTGCTTCCACTCAAAAAATTTGTCTTTTTCACTTTCGAAAAGTGCTTGCCCCTGCGTCCTTAGTCGGCAGTGTCGGAATACTGATAAGTATGATGATAATAGCCTCGGTATTGCATTATGGCTTCGGGTTTAAATGGCTAGAGGCATTATTATTCGGTGCTATCATTTCTGCAACAGACCCTCTTGCTGTAGGAGCTTTATTGCATGGGAATGGCGGAATATCGGAGTCCCAAAAACTCTTGATTGAAGGTGAGTCAATTTTAAATGATGGTTTTGTAGTTACCGTTTCAGGCATTCTAGCGCTGACATTGTTTAGTGGTGAGCGTTTTGACTTCTTGGTCAGTAGTAGAGATTTTCTGATTCACGTTGTAGGTGCTTTGCTGTTAGGTGTTTTATTTGGACGAGGGGCTCGCTGGTTATTGGGCATTTGGAGAGAGAAGCACTTTACATTAACAATCAATATGACAGTAGCTATTGCTTTTGGTAGTTTTGCATTGGCGGAAATTTTGCACCTTTCCGGTATTCTTGCTGTCTTTGCTACCGCTCTGGCATATGGCTATAAACCGGATGCAGAGAGCCAAAATAGACAAATTCATCGCTATATATGGGATTACTTTGAGTATATAGCGAATTCAGTACTTTTTTTCTTGTTAGGAGCAAGCTTTTTCATTTACACATCTTTTGATGAGATTTCATTGTTACTTGTTATTGTTGCTTTGGTGCTTCTGGTCGTGTCCCGCCTTGGTGCTTTAATTGTACTTTTTCCATTTATCAAAGTAGAAAAGCAGTCATTAAACAAACGGGATTTCTGGTTGTTAAATTTTTCTGGTGCTAGGGGAGCGGTGTCTATAGCGCTGATACTTTTGCTACCGCAAACGTTTGCCTTAAAATCCCTATTTTTGTCGTTGGCTTTTGTAATGATTTTGTTTTCTTTGTTAGCATACCCCCTCACCCTTAAGAGAGTTTTAAAACAGTAAGGTGAATTGAGTCACCTCTAGGGTATATAAACCTTTCCTTTACACCTATATTGCAATCGGTTTTTTGTTGCTATTTCCCGTATTTTCATCTCCCTTACAGTAATGCTGAATAACAATGCGTAAGGCATCACGAACCATTGGTTTGCTGATGTGGTCATCCATACCTGCTTCGAGGCATTTTTTTCGATCCATATCCATAGCGTCGGCAGTTAGGGCAATTATGGGGGTATGTTTGTCGGTTTCTTTTTCCGATGTGCGAATTGCTTGCGTTGCTTCATAACCGTTCATTACAGGCATTTGGCAGTCCATTAATATGATGTCGTACACAGAGTTAAGAGCAAGGTCGACGACTTTTTTACCGTCATCAGCAACATCAATAATGCAGTTTAATTTTTTTAACATATGTACAGCGACTTTTTGATTAACAAGGTTATCTTCTGCTAATAGGACGCGAGTTGGTGGTATGCCGTTCGTGGAAGGTTGTGTGCTAAGGTCGGTATTTTGATCAAATGTGGAACGGCTTACTATTTGCCCTGATGGCGAGTGTGATGTCATATGGTCCATGATTTTATCAAACAGCGACTCTCTAATTGGGTGAGGGATGTAGGCGTTAAAGCCGAGTTCCTGGCAGTATTTGATATCTCCTCTTTGGGGCAGTGTTGGTGAAAAAATAAGGGAGAAATTAGACGTAGGGGCAAGTGCATCAAATACATCTTTGATTTCTGTTCCCATTTTTAGAGTGTCAAAAAATATAAATATAGACTGGTTGTTTTTTTCTTTTTGTTTTTGTTTTAACTCTTGTTGTAGAGAATGCGGGGTATGATGTTCAACACTGGCACCTCTTACTTTACATAGATGAGACAAGGTGTGTTGAGGGTGTTCCAATTCATTGCTAATAAAAACAATGGTACTTTTAAGTTGGTACGGGAAATTGTCATGCTGTTGTGTTGGAACGGGTAGGCAAACATCGAACGAGAACGTGGAGCCTTGATTGATTTTACTCCTAACATCTATTTTTCCACCCATTAGCTCCGCTAGATTCTTGCAGATATTTAACCCTAAGCCGGTGCCACCGTATAGTCGCGTTGTTGATGCGGCCGCCTGGGTGTATTGTTCAAATATTTTTTTTGTTTGATCGTCATCCATGCCAATGCCGGTATCGGTTACGGAAAATAATACATGGCATTTAGATGGGTCTACATATTCAGTCTCGACGGTAATGTTTACACATCCTTCTGATGTGAATTTTATCGCGTTAGTGCAGAAATTCAGAATGATTTGTCGGATTCTGACGGGATCCCCAATGAGTTCATTAGGAATGTTTTGGTCAACATTTAAGAACAGTGCAATATTCTTTTCTTTTGCTTTGATTGAGGCTAGCTCTAGGGTATCTGATAACGTTTCCCGAATATTGAAGGTGATGGGGGCAATATCGAGCTTTCCTGCCTCAATCTTAGAGATATCCAGAATATCGTTTACGATGTCTAATAATGCATCGGCAGAGGACTGTATTGCTGTCGCATATTCGTGTTGTTCGGGCGATAGCTTGGTGTCTAGCAATAGTGAAGACATGCCTATGACCCCGTTCATTGGGGTGCGGATTTCGTGGGACATGTTTGCAAGGAATAAGCTTTTGGCAATGTTGGCTTTTTCAGCAGCTCGGCGTGCTCTCCTTGATTTGGCCTCAGTTAATTCACGTTCGACCGCTGGAGCGAGGCGAGCCATGTTATCTTTCATAATGTAGTCATGAGCACCAGCTTTCATTCCAGCGACAGCTACATCTTCGCCGATAGCACCAGAAACAATGATGACTGGAATATCCAGTTTGAATTCGTGATAGATTTCTAGTACGTCAAGAGAGTTGAAGCTTGGCATGTGATGGTCGGTGATGATCAGATCCCAGTTGGTATTGCTTAGGGCATCAACCATCGAGTCACGCCCCCAAACACGCTGATGTGTAATGGACTTCCACGTGTTTTTGAGCTCACGAATGACCAGGAATGCATCTGAATCGGAGTCTTCTAATAGTAATACATTAAGGTGGTTTTCTGTTACGCCCATGCTTGCTTAGTATGTTGTCAGTGAGTCTTATTTATGAGTATAGAACGATTTCCCTAACAGGCTTGTGCAATGTTGTGATTTTTAAGATGAGTGTCATAACAATCCTGCCAGGTGCTCCTTGCGAACTCTGAATGGAGGCAAATAGTAATCTTCTTAAAGAAGTCTTTGTGCTCGAAGATGGTGGTTAACCCAATGTGCGCAGCGATGGAGTGGGGTGTTTTGTTTGTGCCAGTGCCTAGTGCAGGAAACGCGATGTGCTTAATTCCTTGTTCTAAAGCCAGTTGTATTGAATTCTTGTAACATTGCTCCAGTAACTCTAAGGAGGATGTTCCTCCAAAATCGCCGCTACTCCACAAGGGTGTAACTGTGTGGATTATATATTGTGCTGAAAGGTTAGGGGCAGGCGTTATTCGTGTGTCACTAGTGTGAGATTTACCTAATAGAGAGCAAGCGGCTACTAATTCAGGCCCTGCAATATCAAATACTTGTGCTGAAAGGCCACGACTGCGAGTGTAATGTTTGTGGGCAGGAAGAACTAATCCGTTGACATGGAGAGTGGTGATATCTCCACAAATAATCTCAAGGTTTGCCATCACTAATACCTCTTCACTCATGTAAGGGAGTCGTAGTTCAGTGTGGCATACCTATTCAGGGTTTGCTATTACAAGCCTTAGCTTTTTCCAATTATTACGCTTGCGCAAGTTGTAGTGCTTCCGCCTAGATTAAACGTCATGATGTTCTTAGCATCTTCTATTTGATAACCCTCGGCGGTGCCTGTTACTTGTTTGTAGGCATCTAGGGCCATACGAACGCCTGTTGCCCCTACGGGGTGGCCTCCGCCTATTAGGCCACCGCTCATATTGATAGGCAATTTGCCACCAGGTGCAGTAATGCCAGCCTCAATGGCCTTCCATGCTTGACCTGGTGGATAAAGCCCTAAATGGTCAAGGATCATATATTCAGTGATAGTGAAGCAATCGTGAACTTCGAGACCTTGAATAGCGTCAAGACTGGTTATATTGGCCCGAGCAAGTGTTTGTTTGAATAGTTCATGTATATGAGGAAAAAGAAGAGAGCTTGATGAGCTTAGGTTCATTTTTTCCGAAAATAGCATAGGAGCATTAACATGACCCCAACCCTTAATGTAAGGAATTTCATCTAAGGAAATATTTCGTTTTTGGGCGTAGGATCTAGCGCGTTTTTCATTAGCTAAGAATATTACAGCGGCACCATCACTGATCTGACCACAATCCTGGCGACGGATGTTGCCGATAACGGTGGGGTTTTCGGCTTCATTGGAGGTGAAGCTGTTCTTGTTAAACTTCCAGTTGCGAGTTTGCGCGTTTGGGTTGTTACGGGCGTTGAGGTAGTTTTTTTCAGCGATAGCGTTGAGATGATCATGGTTTATGCCGTAACGGGTATCGTATTGCTGAATTAGTTGGTCAAAAGCGCAGGGCCACACGTAGGGGGTATCGCACCATTCCTTTTCAGCCCATGCAGCAGGTCGAAGGTATTCAGCGGCTTGTTTACCTGTGACGTTACGCATGAGTTCTATGCCTAATACACAGGCAAGGTCATAGCGTTCTGATTCTAAGTCTGCCATTGCGGCGAGTAAAGCCATAGATCCAGACGCGCATGCGGCTTCATGCCGAGAGGCGGGAAGATAGGTTAGGGCTGGGTCAACATGCCCGAAGAAGCCACCTAAGTGCGCCTGGCCAGAAAATAGCTCTCCGACAAAATTGCTGACATGGCCAACATTAATATCTTCGGGGTCTAGTTGTGTAGCTGTTAAGCCTTTTTTTACGGTATCAGAAAAAAGATCAAATAATGATAATTCCTCCCGGTTCCAATTTCTCGAAAAATCACTTTGATACCCTCCCAGGACATAGATACGCTTAGTTGTCATTACTTTTTATCCTTGGTTGGTTATTTGCGTGCGTCTCGGATAGATGCGCCGCTGGCCCAGGTTGCATGAGTTCCGCTACAAATCCGATGAGGGAGAATAATCTGACACACTGGTCCTGCTTCAATATCTTTTGCATCAACTAGAATACATTCAGACCTATTCTTTTTCATATCGGTGATAAAACTCACTAAGTAACCATCATCTTCATCTTTTGCATTAACCCGAGGGGCAAAGGGGGCTTCACTACCAAATCGGTCTTCACCGAAGGGGAGGCTCCAGGACTTACCAGTGTCAAAATCATGTTTTACGATTCCTGAAAAGAGAAACCAGCCGGGTTTTGTCCAAGTGGAATAGAGGTATCGTGTTTTTCGTCCTGCGTATTGTTGATTAAAAGAGCCAAATTCTAAAATACGATCATCAAGATGTTCCTCACTAACGGCCCCTGTTTTTAGATTAAAACGCCAGCGGTGCAACTTTGATTGGAAAGAGTTTTCATCGATATTTGCCATGAGCTTGCCAACCGCTTTGGGCATGTTGGGAAGTGGTTGTGGATCTGGGTTTTCCTGAAAATACCCATCCAAAATTATTTCATCGCCATCTTCGTAAGCATTCATCCAATGCAAGACATAGGTTGGCTCTGCGTCAAACCATTGAACATCTTCAGCGTTACCATAACGAGGAATGATGCCAAACCGAGTTGGAGTGTCAGGGTAATAACGTGCATGGTGACGACCGTCTTTAAGTAGTTCAGGGTCCCAAAATAATGGTAAATCAACCAGGATGGAATAGTTTTTAGTAAATGCCATGTCGTGAGGTAGTCGCGGGCCTGGTGTTGGTACCGCGGTGTAATGGATTAGTTTATTATTCTTATCCACGACGCCGTAGTGTTGGTAAGGGGGGTGCTTCGAATAATTAAAAAATAGCAATTCCCCTGTGCTTTCATCTACTTTCGGGTGGGCTGAAATACCATCAAGTGGCGTCCAGCTTTCGGTGCCTCGTTGTTCCAGAGTGTAGGGATCCAAACGGTAACCGTCTCCACATTGCCAAAATGTGGACAGAATTTCTCCGGCATGAATAACAACATCGGTTGATGAGGAATCTTTTACATAACCCTGCGCGCCCCAGCCAGGACGCTTTGAGAGTTCGGGGTCATTGGCGATACCAGTCCATATGGATTCTCCCGCTTCCTGTTCCGCTACAAAACCTTTTGTACGTACAAACCGATTCCGATACTCCGCTTTTCCATCTTTAAATGACATGGCATGCAACATCCCGTCCCCATCAAAGGGGTGGTAGTTTCCAATGGCTTCAAGGGTCGGGTTTTCAGTATTGCGAACATACACCCCATCAATGTCTGACGGTATCTTTCCAATCACTTCCATGTCTGTAGCAGTATATTCTTCCGTGTTTGGTGTCCAGGGACCGTTTAAGTAGGGGTGTAGACTAGGTTTAAGTGTATGTTTAACGGCTTTTTCTCGTGTAATCGACATTTATTTGCCCCTCTTATATAGCCTTGATATTGGGTTTTGTGGTTGTAAGTTTTAAAATATACTAACTTGCGTTATGATACTAATCAACTTGTTAACATGACTTACCCGGTTTTAGTGCATAGATAACTGTATTCAAAGAGAAATTAGTCACCACTGTTAAAAGACTAAGCGGTAATGGATCAGGCATTTGTGTTTCCATTGGTTGATTCGATATAATTGCGCAATGAATGTGAACTCTCTAATTGTTAGTACAGCCATGGCAGAGGCCCTTGAAGTGATCGGAGACCGTTGGTCTCTGCTTGTGTTGCGTGATGTGTTTTTGGGGGTGAGGCGTTTTGAGCAGTTACGACAAAAAACAGGAGCTAGTCGCGCAACACTTACCAGGCGGCTTGAATCCTTCGTGGCTAACGATATTTTGTATAAATGCCTTTATTCCACAACGGGTAAACGTTTTGAGTATCGGTTAACTGAGAAAGGGTTAGGGTTATTTTCTGCATCCTTGCTCAGCTGGCAATGGGAATATTTGTGGGTAGAGCAGATAGGTGACGTTTTACCTAAAAGATTGTTTCATTCTAGTTGTAATCATGATCTAACGCCTGTTGCGGTTTGCCAACATTGTAAATGTCCAATAGAGATTAGTGATGTGGAATGGCCAGATCTATCGCAATGTTTGGATTCGCAGTTTCAGGAAATAACAGCAAAGAACAAGCAGCGCCGTGTTCGTTCAAGCGTTAAGAGTGGGCTTGAGGATCTGTCGCTGGTTCATGTGAGTAGTTTGATAGGTGACCGGTGGTCGTTGCTGATAATAATCGCGTCTTTTTTAGGGGTTGATCGTTATGATGCTTTTCAGAAACAACTTTGCATTGCGTCTAACATACTAACAGGAAGGCTGAATTTATTGGTGGAGGTGGATGTGTTGAAACGATTTTCTTACCAAGAAAATCCCCCTCGAAATGAATATCGCTTGACGGAAAAGGGTAAATCCCTTTTTCCGCTGGTTATGGTAATGCGTCAATGGGCGATCGATTGGACGTTTAAGGATGACGCAGTTGAAGTGTTAACCCATAAGCGTTGTAATCAAGCGCTTGTTGTTGATGTTCAGTGCCAACATTGTGAGCAAAAACCTTGGCCTAGGGATGTTCAATTTCAATATTCTGATTCCTAAATAGCGAGGGACTGATTCCAACCCAGCGTTTAAATGCTCGGGAAAAGTTGACTTCTTCGCTATACCCTAATCGATCAGATATCTCTTGTACTGTCCAGGAGGTACTTTTAAGGTATTCAATGGCAATATTCTTTCTAACGGAATTTTGAATTTCTTGGTAATTTATGCCTTCTTGACCTAGTCGTCGGCGCAAGGTACGTGATGTTATGTTAAGTTTTTTTGCCATATCTTCTTGAGTAAGTAATGTTTCGGGGCTTTCTAGAAGGTGGTGGTTGATAATATCCGACAACCTATTTTGTTGACTGATCTGAGCTAACGCTGCTTCACTTTGTTGTTTGACTAAGTGAAAGACACCGGGGTTGGCTGATGCATTTGACTGGGTCAATAAGTGTAACGGCAGCTCTACACTATTTTGGTCGCTATTAAAGGTAATATGGTTGCCCAGCAGTTGTGTGTGTAACTGGACTTTTTCGGGCTTTGGGTATGTTAATTGAATAGGGAGATTCACAGATTTTAGCTGAAGCTTGGTGGCTAATGTTGAAATGAGGCCACTAATACACCCATCTATAATAGGGCGTTGTTGATGTTTTATGTTTACATGGATGTTAAAAATAATGATGACTGATTGTGACTGTAGTTGATAGTCAATAGAAACCAATTGGTTTCTGATTTGCAGAAATTGTTGATAGACTTTAAGGCTTTCAAATGAATTGCTTGCGCTTGTTGATATATGCCCCAGAAGGCCGTGAGCACCAATATGCAGACGCTCTCCAAATTGTAGCCCCCAATCAGGGTCATTAAGTAGCTTATATGCGTTTTCAATGAGCTGAGTGAGTTGATCTGAATTTATATAGGCGACTTTATTGATATCAAGAGGATTAATATCGGTGTTGGCGAGGATGTCTTTGGCCAAAATGCCTTTTTCTTCAACCAGTTGCACAAAAATTTTCACGTAATCGGTTGAGAGTGACGTGTTGTTATTGTTATAGGTCATCTCAGATTCCTGTTGTGTCAGGTGCTGTGTCAGGCGTTGGGTTATTCTTAAATTGGCCAGCTTGGCGTATTGTTTTGGCCAAAAGTGATCTATGTTTTTATTCTGTTGTAAGTATTCTTAGAGCACTGTGACGCTACCGCAAAAGAAAAACAAACTCAACTTCAGAATCGAACCGAAGTGAGGTTAAAACTGATAGTGAAAATGGTGTAAAGGGTAGCGCTTAATATTGGCGAGGGGTGTAGCAATATGATTTCAAAGGAAATGTTTCTGCAGTTAGGTGTATTTGTTCGTTTTTTTCATGTTTTGGTGTTGGGTTTTTTTCTAGCTTCCTGCGGGTCTTCTGATGGTGACGATCGTGCCCCCTGTACAGCTCCTCTGGATGCAGGTATACATCAATGCGGTTTGGTATCAGGAGATTATAATCGATATTATCAAATGCGAGTGCCAACAGTATACGCAGGTGACCCAATGCCATTGGTTCTTGATTTGCATGGGTTTGGGTCACCGGTTGTATTGGGTTTGTCTGGTGAACGGCTCGTGTCAGGAATGGATCGTATTGCGAAAGATAACGGTGTTATTGTGGCATGGCCCCAGGGGGTGAATAATGCGTGGAATAGCATTCCATCCAGTGAGTTGAAAGCAGGAGATATTGATGACGTAGGGTTTTTGTTGGCTCTTGTAGAAGAAATAAAGCAAGTAGTTAATGTTGATAGTTCTCGTATTTATATCATGGGTATATCTAACGGTGGGGCGATGGCACAAGTGGTTGCTTGTGAAGCAAGCCGAACGTTTGCGGCGGTCTCTACCGTGGCTTTTCAATTCCCAATGGCTCCAGAGAACTGTGCCCTTGAGGTACCTTTGCCGATGATTTCTTTTCATGCGCCGACAGATTCACTGGTACGCTTTGATGGTAGTAGTCAAGGGTTGCCTAGTGGCGGGCTTTCTGCCCCCGAGTCTTATGATGCTTGGTCGGATATTAATGGTTGTATTGATGATTCTGTTGTGTACTTTGAGAAAGGTAATTCTTCTTGTGAAATGCGATCGAATTGTGCTGAAGATGTCGAAGTGGCATTTTGTACCATTGATGGGAAGGGGCAGCTTTTAGGCGGGCATTTAACGTACTTTAATAATGATAAGGTGAACCTTAGTGAAGAGATATGGGGTTTATTCTCTCGTTATCAGCGTTAGGATGAAATTAACGCCTCAATGTCCTTAAGGACGGTTGATTTGATCGTTTCAAAATCGTTTTCTTCGTATTTTGTCTGATTTTGTTTCTTGATTCCGTGTTCAGTTAACGTGTAGTGCAATGTAGGGCTGACGTCATGTTGCGCCAAACAGCCTTTTACACAATGTAACTGACACCCGTCGAGTGCAACAATGGTGCGCCCAGACTGTGCTTTTTTGACCAGATTTTTAACACCTCCACCAACACCCGCTATACATGACATTTCCGCTTGGCCTGCTTTATCCAGCGCCAGGGCCACATCATTGGTAAGTTGAGCGTTGTTTGAGCACCCTGAGCAAGAATAAACTAAGGGGAGTGTTCGTTTCTTTGTCATAGCAATCCCTGATATGGGTCAAATGTAGTGAGTTGAGAGGGGTATGGTTCGAACAGGGCGCGTTTTTTTATAGTCTGTTTAACAGGATTGTAGGCAAAGTGCAGTAATAGATGCATGAGGGAGGTCAATGGTTTGACCCTTTTTGACTCATTAGAGCGGACGAATAATCAATGTTGATATGGGTCAACACGGTTTTTTAAGCGAGCTTCATAATGCAAATCATTACTATGAGAATTACCCATGACAGTGTGGTCTTGGAGATCTTCAGAAGAGCCTTGAAGAAACCAACCTTTCCCATTAGCGCGGCATTTGGACGTTGAAATAATGTATTTAGTAAAAAATGAACCCAAAAAATTAGATATATGGGATGAGGAATTCATTAAGCGACATGATGTTGCGGGCCCAAGGTACACATCTTATCCCACTGCATTACAATTCCATGAAGAGTTTTCACGCCAAAACTATTTAGATGCGGTTGAAAGGAGCAATAATAGAAAGCGGCCCTTATCAATTTATGTGCATTTGCCGTTTTGTGAATCTCTTTGCTATTACTGTGCATGTAACAAAGTGATTACCAAAGATCAGGACAAAATGCGTCGTTACCTCGATAACTTAATCAAGGAAATTGAATACGTGGCGAAGCCATTTGCCGAGAATCGTCCGGTATATCAGATGCACTGGGGGGGCGGCACTCCGACGTATTTTGACGGCCCTGAGTTGACAGAGTTGTGGTATCAAATATCTCGACATTTTCACCTGGTAGGCCCTGATCGTGGCGAGTTTTCCATCGAAATAGATCCTAGAACGATAGATACCGACAAACTAGGTTTGCTGAAAGGGTTGGGGTTTAATCGGCTTAGTTTTGGTATTCAAGATTTTGATGAAAAAGTGCAAAAGGCGATAAACCGTATACAACCTTTGTCCATGATTGAAGATCTAGTAAAGGAGGCGAGAGATTATCAGTACGAGTCGTTGAATTTTGATCTGATTTACGGACTGCCCCATCAGACGGTAAAATCTGTAAACAGAACTATTGAGAAAGTGATTGACCTTAGTCCCGATAGAATTTCATTGTTTAATTATGCACATTTACCACAACGCTTTAAGTCCCAGGGGCAAATGAATGAAGAGGCATTGCCGCTAGCCGGTGAAAAACTTCAAATTATGTGTGCTGCCTCTAGCCGGTTAGTTGAAGCAGGGTATGTCTATGTGGGCATGGATCATTTCGCTAAACCGTCGGATGAGCTATCTATTGCGTTAAAAAATGAGCAGCTACACCGCAACTTTCAAGGCTATACCACCTTCAAAGAAGCGGATCTAATTGCAGTTGGGGTGTCTTCAATCAGCCAAATTGACAATGTGTATTGTCAAAATAGCAAGTCAATAAGGGATTATGAGCAAGCCTTGATTGATGGTGAATCTCCGATTGTGGCAGGGGTGGAGTTAACACCAGACGATGATATTAGGCGTGACGTGATTATGTCGATTATCTGTCATAACAAACTTAACAAAGCAGAGATTGAATCTGCTCATGGTATTGACTTTGATAGTTATTTTGCAACAGAAGAGAAAAGGTTGGTGGAATATGCTGAGCAAGGTCTTTTGAAGATAACTTCATTTGGCTATCAGATTACGCCGAAAGGACGATTGGCTGTTAGAAAGGTGTGTATGGTGTTTGATAGCTACTTGTCGGAGCATGCAAAATCGGGGAATCGCTACTCTCGCATTATCTAACGCAATTAATGTCGGTATTTGCATAGGCTCGCTAGATAATAGCTGCTTTAAACATTTGCATTGATGTAGATCCTGTAATAGACCTGTTTATTATGGTAGTATTTCGTTCAAATTTCTTAATGGGTAGTGCTATGTCTAGCAATGATAATGCGTCTCGAATACCTTCACGGTCACTTAATGTTTCTTGTTCGGATTGCAGCCTAAATCCGATCTGTTTACCTGTCGCCGTCAAAGAGCAGCAATTGGATGAACTTGATGGAATCATTAAGCGCAGTAAACCGCTTAAAAAGGGTGAGCATCTATTTCGTGCCAGCGATGGCTTTGAATCTATTTATGCTGTTCGTAGTGGCACCATTAAGACCTACACGGTTTCAGAGGATGGTGAGGAGCAGGTAACTGGCTTCTACTTGCCGGGTGAGATACTTGGTGTTGATGGGATTAGCAACAATATCCATTCAAATTCAGCAAAAGCATTGGAAACAGCAGCCGTTTGTGAAATTCCGTTTTCACGCTTGGAGTCGTTATCTACTGAAATCCCTTCATTGCAGCATCACTTTTTTAAGTTGATGAGTAAAGAAATTCAATCTGACCAACAGCTGTTGATGTTGCTGAGTAAGAAGTCAGCAGAAGAGCGAATCGCTGCGTTGCTCTTAAGTATTTCTGCTCGTCACGCGCTTCGAGGGTTGTCTGCAACAGGCTTTCGTTTGCCAATGTCTCGTAACGATATTGGTAACTTCTTAGGATTGGCCGTAGAAACGGTGAGTCGAGTGTTTACCCGCTTGCAAAAACAGAATGTATTGGCAGTAGATGGCAAAGAAGTGGAGATCCTTGATCATAAGCTACTTTGTGCGATATCTAATGGGAATGCTGATGATATGGTCTCGAACTCTGCGTAGTGACTATCTCAACGTTGTCGTTATCTTTCAAAACAAAAAAACGCGCTAATTAGCGCGTTTTTTTTATGTTTTTGATATGGGTCAACGCAGCGCTGTGATAGCCCGCCTAATAATAAAAGGGAAGTAGATGACCGATTGTAACACACGTAAGGATACCATCATGTCAAAACGTAATGAGTTGTTAGATAGTTTTAAAGATCAAGTTGCTGAGTGGGAAAGTGAACTAGAGAAGTTGGAGGATCGTATAGAAAACAAGCTTGAAGATGCTCAAGATGAGCTGCGGGTGCGTTATAAAGAGGTGCTTGCAGACCTGAAAACAAAGCAACGTACCGCAATAGATAAGGCAAAAGAGCTTGAAGAGGCCTCCGAAGAGGCTTGGGATGATATAAAGTCAGGCCTAGATCTCGCTTGGGATTCACTAAAGCTTGGCTTTTTGGCCGCACGTTCGGAGTTTGAGGACACCGATAAAACAAAGTAAATATCCCGGTATTTCTTTATCGGTTTCGCAGCGGTATGTTGAACAATGAAGGGAAATACTTGAGACTTCTAAAAAACAGCATACAATCCACCGATGACGTTTTTAGAATGATGAGGGCGACTAACATGGCTTGTTGGTCGCCCGTTTTTGTTATGGGGATAATATGACAGTAATAAAGGAAGGCAGCCAGGTAGCGTTGAACTTTAATCTAAAATTCGATGATGGCGTGCAAGTTGATAGTAATG
>CAJXXT010000156.1 GCA_913063495.1 uncultured Gammaproteobacteria bacterium | reverse complement strand
TGTTTTTCCACTGTCGAATTTGGATACTGATCAGGGTACAACAGGTCAACTCTAATCCAATACGTATGGGGGCTCACACCTAAATTGAGAATTTCTCCATCATCTTGATAGAATTTGTATTGATACGTCTCTGACACAATGTCATCAATGTTCAGGTTGTTCGTTTCATCCCTGAGAACCTCCATGTGGCCATTAAGTCGGTAGCTATCCTTTTCAAACAAGCGAACAGGGTCAACCTCAGAAGCGAATCCCCCCGTGCAAATAAATAGCAATATCCCTATTACACCACATTGAAATTGCCACCTATTCCCAGCGACCACTGTCACATCCAGCAATACTTCATTGATTCATTCCAACAACACCCCCCATTTTTCTCCATTATTTTTCAATAACGAAGCGCCTTCTATTGAGTATAGATGGCACAGCCAAATCACAAGGGTAATCGCATAATCCACCGCAGCCCCTTTGATATGCTCACTTATTTGAAAACTTATAACTCTCCGCTATAAGAGCGGCAATCCACTCAGCAGGTATCTCAAATTTGGAAAAACAGTCAGAAAAGCCGGAGCCACCGGAGCAACTACCATTAACAATGCTATCCGTAGCCCCCCACGAAAGGACGATAAAATCATTCATGTCTAGCGTTATGGTGAATTGGTATTACACGGTTTGTATGACTAAATTTGCGAACAACCTAACGCTGTTCGCCCACCTTATAATACCCCCCCTTACGTCCATTACGTTGCGTTTTAAATCGCCGATGTACCCACATATACTGCTCTGGATATTTACGTATTTGGCGCTCTAATGCTGCGTTCACCCGCGCTGCATCTGCACTATTATTATCACTAGGAAAGTCCATTAACGCTGGGGCAAACTCCACTTCAAAACGCCCACTAGGCTTACGATGATGACCAACAATAACCACTTCTGCCCCCGTCATCTTGGCAAGCTTAGATGTACTATTTAGCGTTGCGGCCTCAACCCCGAAAAATGGTGCAAAAACGGAATGCTTACGACCATAGTCCTGATCCGCGGCATACCACAACACCCGACCTTTTTTTAACCCTCTTAACATAGCTCGCAATTCCGAGCGCTCAATTACATGAGCAAAATAGCGCTGCCGACTACGGCGAATAAAATAGTCAAACAACGCATTGTTATGGCGCCGATACGTCACATCCACAGGTACACAATGGGCAACAAATAGCCCACCTAAATCCAAATTACTGTAATGGGCACCAACCAACAACACCCCTTTACCGCCCTCTTGTGCTTTTTTGATATGCTCTAAACCGACTGCGTCAATGTTGCCATATTGATCTTCTGGCTTCCCCCACCAAGCATAAGCAGACTCGAACAAACCAATAATGTTCTCCTGCATACTAAACTTCACTAACTGTTCTTGCTCAGTTGCTGATTTTTCAGGAAAACACAACGAAATATTGACTCGAACAATATGGCATCGCCTGCGAGCAACAACATACATAACCGCTCCGACAACCTTACCTAACTTTCGCAAATATTGATAAGGCAGCTGGGCGCAGCACCATAATAACAACACCCCCAACCAACTCACAGCATATCGCGGATGTAATGCCTGCTTCCATGACCGAAGCTCTTCCCTCTTTAACCTTCCTTTACTCACGTACCCATTACCTTTTAACAAATTACTTTTATAGAATAGTTCCTAACAACAGGTCGCGATTGCACCATTATTACGATAATGCTTCAAGGGGATACAACGTATCTACGCATATATGTCAATAAAATCGTTACAAATTGCAAACAGGTCGCCCTAGAGCCAATATTTATGTTGAATATTATTCACAAAATTATCACCATAGTACCGGAAAGAACAAGGAAACAATCACGCAGCAAAATGACTACCTAAAAGAGAGATTATTATGCAATTATTTGCCATTTTAGCGGTATTAGTAGCAGCCAATTTTGGTGCAGTTTACTACGGGTCAGACATGCTTGAAGAGGACGGCAGTGAACCACAAGGCATTGTTGAAGTACAAGAGGAGACAGCACAAGAAGCTGAGCCCACCCCAGAATCAACAACCAAGGATGTGCTACCTTCAAATTGATAAGGTGGCGTGACAAAACGATTACAGCATGGCTGGCCGAGCTTATCGTATAATAAGTATCACTTTAACGGTCTCGTCCACCATGTCAGTATCAACGTAACCGATCATATTCTGGTTGCCAGAAATAAATTCAATAACTTCTAGACTGTCGTTTACCGTAAACGGTGGTTGGCCCTTACCCGAAAAAATAATTCGGGACCAGTAAGAATTAAGTTGGGATTGAGACTTTTTCACTAGCTCACGGTAAAACACTTCGCGCTCATGCTCTCCCTCTCTCTGATCAATCGGGACAACCTTTGTTCCATCTGGCAACGTATGGCTTTTGCCTAAGAATATACTGACGACTTCTTCTACCGTTATGTCGTTGGTTACATTATCGTTATTTACGATAATCGCCAACTCTGCCTGGGCATTAGACGCGCAAAAAACCAATAGAGCCAATAACTTAGCCCATTTACGCCCCCCTTTAAATATCATCGTTATTGCCCCGCATATTTCTTATTTAGTTATAATCTAGCGATAATCTAATTATTATTTAAATAGAATTTAACCTGAGGATCAACAGCCTCAAGCAAATATTCGGACAGATCCTCCCCTATTTCAAGCATTTATTCAATGATTATTGTAAAACAACCGAACCATCCTAATTCGTTTGAGGCTCCTCACCCACATCAATGGTCACACAATTCCTTCCCTCTGACTTTGATACATAAAGCGCTTTGTCCGCTCTTTCCAATACCATATCAAACGATTCATTCTTAGCCCCTAGCTCAGATACTCCGATACTCACCGTGAACCTGTCCATCCCTCCAGGAACTTCTACCTCTGTGGCCTCCCAGGCCTCTCGCATGCGCTCAGCGACAATTCGCCCACCCTCTAGTGTGGATGAGACTAAAACAGCTACAAACTCTTCACCACCAACACGTCCGAGAGCATCCTCTTCTCGCAAACAGGTTAAACATACCTCGGCAAATAGCTGAATGACTTTATCACCTGTAGCATGGCCATAGGTATCATTCACTCGCTTAAAATGATCAATATCCAACATAATAATAGTGAAAGGGTATTGATACCGAATTGCACGACGAATCTCCTTATTTGCCGTTTCAAATATGCTCCTGCGATTTAGCAACCCTGTTAATGTATCTGTTGTTGCTAGCCGCTCTAGCTCTTCTTGTATCAATTTACGATCAGTAATATCCAATACTGAGACAAACAATGCGGGTTTTCCCTGAAAATCCATTGCCGTTGAAGACAACATCCCCCAAAACACCTTACCTTTTTGTGTTTTCATCAATACTTCAAAATTAGTGACACCGCCTTCTGAAAACGAATCCGTAAATTGGGCATGTCCATCATCTTCAACCCATAATGAATGGAGATCAATATCACTTAAATCCACTGCCTCTTGATCCAGTTCGAACAAATAATAAGTACTTTGATTTGCATACAATAACGATGGCGCACTGCTGATATCAAAAATCATGATGGGATAGGGTGCAGCCTCAAGTATTGATCGCAGTTTTTCTTCGCTTTGGCGTAACGCTAACTCTGCTGCCCTACGTAACGAAACATCCTGCACCGTACCCGTTTCTCGAACAGGGGACTCTTCTTCACCAAGAAATACTTTTCCTGCCAATCTTATCCAGCGTTCTTTTTTATCGTAAGGGGAGATAATTCGGTGCTCATGAATATACCCTCCTCCTTGATGATACGCCGTAGCAACGGCCTCCATCATGCCCTCGATGTCATCAGGGTGCAGCAATGTTTCATAATGCTTAAATTCTTCTTGGTCATCTCCCAATCCCAACACCGTCCGGGCTTCTTTTGACCAAAAGGTTGTTCCATGCTCAAAGTCACGAGACCAACTTCCCATCTGAGCTATGGACTGAGCCTCTTGTAACCCATCTTCCAGACCTTTTAGCTCATTGATCGTTTTATCAAGCGCAGACTTCTGACGAATGATCACCCTTATAGAAACAACAACACAAACAAGGCACACCAATGCCCAAATTAATAATGAAAACCAACCATCATACGAACCTGTAGTCTGCGAGTTTTGAAATACTATCTCCGCAGGTTCTGCATAGGCGTGCGCGCCCAGCCAGGCCGACAGCAATGTAATAAGGGTTGTACTTTTGTTCATGATATTCCTAATCTTTGCCACACCCTAAAACAGTACATTCAAAACACATCTTAACAATCAGTATAGTCACACTACGTTTATTCGAGATGATAAAAACTAACCCGGTTCAATATTTAATTCCCTTATATTCAATTATTTAGGAAAACTCGGTGTTTTAGTAACCAAACGACCTTGATTTGTCCCCCAGACATCAATACAGTGCGCCCATATTAAGAGAGCTGCTCCTCAATGTACGTGTGGCTTGAACGTTAGGATTAGAAGTGTAGTTAGGACTGGAAAAGGTGAATACGGTGGAATCTCAAATCCCACATCTTTCTTTGGGGTTTCGATTAACCCCCGAGATACATACGGAAATAAACAGCCTGTTTTCTCGCATAGAGCAAAATGCTGCTCAAACTGGCCTTAGTGCGGATGCTGCGGATGTGCTATCAAAACTGCTGTCTTTGGCAATTGATCAATTTTACTTCGACATAATGGATCAGGTACGGGCCCATCCTGCCGCTCGTCGCTCAGCAGACAAAGGTATATCCACTGTCATCAAAGGTGCAAAGTTAGTCATCCGTAAGATGGTAAATAGCCTGGAGCCCCATGAACTCGACATCTTCGCCAATTACGTTAGATCCTTAATCCTAGAAGAAGGGGGGCATCATTATATGGCTTTCCCCCTTGATAACGGGGTATCTGATCAAACCGAGCAGGTTATTCTTCGAATTCGTAACGACAACGATACCAGTGCCTACAACCACCTTATTATTGATGCTCTTTGCGGTATGACTGACCAAGCTGTTGTTCATTTTTACAACAAACCTACCAAGTTATTCAAAGTACGTCCTTTTATTAGAAAATCAGCAGACCTAGGTATCAAAACCGTTAACAAAGGCATTCACTTTGTCATTAAGCAGCTAATGAAGAAAACTCGCCAAAAAGAGCTTATTGCATTCTCTCACATCCTTGAACGGCAGCTTGTCTCCACCCCCATCACCTAACTATATTCGACACACCATACATAATGGCCCCGCCCTACAAACCCTAGGCAAAAAAAAGGCCACCATTCGGCGACCTTTAACATTAACACTCACAATTCAAACAATGGCTCTACTACCCCACAAGTAGTTAGAGCGGCACAATGAAACTGTTAACGTCAGTGTAGGTTAATGTTTTTACTTTGCCAGTTTTTCCCTACATTTTATCCCAACACAACTAGGTAAATGTTTCCCTGTAACAGGTTTGCTTGCGCTTATTTCGTCAACAGAAAGTCTAACACCTCAAAAAGCCGCTCTGGTGACCCCGCCATGCTGACATTGACAAAATACCGTCCATTTACCACAAAGCTTGGCACGCCCGGAATTTTATACTGCGTCATTACCCCTTTACCCTTACGCATTTTTTTCTTCATCGCATCAGAGTTAAGCACTTTCTGAAATTCAGCTTTATCCAATCCCAGCGTCTGAATAAAGGCTAAAATACTGCCCTCGGTATGTAAGCTGCGTTTTTTCTTATGAATTGCATCAAATACTACTTGGCTATACTGATCCGCCAATTGAAGTTCATTTAACGCATAATAGAACCTTGCCATATCGTTAAAAAGCGGATTCCACTGAGCAGGGACACGCTCAAAACCCACGTTATTTGGCTGTTTTTTCCGCCATTTATCAACCGCTGGCTCAAGGTGGTTACAATGAGGGCATGCATAGGAGAAAAAGCTAAGCACATGAGGTGTCTTGGTTTTTGAGGGCTCAGGGGCGACTATTTTGTAATGGACCCCGGCGACATAGCGTTCCATTGCATTTACGGTAGTGGAATTTACCGCAAACATACCCACACACAACATCCCAATTACTGTTAATAAACGCCTCATCTAATTAGCTCCTTTCTTAGCCATTTTTAATTATAAGTTTACAACTGGTTGATTCTGTAACAAAAACACACTGTTTTAACGGTTCTCCTTATATCGCCCCATGGACTCATAGGTATACTATGCATCTACTGACCAGCAAGTTCTGGGATTAGTTTAGGGCCCAGAAGGCAAATCACGACTAATTACCCTACGCTTATTACATAACCCACCATAGGAATCGCTGTAGCTATGTTTCCCTTTGATGTCCCCAAAAAACTCAGAAAGCTTTCCGAGCGTTTTATCGACAATAGTACCTCCATCGAAAAGGACGTACTATTAGTGCTTGAGCACCTCTGGACTCTACCGTATTTATTTAGCCCATTTAACTCAGAGGCTTCGACTAAATCAGAGCTACACTGGAAAAGCTACAATAGCTTATTTGATTATGTCAATGCGGGCATCCAAGTAGTTCTTCCACTGGAGCGAAAAACATACAGTACAGGCACCATTGCGTGCAATCCAGAACACTTTACCCACTCTGGTGAAAGCGAGAAATGGTTCTTTATTAATGGCATTGCCACATCCCCACCCGTCGCGATCTTAAACTGCCAAGAACTAGCCCGCGTTTTTCATCGCTCTGTCCATCTAATTCACACCCCCACGTACGGTGCAATATGGGATCTCATAGACTCTGTCACTGCGAGAACCTTAAGAAAAGACGGGGTATTATCCCGCCCAGCATATGACCTTGTTAAGGAGGCCCTTGTAACTCACGACAAAGTGGTTCTTGTAGGACACTCTCAAGGTACAATCGTTGCAAGTTACATTGCCCGCAAATTATTAAAAGATAAAAAGTACCGTCACCTTGCATCTAAATTAGAGATTTATTGCATTGCGGGTGTTGCTGATAGCTTTCGCATCGACAAAGAGTTATCTGAAGAGCTTAAACGTGGCGTACCTTACGTTGAGCACTTTGTGAATACGCTGGATTTCTTTGGTCGAATTGGCGTGCTTTCACACTTAGATCATACTGCTGGGGCAGTCTTTAGCACAGACAAAAAAGGCCACTTACTAAACGATCATTATATTGCGTCACTAGAGCGCGGAGAGTACTGCGACCAGCAATCAAGATTGTTCAAATATGTCGACGGTCACAGCCCTTCGGATACAGAGTTTGTGCATCATATTTATTAGCAACATACGCCCAAACTACACTTCGATAAAATGCCTTAGCTCTTCTTTACGCTCCATGGCATCGTGATACCCCAATTCAATAAGTGCGTTGCAAAAATTGCGCTCAAAAAGCAAATAACTTAACACACTGGATCCGGAGGATTCAGTGGCACCAATCCCGTGCAAAAAAACGCGAATGGAACGGGGAAGGTTTTTTGCATATTTTGCCGCAATTTGATCTACACATTGAGAGGGAGAGATTAACAAACACTCCACTGGTTTCATTGTGATCCCTGCTTTTTTACGCACACTATCAGGTATTAATTCCAAGGTATTGTTAATTCCCTCCAAGCGCTCCACATCATACTCCAAGCTATCCAAGAACACGCTATTCAGCAAATGTCCACCAATCTGTGCCAATGAAGGGTATGCCTCTGTTGCCTTTCTCACTTGCGGAGCACTTCGGTTACCGCTCACACCGACCACTAACAGTTTTTTTGCCCCCATATGCAAAGCAGGGCTTAGAGGGGCTAACTGACGGACTGCCCCGTCCCCAAAGTACTCTCTGTTAATACGTATCGCAGGAAACACCGTTGGTATCGCTGCTGATGCCAGCAAATGCTCCACACTCAAGGTGGCGCGCAACCCTATCCGCTGGAACCGCTTCCAACTGCTGATATCTGGACTGCCTTCGAAAAACGCCACCGAATGCCCACTATTATAACCTGACGCCGTCACGCTGATAGAACGTAAGTGCCCGTCACGGATAGCCTCCTTCATATGATCAAAAGGGATCATTTCAGCCAACAATTTGGCTAATGGTGCATTGTTTAACAACGATGCGGGATGATGAGGCATGGCAAGAAACATACGTAATAAAAATTTCACCGCACAGCCTGCCACGCCCAAGGGGTCTGTCCTATAAACCTGATGTGGCTTAAAATGCCGCCACACCTGTTCTATAACATACACTGCATTGCGATAGTTCTCTGCATGTGCCGCTAGCGCTACCGCATTAATAGCCCCCGCAGAGGTGCCACAAATCACACCAAAAGGGTTTCTAATTCCAGGGGGCATAATATCGGCGACCGCTTTAAGCACCCCAACTTGATATGCAGCCCTTGCTCCACCACCGGACAAGACGAGTCCGCTGTGCAAGTGTGTCTCCATGGCCGATTCTGTTTTTTTCATCGCAGCTCTTTAATCAACATCCCTTAATCAACTCTCTATTTCTAAATAATCTTTACTTATTTTCACACCTTACACCTTCCTTTCAGCATAGCTGTTATGCAACAATTTGACACCAGCCACCTAAGTCATTTTGTTGAATGTTACAATAGGCCTATGGTCTAATCCTGCCATATATAACCTACTAAAAATATCATGGGGTATTACACTATTGCTGGCCAGCACTGGGGGCTGCGTATTCCAACGATATAACAAGCATATGTAGGCCCATAGAAAAGGGATCACCGGAAAAGGAATCACTGTGAATACCACAAGAATAATCAAAACACGCTTTGCACACCTTTGTGTTAAACCAGCCCATTTAGCATATTGCTTATTAGTATCCTGCCTAGCCCTAAGCATGTCTCAAACAACCCATGCAAAGACCATCCAGGCCACTACACCCGTCAAAACGGCTATAACGTCACAGCTAGCGTCTCAAGTAGAAGATCAACAAATCATAGAACTTAAAGCCATCGAACTTCCAGAGTTAGTAGACAAATCCTTCGAAAAACTTACTTTGTTGGCAGTAAAAAATGGCCTGCTCATTCCAGTACCACACCAATTTGAAGATGTGGACGAAAAGGGCGAAAGCTGGTTCAAAGAAGACGGTACTCCATTACTTGGAAGAGAAGGCGTTGTTGACCCTCACGACTCCTTATTTTTCCGTTACGCTGACACAGGCCAGAGAATCGATGCCTTTAATTCCGGCTTCACCCGCATTACTGCAGAAATACAAGTGCTCAGCAGCCAAACCAACGAAATACGTTACCTCTACGTTTCCGACCAATTAACGGGGTTTCAATATAAGCCCTTAACACAGTACGATCAAAAAGCAGGTATCATTAAGTCAGACTACTTCACTCTTCATACCAAACCAGAAGATTTTTTAAGCTGGAATGACTTCACCTACAGTAGTTACCAAGGGGAGCAGCAAAACAGCTTATTAGACACATTGAAGTTTCGCATGGCCGCCGGTGTATTATTTAATAGTGCAACAATAACGTTGGATAATAACGACATTAAAACTGAGGTGCTGGCTGTCAAACAAGGCCCCATTCGCACCATCATACTCGCCAAAAGCCACCTTACCTTTGCTGCAATACCCGTGGTTTTTCTCGATATTCGATTTAACGTATTCCCCCAGCAGTTTAATATCGCGGTAAACGTCGAAGTCCCCGCCATAATTTCCACAGTATTAAGCAACCCTCAAGCCACCATTTCTATTGATGGTAATAACCTCTTAGGAAGCGACATACTCACCGCATTTAACCCCTCCATCCCCACCAAAGTGGATGGTCATATGTCCGAGCGCGAAAAAATGCTTCTCTCACAAACCGTCGATAACGGCGAGAGCTGGGTGTGGCTAGGCACCAATGCAGGTTTCGATATTTATACGGAACTACATGTACCCAGTAATTTCAAGGCGCCCATCAGCCTACACTACGTTGACGACCTTAGCCTGGAAGAGAAACCCGAACGTTTTGTTGGTCAAGGCCCTAACATTGGTTACAAAATACATCAGATTCCTATTAATGATACCTTTCGATTTCGATTTGATGCCTATTTTTCTGATACTATAAATGGAGTCACTCCTCAAGAGTTTGCTTTTAGAATCAAAGACATTCCTGCAGTTGCCAGCCAGCCCATTGCCGACGAGTTCAATATTGCCCAGGATGCAACAAACGCCAATTAGAACCACATGAAAAGGTACACCAACAAATGCCCAACCAACAACCACCACTAAGCCCCACGTACACTCGTATATTATTGGTGCGCCACGGACAGATTCAGGCAAATGTTGATAAACTATGGCACGGCTGGACTGATAGCAGTCTAACCTCAATCGGCAAAGAACAAGCACAACGTGCAGGGCAACATCTCAAACAACAGCACCCCCAAATCTCAGCCATATACTGCAGTCCATTGGAGCGTACGCGTCATACAGCTCAGGCTATTGGTGATGCGTTAGACATGAGCATACAGGTCGTTGAGGGGCTGAAAGAGTACGGTATTGGTGTATGGGAGGGTGAACCATTTAATAAACTGAAAGACCAATACAACTTCTTTGAAAAATTAATAGAAGACCGCCACTTCGCTCCAGAGGGAGGGGAATCTATTCACCAAGTAAGCGAACGCACATCCCAAAGCATCTCTCAATTGGCAGAGAACCATGTTGGTGAAACCATTGTTGCCGTAAGTCACGGTGCTGCCATGGCCCTTATCTTGGCGAATTTATTACATCAAGATCCCTATGAGTGGGGCCGTTACTACTTTGAGAACACGGGTGTCACTGAACTTCATTTGGGACCAGACGCCAAACTACATGGTTTTAACTGCACGAATCATTTGGATGACATGTGAGCAGATAGCATGCGAGAAGAATACTGAAGAAATACAATCCAGACAAATAACATTATGAGCGAATCAAACATTTCGCCCATAATAAATTTCCAGCATTTCTTTGCGCAACATTTTGCTGATATCATTTTTTTCTTCCGCAGACAGCTCTTTTTCGCCTTCCCCAAACAAATAATTCGATAGTTCAAAGCTTTTCAACAACATCTTGGTATGAAATATATTCTCTTGATACACATTCACATCAGTCATTTCATACTGCTCTAACGTGTCATCCGACAAATAGTTTTGAATCGAATTAATCTCGTGATCGATATAATGTTTCACACCGTCCACGTCTCTTGTAAATCCTCGCACTCGATAGTCAACCGTCACAATATCTGAATCAAAGCTGTGAATAAGATAGTTAAGCGTCTTAAGCGGAGAGATTAGCCCGCAGGTTGACACATCAATGTCTACTCGAAAGGTGCTTACACCAAACGCATTATCCGGATGACTTTCTGGATAGGTATGTACCGCCACATGACTTTTATCAAGATGAGCAACGATTGCATCGGAAGTAGGTGCACCGGGGAACGAAGTTCCTGCCAATGGCCCTGGCTCTTCCCTTGTTTGACTTTCATCCGGCGGAGCAGGATGCTCAGCAATAAGCATCGTTACACTAGCCCCTTCAGGCTCATAATCTTGACGAGCAATATTGAGTATATTTGCACCAATAATGCCCGTCACCTGACGAAGAATTTCCGTCAAACGATCAGCGTTATATAACTCGTCAATATATTTACGATACTCCTGCACCTGCTCTGGTGTCGTCGCATAACAAATATCGTAAATATTAAAACTGAGGGTTTTTGTTAAATTATTAAAACCATGCAATTTGATTTTTGGCGAGGGCTTTCTTCTGCTCATGTTTTACTCTTATTCTTCTTACTCTTTTATTTCATAGCTGTGGCTAATCTCAACACCACCTTTGCTTAACATGATGGATGCCGAGCAGTACTTTTCTGCAGAAAGCGCTACCGCTCGTTTCACCAACGCATCTTTTAACTTGTTACCGCTCACCACAAAATGCAGATGAATTTTAGAGAATACTGCTGGCACAGCATCCACTCGGTCTGCTTCCAATTCAGCGACACAGCCCGTCACATCCTGACGTGATTTCTTTAAGATATGAACAACATCAAAAGAAGCACAACCCCCAACCCCCATCAACAACATTTCCATAGGACGAACGCCCTGATTGGTCCCACCATGATCAGGAGGCCCGTCCATGACAACAGTATGCCCTGACCCAGAAGTTGCCTCGAACTTAACTTCACCAGCCCAATTAATTGATGCTTTCATACCCTACATTCTCCGCTTACCTGAGTTTCTTCTCGGGATTTTCTTGCTCTTTATCCCAGTATAAATGCGCCGCAAGATACCATAATTTGGCGCATTTGTGTTCTAAAGTTAATGGTTAAACTACGACCATATGACAACCTCACACTCCTCAGACCATGCTCTACTCATCTTTTGGCCTAACTTCCATTTTTTGTGAACTTCTAAAGCTCTAATACCTCTAACAGTTCAACGAAAAAAACCATTCATTCTCATAGACTTAGACTTTGTCGGATAGTTTTTGTAATTAGGCTAGCGACATACCCTTTTTACATCCATAATTAGCCCGTAGCCGTAATCTAACTAGGGCTAATATAGTTTTCAGCTTCACCCTTTTTGCCTTAATAAGCAATCACTGCTGATGACGTTCATTCTCGAATGAAACAGCACTCTCTCGTGCACCTCCTTCAGCAGAAGCCACCCAATAATAAAGGCTAAATAATGACCATCAACAACAATAGTTTGATCCCTGACATTGATAACTTTCTGGCCCAATGCCATCGTCGCAAATACCCTGCAAAAAGCACATTGATCTATGCGGGCGACGAATCCGATGCACTCTATTACATTGTCAAAGGCTCCGTTACCGTTATTATTGAAGATGACGATGGACGTGAAATGATCATGGCCTACCTTAACGAAGGTGACTTCTTTGGGGAAATGGGTTTGTTTGATGAAGATGCTAACCGCAGCGCCTGGATCAAAGCTAAGACAGAATGTGAAGTAGCTGAAATCAGCTATTCCAAATTCAAAGAACTGTCAGCCGAAGATGCTGATATACTTTTTGCTGTTAGTGCACAAATAGCCGGCCGCCTCCGAGCAACAACACGTAAAGTTGGCGATTTGGCATTTTTAGATGTTACCGGACGAGTAGCTCGCACATTGATTGACCTATGTAAACAACCTGAAGCAATGACACACCCAGACGGAATGCAAATCAAAATCACCCGACAAGAAATTGGTCGTATTGTTGGCTGTTCTCGTGAGATGGTAGGTAGAGTACTCAAAAACTTGGAAGTCCAAGGTTTGGTATCCGTTAAAGGCAAAACCATGGTGGTGTTTGGAACACGCTAACCCCCCCTTCAAGCACGCATAAAAAAAGGCCAAACTCAGTTGGCCTTTTTTTATGCGTGCTTGACGAGAGAATTAACACCGCCGCATGACTCGAAGCAATTAACGTATTAACTACTTCGCTTCTGATTCAGCAGGCGTTTCAGCAGCAGCTTCTACTTGAGCTGGCTGCTCTGGAGCAACTTCTTGCACCTCAACAACACCCTCTTTCGTCTCGTCTTCATACAAATAATCTGAGACCATAAAACCAACCCCAAAATTAAGCGCAATTAATGTTCCAAAAACAACAATAACGTGTCCCATAC
>CAJXXT010000155.1 GCA_913063495.1 uncultured Gammaproteobacteria bacterium | reverse complement strand
TCGATTGATCGGTATGAATGGCGTTTGGTGGGAAAAAAAGAAATGATTATTCCATATAATAATGAAATATTGTATGAGAGGCTGAAATTATCTGATGGCCCGAGTGAAGCAGTTCTAACCAAATTCCATATGAACCCTGAATTTTTACGATATGAGAAACATCGTGTTTGGGTCATTGAAGGGTTATTAAAAAAAGAAAAATACCATCCTTATAGAAAACGCATATTGTATCTTGACGAAGATAGTTGGAATGCAGTTCTTGCAGAGAATTACAATAAGAATGGTGACCTATGGAGAGTCAGTACCTCCTATGTCAAATTTTACCATGCATTTCCAGGAGTCTTTAAAGTGGTGGATGCACACCATGATTTAAAGGATAACGCGTATTATGCTCAAGGGGCTTTGGGCGGTGTCGGTAAAGGGCTTGAGATCAGTGATGAAGTCCTTCCCAAACGAGGCTTTAAGCCTAGTGCATTAAGGCGTCTGGGTAAGCGGTAATACCTTTACAATAACGTACCCTTATTGATTTTAGTAATTTGCAGGTTTCTTGTTATTACTGATTGGTATTTATGGCTTGCAGCTGTCTTAGGTAAAATAAGCCAAGGTCAATGGCCAGGAGAACCATGATGCAAGCTTCTCGTTTAGATGATTTTGCCGAGCAACACCATTTGGTTGGTTTAACAAATGCAACGCTGAAAAAATTGGATAGTGGCGATTATGCGTTAGAAAAATCAGAGGCATTTTTAGCTTTTCAGCAACGTATTAACAATGAAGTATTAACCCACCCGGTGATCACCAATAACCCTTATACCCATTGGTTTTCCAATGCAGAGTTGAATGATGCCCAGGTTAAGTATTTTATTATTCAGTTTAGTGTTTTTTCCAATCAATTCTTGATCGCCCAGCTTCATAAAATGCTTAATGCAGATACCATTGATGAAATGCGAGCATCGAAGGAAATCCTCGCCAATGAATTGGGTGTATTGTTTAATAATAAGAGAAAGAAGTCGGAAAAAGGTGGCTTATCTAGTGTCGAAGGCCGAGATTTTGGTGGGTTAGAAGGTTCCATTGAAGGAGGGCGTTTCCACTTTCGGTCGGCGCATTTTGAGCTGCTGGTAAGAATGGCAGAAAAAATAGGGTTGGATTATCGTCTCTTAGGTAAGAGAGGACGAGGAAAACCCAGTACGTTATTTTTCTGTGACGAGCTTCTTCGTTTATATGGAAGTGAAGATTATCAAACTGCAACCGCAGCATCCTATGTTGTGGAGCATTGGGCGTCAGCAGGTTTTTGGGATCAATTAGTGTCAGGTATTAACCGATATAAGATCAGTCATAATATTGAAAAGTTACCCCTGGCGTTCTTCTCTTGGCATAGTCGTATTGAAGCTAATCATGCTCACCATACTCAAGAAGAGTTGGAGAACTATTATTTTACTTTTGATGTTGATGAAGATGCGTTCATTCGAGTCGGCAATGAGATGCTTGATGGGGTTTATGCGTTTTGGAACGGCCTCGATCGGGATCGTAGGCGTCTACTTTAGGTCGCTTTAGGAGTGTATGGAAAGTAACCCTTCTTAATATCGACATTCTCATGTTATTGATATTAAGAAGGGCGCCCGTTATTCCTTGTTAATAATGTGGTTACTGTGTTGTACAGTTCTTTGCTTAAAAATGGAATTATCAGTATAAATTTGCCAGTAAATTGGAGAAAATAGCGCGCTTACGGATTCTATAAGCAAAGGGCAAACTATCATTATGTTAGACACCACCGCGATTATACTTGCGATTACGGCATTATTTTCCTTTCTCAATTATCGGTTTATAAAATTACCTACCACAATTGGCGTGATGGTGATATCGCTGGTGATATCCATTGTACTTCTAGGTCTGCAGTATGCGGGTTTTGACGGTATTACACAGCAAGCACAAGCTTTTATTCAGCATGTGGATTTTGACGAAGTTGTCATGAAAGGCATGTTGAGTTTATTGTTATTTGCTGGTGCGTTACACGTTAATATAAACGACTTGTTGGAACGCAAGTGGGCGATTGGTTTGATGGCGTCTATTGGTGTGTTATTAACAACATTTATTGTTGGCTTTGTGAGCTTTTATATTTTCGCTGCTTTTGGTTTTTCAATTCCGCTTATTTATTGTCTATTGTTTGGTTCGCTCATTGCCCCAACAGACCCAATTGCAGTGTTAGGGATCTTAAAGCAGGCCAAAGCACCAAAAAGCTTAGAGATAAAAATCACCGGAGAATCGTTGTTTAATGATGGTATTGCTGTGGTGGTTTTTGTTGTGTTGTTAGGCATCGCACAAGGAGGTGAAGATATGACAGTAGGCCATATTGTCTTGGTGTTTGCGGAAGAGGCTATTGGTGGTGTGGTATACGGTTTGGTGTTGGGGTATCTGGGTTACAAAATGTTAACGTGGGTTGATAACTATCAGGTGGAGATATTGATTACTTTAGCGTTGGTGGTGAGTGGTTATACATTGGCTGGGCATATCCATGTTTCAGGGCCATTGGCGATTGTTGTGGCTGGCCTTATGATTGGCAATAAGGGGCGAATGTTTGCGATGTCGGATACTTCTAGGGAGCATCTGGATACTTTTTGGGAACTGATAGATGAAATTCTAAATGCAGTATTGTTTGTGCTGATTGGTATAGAAGTGTTGGCTTTAGCATTCGACCATATGACATTGGCGGTGGGTTTTGTCTTAATTCCAATTATTTTACTTGCGCGTTTGGTCAGCACCACTTTTTTACTTGGCGTGTTACGTTTAAAAGAAACACTTACTCGACATGCAGAATGGATTCTAACGTGGGGTGGTTTGCGTGGGGCGATTTCTGTCGCGCTGGCCCTAGCATTACCACCCGGTGATATTAGGGATACGATTTTAACGGTAACTTATATTATTGTGGTATTTTCAATTTTGGTTCAGGGTTTGACTCTTGGGAAATTAATCCAGGTGTTAATAAAGAAGTCTTGATCGATCCCTGTTGACGAGTATTGGCGTAAACATAGGCTAGACTAGCTTGAACAAAATGGAATTGAAAATGAGAAAACCACATAGGGTTAGCAGGCCTTTCCAGCTAAAGCAAAATTGAACAAGCTTGTCAAAAAACGTTTCCTCCCCCCAGCTGCGTTGTGCTGCCGGCGCTTGTTGTTGCACAGCAATAAGAGGAGCGGCGTCTAAAAAATCCCGAGACGCCCCAAAATTTGTATTACCAAAAGATACGCCAGAGGGCGCCGTTTGAAACCCTTCTGTTGTAGAGGTGCTGCTAAATGAACGGTAAACTTCAACAGTGCCTTCCGCTAGCTCCATCAATACTTCGTTATCTTTAACCGTATCTCGTAAAATATTATTTAAATTAAGTGAGGCGTGATGTTGATTTGGTTGATTGGGTTGTTGAGAGAAGGTGTTCTCTTCTAAGGTATTGGTTTGGTGGAATCCATTAAAATTGAGGTCAAGGTGTATAAGGGAATCTTTATTTTGTTGAGATACTTTGTCGAGAGTAAATTCATTATTAGCTTGAACTTGGTTAGCTTGAAACTCTTTTGCACTTGCACCGATTGACACCGGAGGAGCAACGTTGTTTTTTTGTTTGATTAGGTTGTCGGCGGTTTGTTGAGAGAGCAGTATGTCTGGGGAGAGCTGCTTTGATACGGGGGAGGGGTTAAATGTGGTCTTTGGGATCACTGAGTAATCAACAACAATAGGTGTTGCTAGGCATAGTGGTGCCATACCGCTAGTGCATAATATTACGAAAACGAAAAATAGATAACGTATTGTCATTCCCCGCCCCTTTAGGTGGTGATACTTCTACAATAAACCAGTTGATCGGGTTAGCAAGGGGCGCAATTGTACCAAAAAGTACAACCCTGGCTAACACTTTGTTTATTATCGTTGTTTTCTGTGACCTCACATCAATAATGCCTCTTTAGATTCTCGTGATGGGAATCTAAAGAGGCATTATTGATGTGAATTTATGTATCCAGTGACAATTATGCAGAGAACAAAACTTAGGCTGATGAACCAGTGCTTTGTTTTTACTCGTTTTTTTTTGATATCATCACGCTGCTTTTCCCTTAAAATAATGGAATCAGCTTGGGTGAATTGATATTTTTCCGCCGTGGAGCGGTTGTCCATAGGTTTTCTGGGTTTGTTGGTTTCCATTATGAGTCGTCAGCGATTGTTATCGTTATAGGGTTTCATTATATTGGAAAACTGCTTTAACCGTTTGACGATTTGTAAATTTACGGTATTACCTGAGAATATACCTTGGGGATTTTCTGAACCCATGGTTCTTCCTGTGAGCAATTCCAGTGCCTCATCGACCGAAGTGGTTGTATAAATCGAAAATCTTCCTGCTTTTACGGCATCAACTACCCGTGGGGCCAACATTAAATTAGGTTGGTTCGTTGCGGGAATAGCGACCCCTTGGGAACCGGTTAAGCCTCTTGCTGCACATATATCAAAGAACCCTTCAATTTTTTCGTTAACGCCCCCTACGGCTTGTACCTCTCCGCACTGATTGACTGAGCCGGTGAGGGCAATATCTTGGCGTAATGGAATATTGACCAGCGCAGAAATAAGGGCACAAAGTTCTGCCAGGGAGGCACTATCCCCATCGATGTAACCATAAGATTGTTCCATGGCGATATGAGCAGAAATCGCTAACGGAAACTCTTTGGCATAACGGCCACACAGGTATCCACCAAGTAATAAAACACCCTTTGAATGTACGGATTGGCCCAGTTCGACCTCGCGTTCTATGTCTACAACGCCGTTATTTCCTGGATGAACGGAAGCGGTAATGCGACTGGGGCACCCAAAGAGGCTTTCACCTACCTCCATAATGGATAAACCGTTTACCTGAGCAATGGCTGTACCTGTGGTGGAAATAACAATGGTACCATTGAGTATTTGTTCTCGTATTTGTTGGCTTAGTCTTGAATTACGATACTCTCGGGCTTCAATGGCTTTGAGAATGTATTGTGCGTCAATGGTAGTTTGTTGCTCTTGAATGCGTAAATAGTCAGCTTCAATGGCAACCTCCATAATTTGTTCTATCCGCGCCGATAACTTATTTTGGTGTTCAGCCAATCGACAGGCATGCTCTGTGAGACGTGCAATTGCGGTTATCGATAATTCAGCTAACCCCTTCTTTTTTGCTTTGTGTTGGATAAGCTGTGAAAAATAAAAAAGATTGTGCCCAGAGCGTTTAAAGTCACTGCTGAAATCAACCAGTACACGAAATAATTCATCAAACTCACTATCTAGTTGCGCTAACGTGTAATAAATATCCCTGGGGCCAATTAATATTATTTTAACGGAAAGTGGGATGCTTTCGGGTCTGAGGGTACTGGGAATGCCTAATTGAGCTTCATGTATAGGGGGTTCAAAATTGATTTTGTTATTTTGAAGGGCCCGTTTAAGGGCTTCCCATGTGGCGGGTTCTCGTAACACTTTTTCGATGTGTAAAATAAGATAACCACCGTTGGCTTTATGTAAAGCGCCTGCACTTAGTTGCTGATAGTGAGTATTATAAGGGGTGGATTCTTGAGGGTTATCCAGTTGACCAAACAAATTGCCAAAGTGAGGGTTGGTTTCGATAACAATGGGAGCACCATTGTCTGATAGTGAACGTGTTAATAAATTGGGACGGTAGAGATCTTCAAGTAACGCCCGTTTGTTAATGCTAACTTCATTTTTAGTGTCTTGTTCTTCTCCTAAGTATTCTTCAATGACTCTGGGTACATGATTGTGTACTTGTGCAACATAAAGTAGTACAGCGGTATTGCCAGGATAAGCTTTTTGAATTTTATCGAATAACGGTTTGATGGCTTGTTTTATGGTGCCATCTCTTAGTTCTTTTAATTGATCATTCAGCTCTCGTTGCCACTGTGGAAGTTCAAGTAATGCGGCGTTTAATAATGACTCTAACTCGACGACATGTTGCTGGAACTCATTACGTTTATCTTCGCTAAGTTGTGCGAACATCGCTTCATCCGCAGCCTGGCCATCAACCAGAGGGGTGAAGGTTATAGTGCCTTCTTCACGGTAGACTGCAATTTTCTTGTTATTAGCCTGCCGTTCAATATCATCGATGGCATTATCGTACTGACAATCAAAATGCCGCTGTAAGGTAGATTTTTGTTGTTGGTACGTTGGGTGGTCAAAGATAGCAGGAAAGGTAGCCAGCAATGCTTCGATAAGTAAATCAAACTCTCGTAATAAATTTGACCCTTGTTGAGGCGGTAGTGACAATACGCGAGGCTCGCGGGGGTTATCAAAGTTATTTACATATAACCAATCTGGTGGTGGTGCCCCTAAACTGGCGACTGGGGAGAGATAATCCATAACATACTGGACGCGACCGGTCCCGCTTTCTCCAGAAACGTATAGGTTATAACCGGGCTGGCGAATATCAATCCCAAATTCTAGAGCTTCTGTCGCTCTTCGTTGGCCTAGAATGTGTTTGTTCTTTTCAGTTAGTTTGTCTGCATTCTCTGGATTGATGTCTTCTGCATGCACGGGGTGAAAAAGTTGCTCAATAGAAAGTTTCATATTTGATCGACTACCTCAAAAAATAATGGAAAATGCCAATGTTTCTTGATTCTTTAAGCATAAAACGAAATGTGTGAGGCGTAAAATGGATAATGTCGTTAAAATGACCATTTAAATGGGTAAATAAGGGGAAATCACTCGGTGTCAGTGTTAGGAAAAGAAATTTATCGTACTTACGATGAATATGGGCCGATTCAAGTGTTTGATGACGGGGTTAAACGTTACTTGGCTTTTGAAGAAGATGATGAGCAAACGTGTGTTTTAAAGTCAAACCCGGCTCAAATACAGCATGAATACACTCGTGCGATGTTGTTGTCACTACTTCTTGTTGATCCACGAGAGGTATTGTTGCTGGGTTTGGGTGGGGGGAGCTTGGCGACCTGCTTGCTAGATTATCATCCTGAGCTCAATTTACGTGCCGTGGAGCTTCGCCGCGCAGTCATTAAAATTGCTAAAAAGTACTTTTACCTGCCTAAGACGGATCGGTTAACAGTATTTGACGATGATGCCGGGCAGTATTTGCTGGATGGAGCAGTATCACCTGCTCAATTGATTCTTGCCGATATGTACGGGGCGGATGGATTAGACCCTCAACAGTTAACGCCTTGGTTTTTAGAGCGTTGCCATGAACTGCTTACGGATGATGGCTGGTTAGTGCTGAATTGCTGGAATGATCATCGTCGGGATAAGGAGAACTTACGAGTAATTGGGGAGGTCTTTGCTGAGGTTCGCGTATCAACGACCACTAGTGGGAATTGGATTATCTTTGCCGGGAAGCGCAAAAGAGCTTTAAATGATAAACAACTTGCCAAAAGAGCTAAGGAGCTAGCGACAACCTTGGGTTATTCGGTGGCGCGTTACCTGGCCAATATGAGTATTGTTGAGTTGTAGTCGATGAAAAATGAATGTTAGCCTTCTAACTTATTGATTTATATCGAAAATAAAAAATTAATATAGGGATGGTAGACTTGTTGATTATATTCATAGTGCCTAATTGTCACATTGTATAATAAAAGCATTGTCTGTAAATGGTTGATTTTTATCGATGAAGACTTGAAAATAGAGCGCGGATTTTTACACATGGGGTGAAGAGACGTTCGGCGTACCATGTATTCAGCCGTATAAAGTTTACAGGAATGTATGAATTGCAAAAAACGATCACCAATATTTGATTGGATTTTCAGAGAAGGTTAGAAATATTTACATTGAATAGTCTGGCTGTGCTTTAGGTTTCAATATTTCAATAAGCTGCATCAGATAATGTCCGTTACATAATATTTTAATCCACGTCTATAAAAATATCATTTTAGGAATAATTTAATGCTTCATAGTATTCAAGCATATCGAGGTATTGCTGTATTGTTGGTTGTCCTTTTTCATGGGACATATAAGATTGAACATTATTATGGAGTAGCACCATTTTTTGGTGTTTTTGATTATGGATTTTCAGGTGTTCATTTGTTTTTTGTGCTGAGTGGATTTGTCATTCTCGCGGCGCATATAAAAGATATTGGATTTCCTAAAAAACTCTTCGGGTATTTTAAAAGACGCCTTATCCGTATATATCCAATTTATTGGCTTATATTTTTAGTATTAGGTGGATGGAAACTTATCTCTATAAATGTAGATGTAGAAACATTTCTAATTTATTCATTTTTATTTGTGTCAGAAGAAAATTTTGTTATACCTGTCGCTTGGACATTACTTCATGAAATTATTTTTTATACTGTATTTTCAGCTTTAATTATAAATAAAAAACTAGGGGTTATTACAATTACAGCTTGGTTTGTCTTGATTTTATTGAATTGGAATGATCCCAGTATCGTGTTATTTCATCGCTTTAATTTACTATTTATTTTTGGCTTGTTAGCTGCAATTTTATGTCGAAAATTTAAGCGTATTGATGATAAAAAATATGCTTCAATTTTAAAAATATTTTTCCCCCTTGGTGTTTTAGGTTTTTTAGTGACATCTGTTTACTATTCAGGCTTAAATGTCAATGTATTATCATGGCAAAGTCATCCTGTTTCAATTATAGGTTTTGGCTTTGCCAGCTTTCTATTGATTCTAAGTTCGGCATCTTCAGAAATTGAAGCAGCCTTTAAACATCAGAGGATTCTAAGATTAATTGGTGATGCATCCTATTCTATTTATCTGGTACATCTTTGGAGCTTAAGCGAATTTTTTAAGCTGATACGTTCCCTTACAGAGAGAACCACTGGCATCATATTAAATGATGGTATGGGACAAAGCTTATTTGTCTCAAGTGTATTACTTTCTATTATTGTCATTCTGTCAGTTTTAGTGGGTCTAATTGTTCATTTAAAGGTCGAACAGCCACTGCTTCAACTTCTTCGTAAAAAATTCATTAAATAAATCCGTGAATTGAGCTACCACTGTATCTTGCATTGGGGGCCTCGCAGCGCGGCGCACTTAGAACAAAATGAAGGAAGGTACTATAAAAATAACCAGTTAATTGCCTGGAACCCTTGCCAAACCCTTGTTTTCTTGTCTAGAATACTGGTTAATTATACAGTATTTTGGGTGGGGTGGAATAAGGTGAAGCTATATATTGCAGAGAAGCCAAGTTTAGGCAGAGCAATTGCTGACGTATTACCAGGGCCACATCAAAAAGGCGATGGTTTTATCCGAACGGGTAACGGTGATTGCGTAAGTTGGTGTATTGGGCATTTATTGGAGCAAGCGGAGCCTGAAACGTATGATCCTGCCTATAAACGCTGGCGGACAGAAGACTTGCCTATTGTTCCTGAACAGTGGCAGGTAAAGCCAAAACCGAAAACACGGAAGCAACTTAGTGTATTACGTAAGCTAGTAAAAGAAGCGGATCAGCTAGTGCATGCCGGAGATCCTGATCGTGAAGGGCAGTTATTGGTTGACCAAGTGATTGATCATTTGGGGGTTAAAGGTAAGAAGAAAACGAGTGTTCAGCGTTGTTTGATCAGTGATCTAAACCGTCCCGCAGTGAAACGCGCTATCAATGACCTCAAAGATAATCAAATATTTATGCCGTTATCGGTTTCGGCACTTGCTCGATCACGGGCAGATTGGCTATACGGTATTAACATGACACGGGCATACACCCTGCAAGGTCAGAAGGTCGGGTACTCTGGGTTATTGTCGGTAGGACGAGTACAAACACCTATCCTGGGATTGGTTGTACGGCGAGACAAAGAAATAGAGGACTTTGTGTCTAAACCTTTTTACGAGGTTTTAGCTTATCTAAAAACAAAAAAAGGTGATTGTTTTACGGCTAAGTGGGTGCCTAGCGACGCGTGTGAACCTCACCAGGATGAAGATGGCCGAGTATTAAATCGCAGTTTGGCAGAAAACGTGGTACGTCGTATTACAGATAAACCTGCCACGGTTTTGGAGCAAAAGAAAAAGAAAAAATATCAACTGCAACCGTTACCTTATAACTTGTCGGCGCTGCAGATAGATGCAGCCAGACGTTATGGGATGACTGCAAAAAATGCATTGGACGTATGCCAGAGTTTATATGAAAAACATAAATTAATTACTTATCCTCGCTCCGATAGCCGTTATTTACCTAAGGAGCATTTTCAGCAAGCCCCTTCAGTGATATTGGCGATTGAATCCAATATGGATAGCTTGCGTACCGCTACGTTAAATGCGGATATCCGCATTAAGAGCAAGGCGTGGAATGATGACAAGGTGTCTGCTCATCATGCGATTATCCCTACACAGAAAAAAATGGATACAAGTCGATTGTCGAGCCAGGAGAAGCAGGTTTATGAGTTGGTTGCGCGTCAATATCTGTTTCAGTTTTATCCCAAACATGAGTATCAAGAGACAATTGTAAATATTGATATTGAAGGTGGGCTATTTGTTGCCAAAGTTAATCAAGTAACTGTAGATGGGTGGAAAGTTATTTATTCCGCCAGTACTAAAGATGATAAAAGTAGCACAACCTTGCCTACGTTACGAAAAGGGCAAATGTTGCATTGTGAAAAAGGTGAGTTGCAAGATAAGCAAACTCAGCCACCCAAGTATTTTACCGATGCAACGTTGTTGGCAGCGATGACGGGGATTGCCCGTTTTGTTACAGATCAGGCGATCCGCAAGGTGCTAAAGGATACCGATGGTTTAGGTACCGAGGCAACAAGAGCAGGCATTTTGGATTTGTTATTTAAGCGAGATTATTTAACGCGCCAAGGTAAACAGATACGTTCGACACCAACAGGGCGGGGGTTGATTGGTAGTTTGCCCTCGTCTGCCACTACCCCTGACATGACAGCTCAATGGGAGGCAACGTTAGAGGCTATTAGTTTACGTAAGGTTAATTATGAAAGCTTTATGGAACCACTGACGGATCGTTTGGGCCAGTTGATTTCTCAGAGTTTGGCTGATTTACCCCAAGGATTGCGGGGTATTAAAGCGAGCAAGCCTACTTATCGAAAAAAGCGAAAACCAAGAACAAAAAAGAGCACCTAATATTGCTATCCCGGCAGTCTGCACAGATAATAGCCCGCAAATTCGATCAAAGTTTGAGGAAGTGTTATGAGTGTAGAGCAAGAGACAGCCTTAACCATAGGTAGTGATAAAGTGGTGACCTTTCACTACAAGCTCAGTAATGAAGAAGGAAAAGAGATGGAAAGCTCTCATAGCGGAGACCCTGTTGCCTATTTACATGGTCATGGAGGTGTTATTCGTGGCTTGGCGACGGCAATGGAAGGCAAGGCCGCCGGAGAGAGCTTCAGCGTGACTATTCAGCCTGCGGATGCTTACGGTTTACGTAATGAAGAAAACCAACAGCGAATTCCCATTAAGCACCTTCATGTGAAAAAGAAGGCAAAATTGCGTGTAGGACAGATTGTTGGTGTAGAAACAGAAAAAGGACCTAAACAAGTAACGGTTGTTAAAGTTGGCAAGTTTAATGTTGATGTTGACAGTAATCACCCTTTAGCAGGTAAAGTACTTACATTTGATGTCGATGTGAAAAGTGTTAGAGAAGCGTCTGCAGAAGAGGTCTCTCATGGTCATGCACATGGTGTTGGCGGTCATCATCACTAAGTAAGAACTAGGAGTAATGACGAGTCTTGACGCTCGTCAATCTCCCCCTACGCTATAGAGAAGACTTCTATTCAGTTGAACGGGATGTCTGTTAGAATCAGTTAACACTGTATAGTCGTAGGGAGTAGGTGATGACATCGGGGCAAGAATCGGCAATTGAGCGCCCTTTGGGGGCAACAGAGGATATGTATTGGCGGTTTGATTCTGTATCACCGTTAAATTTTGGTTCTATTGTGCGGTTAGAAGGTGTTTTGGATGTTGATGCTTTACGTTTTGCATTGCGGGCATTACAACAACGCCACCCATTACTTCGGGTTTATATTGAAACGGATGATCAGGGAGTACCTTGGTTTCGGGAAGGTACAGGAGATATTCATTTACAGGTATTGGATCAAGCATCTGGGCAAGAATGGGCCTTGCTTGAAACTGAGTTAAACACGGCATTTGATACAAAATCTGGTCCACTTATTCGCTGTTTGCTGATAAAACACAATCATCAGGAATCTACGCTGATTACGACATACCATCATTCGATTTGTGACGGCAAGTCTGCAATTTTTCTGTTAAGAGATATTCAGCAATCATTAGCACAGATGGAGGCGGGTGAAGCTGCTGGGCTGGCACCTCTCCCCCCCGTTGGGTATTACGGTGACCGTATTCCTAGTATGGAGCATTACGCTGAGAATGACGGGTTGCGTACTGCGTGGAAAACGGTTCAAGCATCAGTAAAGTTTATGCGACGTGTTGGTTTACCCATGGGACTTAGGAATAAACATGAGGAGCCACTTTCAGAGCAACGGCTTATTGTCGAGCCCCGCTTTTTAGAACCGGAACTCATGAAACGTATCGCCAAAAAAGCCAAAGCTGAAAAAGCGTCGGTGCAATGTGTGTTAAATGCAGCGTTGTCATTGGCGGTCGCTGAAGATTCCCCGGCTCGTTTTTTTCATGCGACTAGTTGCACCCAGGTGTTGGATATACGAGAGCAACTTATACCTGGCGTTGGGGAAGATTGTGGTTGTTTTGTTTCTGGCGCAACAAGTTTACACCGTTTGCATGGACATACAGATTTTTGGCAGTTAACGCGAGATATACATAAACGTATGTTGGAAACACTGGCGACACCGTTACCTTTTTTTCATCCGGCGATGCATGAAAGTTTTGCTATGTTTGGTCGAATGATGGGGGAGTCTAGTATGGCAAAATTTAGTGAATTGATTGGAAAATTACACCCAGAAGGTTTGTCGGTATCTAATTTGGGGCAAGTGAAAATAGAGGTAAAGAATTGCCCTGTACGTATCACAGAATTTGCATTTGCAACTAATACCAATGTATTGAATTATTTTAATACCTCAGCAGCAACATTTAATGGCCGCATGACATGGAGCTTTAGTGGAAGCTCCATGTTAGGGCGGGATCGTATTGCTATTATTGCAGATAGATCTATTGATAAGATTCTTGAGGCACTGGAGTAGAAGCGGAGGGTTTATATCCGCTTCTTGGGTGGTGCAAAACCTTCGTCGCTGCGAGTGTGGGCCGTTTTTCCGCTACCGCTTTTTTCTGCAGGTGTTCGACGTTTACCAATGTTTTTCTTGTCTCTTCTACGATTTTTGTTCTTTGGCACATCTTTATTGTCGCTGTCCTTGCTGTCAGTCCTTTTCTTTTCGCCTGCTTTTTTTCCAGAACTTTTAACTTTTTTCGGGCCTTTGAATTTTCCAGCCAATTCGTCAATGGAGCGTTTTTCAAAGTTGTGGCGTATATAGCGCTCAATGGCAGCTTTTAAATTCCACTCAAAGGAGGTAACAAAAGAAATGGCCTTGCCTTCATTGTCTGCGCGGCCTGTACGGCCAATACGATGAATGTAATCATCACCATTACGTGGCATGTCGTAATTAATAACAAGGTCAATATCGCTAACATCAATACCTCGTGCAGCAACGTCTGTAGCAATAAGCACATCAATTTGCTGGTTGCGGAATAAACTCATTACGTGGTTGCGCTCTTCTTGACTGAGGTCCCCTTGTAACATGCCTGCACGGTTGTTCTTATAACGCATTAATCCACAAAGGCGTGAGGCTTGAACCTTTTTGTTGGTGAAAACTAAGGCCTTATTATAGGTTTC
>CAJXXT010000154.1 GCA_913063495.1 uncultured Gammaproteobacteria bacterium | reverse complement strand
GCGCAGCTTGGTAGCGCACTACAATGGGGTTGTAGGGGTCGGAGGTTCAAATCCTCTCGCCCCGACCAGTTTTGATGATGTTGTAAGGCGGTGTTATAAGCCGTACCCTCTATTTTCCTTCAGTACATATTCGTAACCTTTCTTATTTATCGGTCATTATCTAAATGATCGGGTATTTTCGTACCTGGTATTTGTAATATGAGGTGTGCAACTTTTTGCACTATTTTCCTAAGTTTTATTCATTTTTTCGCCAAATCTTTTGCTTTACCGCCGTCTCTATACAAGAACGTAACAGAAATACGTGATTTTTGGATCGTATAACGATGAGTTGTAGGGTGGGTATTGGTGCCGATGGAATTGGTTCTCGAAATAACAAGCTCTGAACAGTTTCTATTGGGTGAAAATGCATCAAAGCAATTTTTCCCCGTGGGAGGTGTGATTGGGCGTTCGCAGGGGTGTGATTGGGTTATTCCTGATCAAAGTCGCCACCTGTCTGGTCGTCATGCTCAGATTAGCGCAGAGGGCGAAGACTTCTATATTACTGATCTCAGTACCAATGGCGTGTTTCTCAACGGTGCTACGAGTCCTCTAGGTAAAGATAAGCCTCATAAATTGCGATCAGAAGATACATTGATGATGGGGGATATTCAGTTTAAGGCGGTTATACATCTTGATGCCACACGTAATGGCTTTACGCCTACGGGTTTTATCCCGGGTGGCAGTGCTGGTGGTGCGGTGTCCGCTGCTGAGAGCCAGGGGAAAGGTGCTCCAATCCTAGACCCCTTGGAAATGCTTCGACAAAAAATGCCGAACGCCTTAAATAATACGTCGAATAATGCGCAAGAGCCGTCTCTTTCAAATGGCGAGAACAACCAGCTTGATCAATGGCATGGTGAATCTGTGTCAATGCCTGATGGGCTTTCAGCAGTACAGGAAACCTTTGATGCTCCGGTAATGCATTCCGAGCGTTTACCTGAAGATTGGTTATCTATTGATTTGAGTGAGACTGCTTCACCGCAGCGAGCTCCTCAAACATCCCAGTCACTTTCTCAATTCCCTTCACCGAAACCAGGGAATCGTGGGGTTGCTTCAGGAGGGCAGCTTCAATCGGGTGTTGATCCATTTAAAACACCGGTAGAAATTACGCCATCGGCAATGGCATCAGTGATGGATTCTTATCAAAACCGTCCACATGATGTCGCTCCCTCTAATAGTTCACCGTCCAGTGAGCATTTGGCCGCGTTTTGTCGGGGCTTGGGTGTTTCTCAAGAAGAGCTAACATCTGTTGATACTGTTGCGTTAATGGAGCAGGCGGGAGAGGCGTTAAAGGAAACATTTGCGGGAATGGTTCACGTGATGAAGGGCAGGGCCAGTCTTAAAAATGAGTTTCGAATGGATATGACGTTAGTGCAGGTAGAAAAGAATAACCCTTTAAAGTTTGCCGCAGATGAGAAACAGGTATTACAGCATTTCTTGAAAACAGATAGAGATAGCTTTTTAAAGATACCTGCCGCCTTGAATGAAAGCTTTAATGATATCCAAGAGCATCAAATTGGTGTGATGGCTGCTGTGCAGGCCTCGTTAACTCAACTGTTAGGGAAATTAGACCCTGAGCGGCTAGAGGAACGTTTTGATCGCGGGCAAACAAAAGGTTTTTCGATGGTTGGAAAGCGGGCGCGTTATTGGGATGCGTACAAAGAATATCATGCTGATATCCAGCAAGAAGAATCAACGTTCTCATCTGTCTTTGGTGATACATTTGCAGTGACCTATAAAGATCAAGTTGATCGATTAAAAGCAGTAAAAAGTTTGAGGGAGAGTGAGGGATGTTGAGGGTTGGGCGAAAATATAAAATACGCGGAATTTTGAAAAGTTTCTTGATGTTGTGGTTGATGGTTGCCCTGTCTGGGTGTCAGTTTTTAATGTCAGATCTAACTAAAATTGACCTTCGACTTGTTGCTGGGGGAGATCTTAATCCAGATGATTCAGGTCGACCGTCACCGCTCGTTATTCGATTGTTAGAGTTAAAAGGCGTTGCAGGTTTTGAAAATGCAGAATTCTTTTCTTTATACAGTCACGAAGGTGAAACGTTGGGGGCGGATTTGATTTCTAGTGAAGAAATTGAGTTAAAACCCGGTGATGTACAGGATATTAAGTTTGCATTAAAACCAGATTCAAAATATATCGCTGTATTGGCAGCATATCGGCAGTTAGATAAGAGTGCCTGGCGAATGGTGTTACCTGTGCAACTTAAGTCTAAAAATAATATGACAGTATTGTTTGGACGACAAGGTGTCGCAATGGCGAGTGGTCGATAAGGGTCTTGGGGATCCGCTGAATAGGTAATAAATTCCAATATTTAAGGAAGTGAGAATAAAATGGCGTTCCAAGATAAAGTAATTTGGACGGAAGGAATGTTTCTTCGTCCTCAGCATATGCAGCAACACGATAGACATATTGACGCGCAATTTCGAGAACGAAACCGTGTGTTGCAGCGATATGGTTGGGGAGTGAAAAGCTTAACCATTGACGAACAGCAGCTTTCGCAGGGAACATTCTCAATTACAAAATGTTCTGGCGTATTATCCGATGGGACGTTATTCCATGTTGGTAGCGCATTTGGATTGCCGTTGACTCTTGATTTAAATGAAAGCATTCAAGATCAAAAGATTATGCTAGCACTTCCCATTATTTTACCCGGAAGCGATGAGGCTGAATTGGGAGATGATAAAGAGTCATTAACACGCTATTTGAAAAAAGAAGTGGAAGTTAAGGACTGTAATCTTGGTCATGGAAAGTTAGCACGCATTAATACAGGCAGTTTACGTTTTAGGCTGTTATTAGAAAGTGACGCAACAGGAGATTACAGTCGGATTGCCGTCGCCAAAGTACAAGAGGTAAGCGGTGACTCAGATATTACGCTTGATAATACATATATAGCCCCCTGTATTGATATTCGAGCGGCAGAACCCATTACTCAGGCATTGAATGAAGTGGCTGGGTTGTTGAATCATCGTGCCGACGCACTGACATCAAGGTTAACAAAAAAGACACGAACAGGTACGTCAGAAATCGCTGATTTTTTATTGTTGCAAATGGTGAATCGTTATTCAGCAATATTTCATCATTGGCAGAGTGCAGAGAATGTACATCCCGAGCCCGTGTTTGTGGACTTGGTCTCGATGGCAAGTGAGCTTGCAACATTTACCCGAAAAGATAAACGCCTTACTGATATCCCTAAATATAAACATGATGATTTACAAATAAGTTATGCATTACTTATGGGAGAGCTACGACAATCGCTCAGCATGGTGTTTGAACAAACCGCTATTGCACTAGATCTCCAAGAGCGAAATTATGGGGTAAGGGTTGCTCCTATCCAGGATCGGCGTTTGTTGGATGATGCAAGTTTTATATTGGCTATCAAAGCGGATTGGTCGAAAGACATGATTTTGTCTCGTGTGCCTTCTGCTGTTAAGGCTGGAGGGGTGGAGCAATTACGCGAATTGGTAAACTTGCAACTACCGGGGATTCGTCTTATTCCAATGCCGATGGCACCACGCCAAATACCGTATAACTCGGGGTTTACCTATTTTCAGATGGAAAAAAGCACGGAGAATTGGAGTCATTTGCGTAAGTCCGGTGGTTTTGCTTTTCATTTTTCAGGGGATATCCCTGGTTTGGAATTAGAATTTTGGGCAGTGAAGGAGTAACGGGTTATGTCTAATGATGATAAAACCATTATTACTTTTCGTCGGGACGGGGCTTCAATAAATGGCGGTGGTGCAAACGGTGGGGCAGTGCCCGGAGGCGGTTTTCAGCGCCCTATGCCGGGAGGGCGAGGTGTTAAGCCAGAGCCGCAACCCATGCAACCGGCAGTTCAGCCGATTATGGGTGTGCCGCCGGTAACATCGGCGCCAAAACCTGCTGTGGTAGCACCAACTATGGCTATATCACCTTCTCCGCCCTCGCCTGGGCAGGGTAATGTATCATCTGTATTTATTAATCCTTTGGTTCATTGTGCAAATGATGTTATTGATCGCATGGCATCGCTGAAATGTTCTTCCCTAGGAAATAACGCAATCAATGGTAGTGATGACTCTGTTCGTGACCCGTCGTTATTTAGAGATGAGACGGTTCGACAAATTCGAGACTTTGAATGGCGTTGCGGTCAGCAGGGTATTGATGAAGAAAGTACGTTATATGCCCGTTATATTATTTGTACCGTATTGGATGAATTTGCTACCAAAACACCCTGGGGTGGCAATGGGGTGTGGAGTAGTCAAAGTTTACTAAGTCAGTTTCACGATGAGACGGGAGGGGGTGAGAAGTTCTTTCAGATACTTGAGCACTTACAAACGCAACCCGCTACTTATTTACCCGTGCTCGAATTAATGTATATCTCGATGAGCTTGGGATTTGAAGGAAAGTACTCTCTGGAAAACAGGGGTAATGTCGAAATAGAAAACTTGCGAGATAATCTGTTCCACCTGATGCGGTTGCAGCGAGGGGAAGCTGAAAGAGATTTGTCACCTCATTGGCAAGGTATTTCTGAGAAACGTTATACCCTGATGAAACATATCCCTGTTTGGGTTTTTTCTGCGTTAGCAGGTGTGGTTTTGTTGGTGCTTTATTCGGGTTTTTCCTATCAGCTAACCACATCAAAAGATCAGGTGCTGGCCGCGTTACAGGCACCTGTTGCTGAATACCTTCCTGTTGATATGCCCGAAGAAGACGATTCTGAAAGTATTGAGTTAGAAGAAAGTAATAAAACTAACAATAAGACTTCCGATAAAACTACTGATAACCCATCCAACCTAGAGCCAGAGTAATGAAATCGAGATTTAGCTTTTTAAAGGAAAAATGGTTTATTGGATTGTTGGGAGTTATCGCACTCTCTATTCTTGTCTGGTTTGTAGGGCCGTTGATTGCTATTGCTGACGTCAAAATATTGGAAAGTGACGTTATTCGGTTGCTAATAATTATGATTATGCTGCTGCTTTGGGGGTTGAATAATTTACGTATCAGTCGAGCAGCAAAGAAAGGCAATGATAACTTGGAGAAAGAACTTCAAGAAAGTCAGTCAGTTCCATCAATAGGCGGTGGGAGCAGCGGTAATCAACCGGGTGGTGAGACAGAAATAATTGCATCACGCTTTACTGAAGCGCTCAGCGTATTGCGTAAAAGTCACTCGGGGAAGGGAAAAGGCAAACCTCGTGGGAAAAACTATTTGTACGAATTGCCCTGGTATATATTAATAGGCCCACCGGGTTCAGGTAAAACCACCGCATTGGTTAACTCTGGTTTAGAGTTCCCTCTTGAGAATACATTTGGTAAAGAGTCATTAAAAGGTGTTGGTGGAACGCGTCATTGCGATTGGTGGTTTACGGATCAAGCCGTGATTATTGATACGGCGGGTCGTTACACAACTCAAGATAGCCATGCGCAAGTGGATGCGAGTGCGTGGAATAATTTCATCGAACTGTTAAAAAAGCATCGAAAACGCCGACCAATAAATGGAGTGATCGTTGCTATTAGTTTGCAAGAGCTTGTTTCGCAAACAGAGGCTGAGCTTGCTGCTAATGTAAGAGCTGTTAGAACACGACTGCAGGAATTGACGGATCAGTTAGGTATTAATTTCCCTGTTTACCTAAATTTCACAAAATGTGATTTGATAGAGGGTTTTCCTGCTTACTTCGATTCGCTTGGTAAAGAAGAGCGAGCCCAAGTATGGGGTATGACATTTCCAGATGAAGGTAGCGAGGCTTATGAGCAACAATTTAGTCATGAGTTTGATCAGTTAGTTTTACGGTTACATGAAAATCTTAATAACAAATTGCATTTTGAGCGTGATATACAGCGCCGGGCTGACATATTAGCATTCCCTCGATCGTTGGAATCGTGCAAGCAGGCGTTACAACAATTTGTTGGGAATACGTTCTCCGAATCTCGATTTCATGATCAATACTTATTGCGTGGTGTATATTTTACCAGTGGGACGCAAAACACTAATGCTATCGGGCGTGTGATGAGTCAGTTCGCGAGTAATATTGGTGTAGGGCAAGAGGCGTTATTAACCAAGCAGCAGGGTAGAAGTTATTTTATTCGTAATTTGATGCAACAGGTGATATTCCCTGAGTCTCAGATGGTGGGTACCAATCGTAATCATGAGCGTAAAATGCGTTGGCTGCAAAATGGCGGTATCGTTTTTGCCATTGTTAGTATCATAACCGGAGCGTTGCTTTGGTCTACGAGCTTTGGGAAAAATGATTTACGCTTACGTGATGCTGAAGAACTTGTTGTTGTTTATGAGCAAGAGTTAGAGGTTTTACCCGTAGATGCATTGCCGGAAAAATTGTTGCCAACATTGGGTGCGGTGGAGCAGCTAGGGGAAGTTTATCCAGAAGGGGAGCAAGACTGGTTGTTAGGGTTAGGTCTGTTTCAGGGCGATGAGCTAAATGATCAGGCTGATATTAATTATGATGCGCATATTCAACACCAATTTTCTCAATCGTTAAAAACGCAGTTGGCGTTACAGCTCCATCAAGAACGGGATAACCCTGATTTTTTGTTTCAGGCCCTAAAAGCATATTTGATGTTGTCAAATGAAGCACGATTTGACCGGGGTTTTGTGGAAACTTGGCTCACTATTGATTGGAATAATCGTTATCACACCCAGCCAGAAATTCGAGATGAACTTAAACGCCACCTTTCATATTGGTTAGATCAACCCTACCAAGTGCAAGAACTTGATGAAACGCTGGTGGAAAATACGCGAAAGGTACTGCGTCGTATTCCTTTGCATGAACAAGTTTATGCTTCCATCAAATTAGAAGCCAAAGAAAAGTATATTGATGACTACCGCTTTGATACGGATCTAGGGGGCAGTATCGAACAAGTATTTCAACGTGCAGACTATGAAATACCGAGGTTGTACACATTTGATGGTTACGATTCGGTTTATAAGCCTGCAAGAGAAGAGTTTATAGAATCCTTGAGTGAGGATAACTGGGTGGTGGGTACTCGCTCTGGTGAATTGACGGATCTAGATCTGGCAACGGTACAGGCGAAATTAGAGAAGCAATACTTGGAGGACTATATTTATCACTGGAGTGCCGCGATTAATCAATTGCGTTTGGTACCTCTTGAGTCGATGGAGAATAACCTTGAGGTAATGAACGCACTGTTGTCTGGTCAGTCTCCACTGCGTGAAGTGCTGGATGCCATTAGTACCAATACACAGCTTAGCGCCACTATGATTAATCCTGATGAGATAAAAGAACAGGCGCAAAATGCAACGATGGTTGCGCGAATGGCTGCACCCCGACTTGCCAAATTCACTAGGCTGGCGAATATGGCGGCACGGAAAAAATTGGCAAATTTACCGGAGATCCCTGCAAGCCTTGTTGATAAACAGTTCCGTCCCTTACATAAAATGGTGGCGGTGACACGTAGTCGTCCAACGCAGTTGGATCAGCTCACTGAGTCGTTAGTTGGTTTGCAAATTTATCTTGAGGGCATTGCCGCCAGTGGTTCTATGCCGGAAAATGCGTTTGAAGTGGCAACAACACGCATGAAACAGGCGACCAATGATCCGTTGGGCCGGATGACGATTGAATCACGAAAGCTACCTCAACCTGTGAAACGTTGGGTAACGTCATTATTGGATCAGTCATGGCAATTGGTATTAGTACAGGCTAAGCAGTTAATTGTTAATGAATATCGGTTAAGCGTAAAACCCTTTTACAATGCAAGTTTAAAGTCACGGTATCCTTTGTCTAAACGGGCAGATGCAGAGGTAACGTTAGATGATTTTGGCGAATTCTTTAAAGCAGGGGGTATAGAGCAGAGCTTTTTTGATCAATACCTAGCTGCATTTATTGATACAAAGCATAAGCCTTGGCGTCTAAAAAGGGTGGGCAATAGAACAATTGGATTAAGTAATAAGTCTCTTGCTCAATTTGAACAAGCCGCAGAAATTCGTCGAATATTCTTTGCTTCTGGCGATGAGCCTATCGTGCAGTTTTCATTACGACCATTGTATCTTGATGCAAATGTTAGTCGCTTCGAGCTGGATATGTTGGGTGAGCGTATGCAGTATCGCCATGGCCCTAGTCAGAAAACGAAGGTGAGTTGGCCTGCGGATCAATTAGTATCCGATATTCATTTTGAATTTGAAGATTACTATGGGGCGAGAACTGGCGCTAAATCTGATGGTGTGTGGTCGCTGTTCCGGTTCATAGACAAACACCCGTTAAAGCGCTCTGCTTATAGTGACAGTTATAAGCTAACCATGACAAAGGATGGTAAAAAAGCCATCTATGAGGTTTCTGCGAGTAGTGCAGTCAATCCATTTGCCAAGGATTATCTCGGGGCGTATCACTTGCCCAGTAGGCTTTGATAGTGGAGTGCCCTATGGATTTGTCGTATGCATCGGTGACCCACCCAGGAAACGTAAGAAAAGTGAATGAAGATTCGGTGCTTCAGTCGTCGCAAAATGTGTGGGCTGTGGCTGATGGTATGGGTGGGTATTCTGCTGGGGATGTTGCAAGTCGGTTGGTTATCGATTCCTTAACAAAAGTAGATGGTGTCGAACCGGCAAGTGTTGATCTGATTAAATACATTGAAGACGCATTGCAACAGGTGAACCAAAAACTTGCGTTTGAGATGACGGTAGGTATTGGTAACGAGATAATGGGTAGTACTGTTGTTGTTGCTGCATGCCATGGCCATCAGTGTACGTGTTTGTGGGCTGGTGATAGCCGCCTGTATGTGCAGCGTCAAGGAGAGTTGTATCAAATTAGTAAAGATCATTCTGTCGTTCAAGATATGATTGACGATGGCGTGATCTCTGCGGAGCAAGCAGATAACCATCCACAAAGCCATGTTATTACGCGTGCTGTTGGTGTGCATGAAGAGCTTGATTTATCCAAGGTGACCTTTGATTTGCAGCCAGATGATGTCTTGATGTTATGTTCTGACGGTTTGTACAATGAGGTTGATGCCGCGACCATTCGAGACCTACTATCCGACCAATCCTTAAATTGTGAGCTTAAAGCGCAAGCATTATTGGGGGCAGCGTTAAATACGGATGCTAGGGATAACATCAGCGTTAGTGTTATCCAGGTACCTGCATGACAGATACCGTGGGCGAAGAAAAAACCATAGCCGTTACGCGAATTCGAAAAGACAAAACAAAAATTACTGAAGAGCGAACCATTGTTGGGAAAAAACCAGCAGAAAAGACGGTTGTTGATAATACCATCTTGGCAACAGCCTCTGAATCAGATGGTTTAGCTCAAGCTAATGAAGTGACCTCAATAAATGTTGGTATTGGCAGTACGCTGAAAGATCGATTTTATTTGGATTCAGTTCTCGGCATTGGTGGCATGGGAACGGTATACAAGGCTAAGGATCTACGCCAAGAAGAGGTAGGTGAGAAAAATCCATGGTTAGCCATTAAGATATTAAACAGTAATATTAGCCAGCATGCGTTCTCTTGGGGGGCTTTGCAACGAGAATGCAAGAAAACGCAACGGCTGTCACACCCGCATATTGTTAGTGTTTTTGACTTTGATCGTGATGGCGATACGCTTTTTATGTCCATGGAGTTTTTGGACGGCGTATCCCTTGATGAAATCATTAATAAACCATCATTTCCTGGTTGGCCAATAGAAAGGGTTGATAAACTTGTCGAACAAGTTGGTGGGGCTCTCTCTTACGCTCACTCAAAGGGCATTATCCATTCAGATCTAAAACCGAGTAATATTTTTATGACTCGGGAGGGTGATTTTAAGGTTTATGATTTTGGTATTGCTCGAGCTATGCACGATGTCTCTTCTGGAGATAGCCAACAACGTGAAGAACCGTTAGTTGCCCTTACGCCAGCTTATGCCAGTGTGGGCATGTTGTTGGAAGAAAAAGCCAAGCCAACTGATGATTTGTATGCATTAGGTTGTGTTGTTTATATGGCGCTAACTTCTGCGCACCCTTATGGTCGAGAAACCGCACTTGTTGCTCGTGATAAAAAACTATTGTTGGTCAAACCCAAGGGGTTGAAAAATAAGGGGTTAAAACATAAGTCATCGGTGTTGTGTGATGTGCTTAATGTTGTGAATCCTAAAATTTTGAATGTCGCTCAGTTTAAGGATGAATTCTGCGGTCAATCTAACCATCCATTGAACAATCAATCTAAAAGTACCCTACTGGGATTGATGTTAGGTGGGGTTTTAGCGGTGACACTGCTTGTTCTGATGGGTATCTATTTCAGTGAGTATAATGAGCGTGAGATTTTAGGGAAAATCCAGTCGGACGATGTTGATGTGGTAACGCAAGGAATTGTTGACATTGGGAAAATGGATGTCGAAAAGCGGTTTCGATTTTTGGATCGTTATCGCGGTGATCTTATTGACTTTTATCAAATAAAAACACAAGGCTTGATGGATAAAGCCTCTTATCTAGCCGCGACAAAAACACTGACAAACGCACGAGAGTTTTACTCTGACTCAATGAGGCTTTCATCTTTGGGAAAAAAACTTGAAGTAGCACAATTGCGATACTACCAACAGTTAAAAGAAAAAGGTGAGTTGCTACTGAGTAATAATGTGGCGATAGAGCGGGGGGAAGAGCTTCAGTCTGAGCTACCCGCTTTGATCGATGCGTTGGGGAACGTTCAGGGGGGGAAGGAATTACTTTCTCAGTGGAAGTTGGATCAATGGTTAGCACTTCATATTAATGAAGCCGCATATTTAGGGCGAGCCAAGCAAGCAAAGCAGTTGTTGGTGTTAGCTGAAACCTTATACCCAAAAGATGAACGGTTTTCTAAGATTCATACATCAATTTTATTTAAGTCCCCTTTAGCGCAAGAAGACCAAGTAGTGGGGGATAACAATAATCTTAGTGCAAGCAAGTCATCGGAAGATTTAGCGAAATTAGTCGATGTGTATCAAAGTATCCTTCAAAGTGAGTTGATGGAGGATCCTGAACAGATAAAAAAATTTCTGGATAAAATTGATAAAGGTGACTCTGAATGGGGGAAGGTGTTATCACTATCCATCCGTGAATTTATGAGTAAAGGTTACCAATCTTTCAAGCGTGATCCGAGTAAGAACGGGAAGAAGACCGCAAAGCGTTATCAGCAGCTGGCAACAGAACTGTATCCAGGTGCTGCGGAGTTTAGTGTTAAAAAGCGAAAGTTTGATCCCTGCAAAGTAGGGTGGGCAGGGAAAGGGCGATCCGTTCGTTATCAGTGTCGTGATTCATTGTCGAGAAAACTAAAGGCGCCGTCTTTGGTTGTTATACCGGGCACTAGAAATACCCGACGGTTCGCTATTATGTCTACAGAGCTGAGTGTTGGGCATTATAATAATTACTGTCGATTGTACCGACGCTGCAAGGCAGTAAGTGGGGATACTTCGCTACCGGTAACCAACATCAATTTGCAAGACGCCAAGGCTTATGGCCGCTGGTTGAGTCAGGTAACAGGGTTTACCTATCGGCTTCCTACCGCAAAAGAATGGCAGCATGCCGTTGGGGCTAATCAAGCACAACAATTAAATGATCATAATTGTTTATTAACACAAGGTACTAAAGTCATTCGTGGTAATAACGTTCGACCTATTAACCAAGGTACTGCAAATGTTTGGGGTGTGAAAAACGGGTTGGGTAATGTACAAGAGTGGGTGCTGTCAGGGGGGGAAGCCTTAATGATGGGAGGTAGTGCGGCAACACCCTTAACGCGTTGTAATATAAATTACGCGCTTGCACCGAGCAATGATAATACGCTAACCGGTTTGCGTTTGGTAAGGGTGTTGTAGGGGAGGGGAAAAATATGTAATGGGCTTTTACAGTTTTCTGTTTCGCATAATCATCGCAAACTCACCAATCGCGTTTGGATCGCAGTTCTCAGGTACAGGAATTCTAACGAAGTGACCCGAGCCGGGTGCAACGTCCATAGATTCGCCATTTTTCATGGACTCAATTGAATCAAGGTTAAAGGTTAGGTTCCCCTGAGGTAACATAAGCTCTAACTCGTCACCGGTCATAAAACGGTTTTTAACTTCAATATCCATCAGACCTGTTGAGGTATTTACATCCATAATCTCCCCAACAAACTGCTGCGTTGCAACCTTTGAGCAGCCATCTTCATAGTTTTGATATTCTTCAGGTAAGTGGCGGCGATAAAACCCCTCGGTATAACCTCGATTCGCTAAACCTTCCAATTGATCCATTAGGTGCATGTCGAAGGTTTTACCTGCCTTGGCATCAGTGATGGCTTGTTTATATATCTGAGCCGTTCGAGCCGTGTAAAAATGTGATTTAGTGCGCCCTTCAATTTTTAATGAATCCACACCCATCGCAATCAGCTTATGAACGTGCTGAATTGCCCGAAGGTCTTTTGAATTCATAATATAAGTGCCGTGTTCGTCTTCATAAGCAGGTAAGTATTCTCCGGGGCGACCTTCTTCTTGCAGTAAAAAAATCCGATCCTGCAAAGGTGTTGTTTCTTTTGTTTCCGTGTTCTCTGGTTGATCAGAGGAATGTTGTCCAGGCTGCCATTGTTCTACGTTTTTCGCTTTAATGTGTTCTATTGGAATAATATCGCCTTCCGGCGTTTCTTTGGCTTCGTGGGTATCATATTTCCAGCGACATGAATTTGTGCAGGCACCTTGATTCGAATCTCGGTGAGTCATATAGCCAGATAAGAGACAGCGTCCAGAGTAAGCAATACATAGAGCACCATGAACAAATACTTCAAGTTCCATTTCCGGTACGTGTTGTTTGATATCACCAATCTCATCCAATGATAATTCACGAGACAGAATGACACGTTGTAACCCTTGATTGTGCCAGAATTTAACGGTTGCCCAATTGACGGCGTTAGCTTGCACAGACAGGTGTACTTCTTGGTCTGGCCACCGTTCACGAACCATCATGATCAGTCCTGGGTCAGACATGATGAGTGCGTCGGGACCCATGGCGATAATAGGCTCCATATCTCTTATAAATGAGCGTATTTTATCATTGTGAGGGGCAAGGTTCGTTGCAAGGTAGAACTGTTTGCCTTGCTCATGAGCCATATTGATCCCAGCTTCCAAGTTCTCCAGCTTATTAAATTCATTGTTCCTTACTCGTAAGCTGTACCGAGGTTGACCGGCATACACGGCATCAGCGCCATATGCGAATGCATAACGCATGGTCTTAAGGGTTCCCGCTGGGGATAAAAGCTCAGTATTTGACATAAGTAAACTACTTCGTTTAGGCCTTGGAGAATGATGCGCAATTAATGGCACATGATATGTATATGAAATGTGCCGCATTGTACTGATGCCTAATCCGTTGCGCTATGGTTTCTACAGCGAAGTAACAAAACTATGATTTGGGTTAAAAGTTGAGAAGTATTTCACAATTTTTTTATAGAAAGTGGCAGGAAAATTTATAAAAACTAAACCGAACGAATAAGAGGGGAATGTTGCTCATTGGGCATCAATAGTTGAGCAAAAAGCTGCGCATTTATGCTGATGAAAGCGCTGGAATGAATATGTTTTGTTGGCAGAGAAGAATTCTTTAAGCGGCATGCCCATGCAGCCCAGTAATTATCTGTTCTGTAGTATTAATCCTAAACTTGGCACGGCCTCTGCAATAGGTTAAGTGTTCTTGTAAATTGCTAGCTTTAATGAGTTTGCGGCAAGGGCCAATAGGATTGAGCGCATTTCGCCAGGAAGGCGGATTTGCCCTTTTAAAAATAGTAAAGGAATTAACTGAGGATTTTTTAGTATGCCAACTCCAGCGTATATGAGCATTAATGGTGAGAAGCA
>CAJXXT010000153.1 GCA_913063495.1 uncultured Gammaproteobacteria bacterium | reverse complement strand
TGGTAGTTACCGGTTCCTAAATGTACGTAACGCTTAAGCTTGTGTCCTTCACGTCGTACCACCAGAATCATTTTACTATGAGTTTTGTAACCCACGATGCCGTACACAACAATGGCCCCCGCTTCTTGTAAGCGGTTGGCGATTTCAATGTTACTGGCCTCATCAAATCGTGCTCGTAGTTCCACCACCACGGTAACTTCTTTACCGTTTCGTGCGGCATCAATTAGTGAATCCATGATTTCAGACTTTGAGCCAGAGCGATATAAGGTTTGTTTGATCGCTACTACCTGTGGGTCTTGTGCTGCTTGGCGTAAAAAGTTAACCACGGGAGCAAAAGACTCGTAAGGGTGGTTTATCAGCACATCTTGTGCAGCAATAGCCTCAAATACGTTGTCTTTACGTTTTACCGGGGTGGGCAGGCGGGGTTTGAAGGGTGTGAATTTTAAATTTGGACGATCAATATCAAGCAAGGACATCATGCGTGATAAGTTGACGGGACCTTTAACACGGTACAGTTGGCTTTCTGATAAGCCAAATTTGCCTAACAAGAACTCCTTCATGTGATCCGGCATATTGTCGGCAACTTCTAGGCGAACTTCTTCGCCGTAACCTCGGGAAAATAACTCACCCTTTAGCGCAGCACTTAAATCTTCTACTTTGTCTTCATCAAGGAATAAATCTGAGTTTCGAGTGATTCGGAACTGATAACAACCGGAGGACTTCATGCCAGGGAATAATGAACTTGCATGATAATGAATGATGGATGATAAAAAGACATAATTCTCACCACCTTCTGGGCATAACTCATCGGGTAAAGCCACAAAGCGCGGTAGTGATCTAGGCGCTGGTACTACCGCTAGACCTAATTGTCGTCCGAAGGCATCTTTTCCTTCTAAGCTTACTAAAAAGTTAAGACTTTTGTTAACCAGCTTGGGAAAGGGGTGTGCTAAATCCAGGCCGATAGGTGTTAGTACGGGTGCCACTTGTTGGCGAAAATAGGTCTTTATCCATTGAACCTGCTCAGGGTTCCAGGCGCTTCGGGATAGAAAGTGAATGTTTTCTTCTGCAAGTGCCGGAAACACATCATTGTTGAGCAGGTTATATTGTCTGTCGATCGCCGCGTGGCAGCGTTCTCCGATGATTTTGAGTACTTCTGAAGGGTGCATGCCGTCAGCTTCAGGGCGAGCTTGGTTAAATGCGATATCTTGCTGTAAACCCGCAAGGCGAATTTCAAAAAACTCATCCATATTCGAACTGAAAATCAGTAAGAATTTTAGCCGCTCTAATAAGGGAAGTTCTTTGTCTTCCGCCTGAGCCAATACTCGAAGGTTAAAATCCAGGAGGCTCAAGTGACGATTGATGTATAACTCGGGATTGGAAAGATCTACTGCGGACTCATCGACAACATCGGTAGGCTCGGGGTTTTTCTCGCTACCTTTTGCAGCGGATATGATGTCAATCGGCTTTTTTTGTGCCGCTTTAGGGTCGAGAATTTTTGGTGTAGAACTTTTGGCGTTCAATGAACGGCTCCCGCTATGTTTTGCTTTACCTATTACAAATGGCTGTTTCTATCAATATTTCTTTCATTGTTTCTATATAGCGCTACAACATAACGTTACAACAGCTGCGCGGCTTCTTTGGCGAAGTAGGTTAATACCCCATCAGCCCCTGCGCGCTTGATGCAAGTTAATGACTCAAGTATGACAGATTTTCGATCTAACCAGCCATTTTGGAACGCTGCGACGTGCATGGCGTATTCACCACTCACCTGGTAGACAAAAGTGGGTGCGCCAAATTGTTCTTTTACATCTCTGACAATGTCCAAATATGGCATGCCGGGTTTGATCATCACCATGTCAGCACCTTCTTCAAGATCAAGGGCGACTTCATGTAAGGCTTCGTTTCGGTTGGCAGGGTCCATTTGGTAGGTGGATTTGTTGCCACCTTTTAAGTTTGATGCGGAACCCACGGCATCACGAAACGGGCCGTAATAACTAGAGGCATACTTAGCAGAATAGGCCAAGATTCGGGTATTGATAAACCCTGATGTCTCTAAATGTGCTCGAATAGCCCCAATTCGACCATCCATCATGTCTGATGGTGCAACAATATCAGCACCCGCTTGTGCGTGAGATTGGGCTTGTAAGATTAATGTGTCCTTGGTGATATCGTTTAATACGTAGCCGTTTTCATCAATGATGCCGTCTTGTCCGTGAGTGGTGAACGGATCTAATGCCACATCAGTGATGACCCCCAGTTCTGGTGCTGCATCTTTAACAGTTTTAATGGCACGTTGTGCTAGGCCGTCGGGGTTGTAGGCTTCTTTGGCATCCAGAGACTTGGCGTCTTGTGGCGTGACGGGGAAGATTGCTATTGCTGGAATACCCAAATACACCAATATTTTTGCTTCTTTTGCGAGCTCATCCAGTGTTAAACGTTCAATGCCCGGCATAGAATCGATCGTTTCACGTTTGTTAGACCCTTCGATAACAAACACTGGATAAATTAGGTCATCAGGTGTGAGAACAGTCTCTCGCATTAAGCGACGAGAAAAGTCATCTTTGCGCATGCGGCGTAATCGTGTGCTAGGAAAAGAGCCACGGTTTAGGGTCATAATGGACATAGAAGTCGCCTTTATAAAAAGAGCTAGGACAGTATTCGAGTGATGAGCGTAATTTCGTTCAAAAACAGGCTTTTAACCTTGCCTGCTTACGCTATGATTACTGCAATTAACAGGGCTACAAGCATATCGTTTTATGATCAAATAGAGAATGTTTTGGGTCAACTATCTTGGTTTATGCCCTGCAATGCTTGATATACGGTAAGGAATGATTGTTACATGAGAGTGAGTCAATTTATCAAACCCAAAACCTTTGATCGAAATATGATCGTTATTGGTGCCGGTGCAGCGGGTTTGGTGACCTCCTATATTGCGGCGGCGGTCAAAGCGAATGTTACGTTAATCGAAGCCAATAAAATGGGCGGCGATTGTTTAAATACCGGCTGTGTTCCCAGTAAAAGCCTGATTCGATCTGCGCGGATTATAACCTATGCAGAGCGGGGTCGAGAATTTGGGTTAAAAGGTGGTACTCCAGAATTTGAATTTGCCGATGTAATGGAGCGGGTACAGAAGACGGTGAAAGCGGTAGAACCTCATGATTCTGTTGAGCGTTATGAAAGCCTTGGTGTTGATGTTATTCAAGGTCGTGCAAAACTGTTGTCCCCTTGGGAAGTAGAAATCAACATACCGGTAGAAGGTGGTCTCCCCATAACCAAAACCCTAACGGCTCGCAGTATTGTGATTGCAACGGGAGCACGGCCCTTTATACCTCCAATTCCAGGATTGCGAGAAATCGGTTGTCTAACCTCGGACACGATATGGCAGTTACGTGAAAAACCTAAACGTATGGTGGTGATGGGTGGTGGCCCTATTGGGTGTGAACTTAGCCAAAGTTTTGCTCGTTTGGGAGTGGATGTCATTCAAGTAGAAATGTTGCCACGGTTACTGATTAAAGAAGATGAAGAGGTGAGCGCCTGGGTTGAGCGTTCGTTTACTCGTGACGGCGTGCAAGTATTAACGGGGTGCAAAGTACTTGAGGTTGAACAGTTAGCTCGTGATAAAGTTGTCGTATGTGAGCAGGACGGCCGTGGTGTACGTATTCATTGTGATGAGATTTTGGTCGCGGTTGGACGGGCGGCGAATACCGACGGATTAGGGTTGGATGAATTAGGTATTGAGTTAACGGCTCAGGGAACCGTGATGGTGGATCAATACCTTCGAACCCCCAATTACAAACATATTATGGCTTGTGGTGATGTGGCGGGACCTTATCAATTTACTCACACCGCAGCACATCAAGCCTGGTATGTGGCTGTGAATAGTTTGTTTGGTATGTTTAAAAAGTTTAAAGTGGATTATCGCGTGATCCCTTGGGCGACCTTTACTGATCCTGAAGTTGCTCGGGTTGGCTTGAATGAACAAGAAGCTAAAGAACAAGACATTGAATATGAAATGACAGGTTATACCTTTAATGAATTGGATCGAGCTATTGCAGATGAGGAGACGGCGGGTTTTGTGAAAGTCTTAACAAAGCCCGGCAAAGATAAAATATTAGGCGTTACCATTGTTGGTCATCACGCCGGTGAGTTGATTGCCGAATTTGTATTAGCTATGCGTCATGGCTTAGGGTTGAACAAAGTGTTGGGAACTATACATATTTACCCCACCCTCAATGAGGCGAATAAATATGTAGCAGGGGAGTGGAAGAAAAACCATGCCCCAGAAAAACTACTTAACTGGTCAGAAAGATTTCACCGTTGGCGATTGGGAAAACAACCTAAGTTTACTAGAGAAGAAAGGATCGCTAAGCGATTAAAAGCTAAGGAAGATAAAAGGTTGTCAGCGAACAAAAAAAGTAAAAAACGAAAGAAGGGTAAGAGGTAGTTGTGAGGTTTTTAATTTGCGAGGTGTTTTTATGACCTCCTCGCAAATTTTTATTTCTTCTAGAAAGATTTGAAAAAGTGAACCTTCCTTTATTTTCATTATAGGTGATTTATGCGGAGGGCAATGGGTAAACCTCATCTTCTCCAGGCAGTACAATAGGTCCCTCGCCAGGTAGCGCTGTTTTGATTGGGAAATATATAAAAGGCACATTACGTTGGCCAATATGTAGGTAAACCTTTGCAAGCCATACCCCAGGAACAATTGCTGTTAATTCGTCATGTATACGACTCATAACCCAAGCTTGGGATGGGCCTTTTGGGTAGTCGAGAACAAGTGTCGGCATGTGTGGGGCTTCTACTGAAGTGCGTACGTCCATGGGTTGAAAATATCCATCTACGTGTCGCTTACCCACTTTTTTGTATTCATAAAGTGGTGTAAATGGGCGGACTAACCATGCATATGAACGAGTGAATGTAGTAGCCCCTCGTTTCTCAGCGACAGACCAGTGTTTACCACGCCAGGGTTGCCATAAATTTAATATTGCGCGCAGAGCTCGATCAAGTATAGGGTGAACAAAAAGATTGGGTACCCCAATGATGTTGTGGCCGTCAGCGTATTCGTGAAATGGTTGGCCCGCTAGAAAAATCCGATCCAGCTCTGCTAACCCTTCTTTGCGTTGATACGGAGCAAACGAACTCACTTCGTTTACCCAGGACCATAGTTCGTCCCGTGCGGCAATTGGATCCGACTCAGCTCGTTTTCGAATGTTGGCGACTCGCCGATCAAAGGCTGCTATTCCTGTGGGTTGAGGGTCTGGGCCAAGGTTAATCGAGGTTTTGTTATTGTTTTTCATTTTGATTACAGTTCCTAATTGTTGTAGTAATGAATTTGTTACCTGGGCCCTAATGATGTTTAATAGATCGTAATTCAAGGGATGGGCCCAAAAACACGAGAACGTTGAGAAAACTAAAAAATGCGTACTCCTATAAAAATATCTTCAGATCAAGAGTTCACAATGTCCGCCGCATATGTGAATGTTATTTTTGAATACTTAACGGAAAAAGGTTTTGACTGTAAAGCGCTTGCGGCCGAAGCTAACATTCAGCGCGAGGACCCTCTATCCCGAGTGTCACGTCGTGTATTCGCCGAACTCTTTTTCGAAGCCGTTCGATTAACACAAAATGAATATCTTGGATTGCATTTAGGGGAGCGCGTGCAGCCTCGCCATTATGGAATCATCTCGTATATTGCCCTATCAGCACCAACGCTTAGGGGGGCGATTGAAAAATCGTTGCGTTATCAAGCCTTGGTTGATTCGATTAACCGCGTGGAGCTTGCTGAGGTTGATGGTTATCCTGCGCTGGTTTGGGAGAAAACAGTCACTCCAGATCTTTGGCAATTAGCCGATCTTGATGTCGTAAGTTGGGTGACGTGTGCACGCTGGGGTATAGGCCCAACATTTAATCCTTTTAGAGTCGATTTATGTCATGTCTCACCCTCTAACACAGAGGAATATAACCGAGTGTTCGGTTGCCCGTTGCGCTTCAATGCTCCGCGCTACGCCCTGCTTTTTGAACAAGACCTTCTTAGTTTGCCGATGGGACAACCCAATCCCGCCTTGCAAGAATTGATGGAATCTCATGCTCGCAGGTTGATGATCCAAACGACAGATAACGCAAGTCAATTGGATCGGATACGTACGCTCATCTCACAGCGATTAACGGATGGAGAGCCAACGTTGGAAAGCATTGCTAGCTCTCTAGAATTGGGCCCCCGAACGTTACAGCGTAAGTTGGCCGATGCCGGTTTGACCTTGTCCAAGCTGGTTGATGAAGTCCGGATGGAGTTAGCAAAACGCTATTTACATGATCCTGAATTCCAAATTTCCGAGGCCGCTTTTTTACTTGGGTTCTCTGAGCAAAGTTCGTTGCAACGAGCTTTTAAACGTTGGACTGGTACTACCCCTACGAAGTGGCGAAATTCCCACTTTGAAGTTGGTATGGACAAATAATCTGATACGTAGGGGAGGACCCGCTTGAATGTTGACGCGGGTCTTTACTCTAGACTATTCCGATTCAGTGTTTATCAAAATGGCAACACCGTTGTTGCCACCTGGGTCTACCATTCCGACAGCAAGGTCAGGCAAATCGTCGCCGTTAATGTCAGCTGAGGCTATAGAATTTGCACCTGGGCTCGGCGAATAGGTGTAAGGTCCATCGAAAACAGGAGTATCGGCACCTTGTGGCGTACGATTGTAATAGACTGCAACCCCGTCTCTTTTAAACTTGAAAGTAAAGATGTTGTTATTGTTGGCCGCATAATCAAGAAGTCCATCTCCATCAAAATCCCTCACAACCACGCCTTCTGTAACATCACCTCGAGTAAAGTAGAATGTCGGTTTAGAAAATGCAGGCTCAAGTTCTCCAGGTACGGTTTCATTAAGTAGCACATAAGTACCGCCAAAGGTGCTGGCTACGACCATATCAAGTCTTCCGTCTTGGTTGAAATCACCAAGATCAACAGCGGTACCGAGGAGCACACGAAATTTTGTGGGACCGATAAAGTTCGGCGTTAACGCGCCATCGACAGTCTGGTTCAACAGAATTGTAACTGAACTACCCAGAGTATTTCCTTCGACAATATCGAGCTTTCCGTCATTGTTAATGTCTCCAAGTACAAGCCCTTCCGAAATACCACCACCATCGTAATTTGTTGCTGGGGTGAAGTCAGGTTCCACGGCACCTGGCTCTGTGATATTGAGTAGAACAGAAACTGCATTTCTACCAACCGCTGTCCCAGCATTACCCGTCACTAAGTCAGGTTTGCCATCAGCATTTAGATCTCCAACAGACACCAGGTGAGTTATTGCTCCACCCCGGAAAAATTTTGGTTCTGTAAATACGGCTGTCTCATCACCTAAAACGGTGCGATTCATTAACACTGATATCCCATGCCCAATGTTCCCGGAGTTCGCGGTTACAATGTCCAGAACATTGTCATCATTAAAGTCTGCCAATGCTACTTGTGATGTTGCAGGGCCAGCTTGAAAATTCGCTAGCGGGCCAAAGGTTGGAATCATACTGCCAACAGGTGTTGTATTAAGCCTCACTGAAACACCGTTTGCACTTAAACCTGTCGTTAGTACGTTTGCTGTCATCACATCGGGCTTATCATCACCATTGATATCACCCAGTGTGATTGTCCAAACCAAAGGGCCTGCATCAAAAAATACCGGCTCCATAAACACATCACCGGAATAGTCCCCCCCATCCCCCACACAGCCAGTTAGCACCATGGCAATACATGCCAGAAGGGTGCCAGTCCTAAAGTTAGCCCTTGCTTTGTCATAATTCTTCATTTGTCACTCCTCGTTTTGATTATTATTGTTCAGTTTCGGCCTGGTTATATTTTGCCCTTATAGTTTTATTTGGCCGTGTGCAAAACTTATCAAGCCCAGTGGTGTGAGTCTTGACACAACGCGTCTGTGGTATAACCGAGCGTGACACGTGGAATATAGTACGGATTGCTTGAAGATGGTGGGGAGAGCCTTAAGCCGGATCTGTAAGAAATTTCATGTTAAAATCAAGAAAGCGTTAGGTTACATGTAATATTTAACTATATTTAAACCGTGTATTTAACTCATGTAATTAATCCAGATATGTAGACGATAAATATAACCAATCCGATCAAGATAACAGTTACAAGGTAGCCATAAGTAATGGATGTTAAAAGCAGTGTTGTAGAGCGTTACTCCGAAGGGGCCAAAGCACGAGAAGAGAGCTTATGTTGCCCAGTAGATTATGATCGAGAGTTATTAAAAATCTTGCCCAAAGAAATCATTGATCGTGACTATGGTTGTGGTGACCCGTCACGTTACGCCAAAAGCGGTGATACTATTCTGGATTTAGGCAGTGGCGGTGGAAAGATCTGTTATATGGCTGCTCAGCTTGTAGGAAATGAGGGTTATGTTATCGGCGTTGATATGACCGATGATATGTTAGAGCTTGCACGAAGCCACCAACAGACCATGGCAGAAAAATTGGGCAGTGACCGTGTGGATTTTCGAAAAGGCCACATTCAAGATTTGGCGCTAAGTTTGGATAAGGTCAGCGAGTATATTGCCGAGCATCCACTTGCCAATCTAGATGATCTCGAAGCATTTGAAGCATGGAAACGCCAAGAGCGTCGAAATAACCCGATGGTTAATAGCGAATCAGTGGATTTGGTGGTATCCAACTGTGTGTTAAACCTTGTGGCAGAAGAAGACCGCACTCAAATGATTAGCGAAATCTTTCGTGTCTTAAAGCCCGGAGGTCGTGTCGCAATCTCTGATATTGTAAGTGATGAGTTTGTCCCTGAGCATTTACGGAACGATCCTCACTTGTGGAGCGGTTGTATCTCGGGTGCGTTTCAGGAGAAACAATTTGCGCAAGCCTTTTTGGCAGCGGGTTTTATTGGTGTTGAATACGACAAGTGGGATGGGGATCCTTGGCAGACGGTTGAAGACATTGAATTTCGCTCTGTGACACTAACGGCCTATAAACCTTCTGATGTGCCAGCAGTTGATGGTGGACAAGCGGTTATCTACAAAGGCCCCTTTAAAGAAGTGACTGATGAATATGGTCGAATTTATGGCCGGGGTGATCGTATTGCCGTGAGTGAACGTTTCTTTGCTAATTTAACGCAAGGTGCGTATCAAGAGCATTTTATTGCTGTTCAGCCAGCAGAAGAACCCGTGGATAAGACGGGTTTCTGTAAAGCATCAGGGTCATTGCGCTCAGTAAAAGAAACCAAAGGTGGTTCACATAATAGCGCAGTAAATAATTCAGCGAGCAGTTCAAGCTCAGGTTGTTGTTAAGCGAGAAGAATAAAAAGGAGAATGTAATGAGTGATAAAAAAGTTGCAATTATTTTATCTGGCTGTGGTGTTTATGATGGTTCTGAGATTTACGAAGCAACCCTTGTGATGTTAGCACTTGATCAAGCCAATGTGGCGTACCAATGCATGGCGCCAAATATTGATCAAATGCATGTATTAAATCATGTGACTGGCGAGGAAATGCAAGAGACACGTAACGTGTTGGTTGAATCCGCCCGACTGGCTCGTGGAGAAATTATTGATCTTGCAGATGCTAATCCTGATGATTATGCAGGGCTTGTTTTTCCTGGTGGGTTTGGTGCAGCAAAAAATTTATCCAATTTTGCCGTAGCTGGTGCAGAGATGGAAGTGAATGTCGATGTTTTAGCATTTGCACAGACGATACATCACCAGAAGAAGGTGGTGGGTCTTATTTGCATCGCCCCTGCGTTAGCACCTAAGATTTTTGGTAATGGCATTCAGTGTACTATTGGGAATGATGCTGATACCGCTACAGCAATTAATGCTATGGGCGGAGATCATCAAGATTGTGGTGTGGATGCATTTCATATTGATGAAGAAAAAAATGTAATTACCACGCCTGCGTACATGTTGGCAGGAAGAATTAGTGAAGCTGCAGAAGGTATTGAAAAATTGGTTGGTGCGGTGATTGCTAGGCTATAATTCAAGGGGCTGCAGGTAGTAATGTAAAGGTTGTAGTGATTGTAATAAGAAAATGGGAATACTAAAAATAACAAGGACTTAACATTAAATGAAAATTAGGAATATACCGGAAACTGTTACAATTAGCGATGGCCCTTATGCTGGTAAATACAGTAAGCGTCAGGGCAGTCGAAATGATCGCACCTTGTCATGTTGGTTTGGTGAGGAGATGGGGAGTGGAATGCCTCATCTCAGCATTCACCAAGAATCTGAAGATCAAAATTTTCGATACTTTCATGTTACTTTCCCTACATTAAAACTTATTACCGTTTCAACAGGGAGTTGGAGAGACAAAACAGCGGTTTCTGAGCAGGTACAGCAATCACGCTACCATGTATATTTAGAAATTGATGAAAGAGACATGTGTGTCATTGTAGAACGAGATAACACCAGTCAGTGGAAAAGAGTGCCGATTAAAAAACGTAATGTTTGTTTGTCGTTTGATGAGATGGATAAGAAAGCTATTGCTCTTGGGGATTGGTTTTATGCGGCAGCTCTGTTTAGTTGATACTTTTGGTCTCTGTATTGTTTTTTAGATACGTCTCCACTTGTTTTAACCCCTCAGAATATGTCACGTGAGGCTGATACCCCAGTAACTTCTTGGCTTTATCAATTGGAAGAATTGTTTCGCCGCCGACAAGATTTAATGCCTCCTTTGTTAAAGGAGGTCGTTTCTTAATGTTTAACAGATGCCATGCTTTCTCAATCACAGCACTTAAGGGGTTTAACAACCACAGCGGTGCACTTTTAGGTGCCGGTAAATCTAAAATATGTGCGAGATCCGACATGTAGGTTTTCCAGCTGGTGTCGTTTCCATCACCACCATTAAACACTTGGCCCAATGCGGCATCTTTGGTGGCTGCTAACAACAGTAGCTGAACGACGTTATCAACATGAACCAATGCAGCGTTAAAATCCCCACCATCAATCAGCATCGGTGACCCTGTTTTTAATGTGTCCACGACATCATGTACCCAAGGTTTAGATCCTGGGCCATACACATTGGCAGGACGTACAATGGATAAGGGTAGATTTTTGTTGTTGTAATAATCCCATGCCAGGGTTTCTTGTTTTTGTTTGCAGTAGCTATAAGGGCCGATGGGGTTTCCCCAGGTTTTATCTTCTGGACAGGGCCCCGATGTTAATTTGTCGGCATAAACAACGATGGATGATGATAAAATAACGCGAGTATTATTTTTTAGTGCAGCATCGAAGAGTAATCGGCTTCCATCAACGGTGACTTTTTCATGTTGGGCTAAGGGTATCCAATCACCAACCATCGCAGCGAGGTGGATAACGGTTCTTGCGCCGGACATAGCTCTTTCCACGTCTGCTTGTCGGCTGATGTCCCCATCAATATAGGAGACCTTGTTCTTCCAGTTGGTAGGCATAGATAGACCAGGAAGGTCAAAAGCAATAACCTCAGTTGCACCTAATTCAAGTAATGCATCGATTGTTCTACGACCAATAAATCCAAGGGCACCGGTAACAACCACGGGTTGTTTGAGTTGTTCAATTTGCAAAGCGTTATTCATTGTTCTGCCCTTTTTGAATTCTTTAATGGCTCACTCTACCTAGAATAGCAAACGCTGCATATACTGATGTGACAATTTTCAATTTTGAATTGATTGACGCATAGAATGGAGAGCTAAATCGTGAGAGTTTTTAGTGGGTTAAGGAGTGGTGTGTTTGTTTTTTGTGCGATTATATTACTTGCGTTGTCAGGTTGTAGTGAATCCCAATCACCGATTACTAACGTTTATGCGGCGTACAGTTTGCTAGCCCCTTCTAACACTGGTGGTACAATCCTTTATGCCCGAGTTATTGTTGATGGTGTGGAAGTACGATGCCCTGAGCTGATAGGTAATGATGATACTGAAATAACAATGTCAGTTAGAGGTTATCATCCGGATAACAACACGGCTTCGGAAAACTTTCCTGTTACCACTTGTGAAGCAATTATTTCCCCTGGGGTTTCTTATGCTGTGACTTATGCTCTTGCTCCAAGCACAATAACGATAGATGCTGTTACATTGAACCCTTCTTCAGTGATTGTTTATGGTGATACGGGTTGTAAATCTTCCGATTGTAAGGACGGTAAAGCTGCGAAGCCTTTTGATGTGCTGGCACAGGGAGGTGTTGATATAGATGCTGATTTAATTTTACACATGGGGGATTACAATTATCGTGGAACCTCGGGAAGTATTCGGAAAAAGCCCAAAAAGATTTATGCTTACGACGCGGGTGACGGCGGTTTTGATGGGGCGGCATGTGGCTTTGTAGGAAGTGACTATTACAGTCAAAATGCCAGTGGTAGCCCTAAACCTGGCCGTTGGAAATACTGGCGTGATGATTTCTTTAAGCCGGCAAAAGAACTTCTGCCAAAGGCCCCTTGGGTTTTTAGCAGAGGTAATCATGAACTTTGCAGTCGGGCTGGTAAAGGGTGGTTTTATTTTCTCGGGCCAGGTTCTTCTCTTGATGGGGGAGTTCCACAGTTAACGTGTCCTGATCAAGGAGAGTTGGAGTTTCCGCCGCAAGGTGCAAAAGATCATATTGTTATGATTCCGTCATACACATTGGCACTTGATCCACTGAAATTATGGGTAGTTGATAGTGCGAACGCATGTGATGCAAGTGCAGCCAATTCGTTGACTGCGCAATACAGCACGCAATTTGAAAAATTATATGAACAAGAAGGAAAGGATAAAGCAGGCAATGGGCAAGCGGATAGTAAACCCGTCTGGATGGTGACACATCGACCCTTATGGGGAGGAGCGGTTAAAAAAATTAAGAAATCTTCTTTGTTATCCGCGTCAGCAGAATCTAGTATTGTTCCCTTTAATATTATGATGCAGAAGGCGTTAAGTAATACTCCAGCCGCGCGTTTACCTGAATCAGTGAAGCTTATATTATCTGGGCATAAACACCTTTTTCAATCTGTAAGTTTTCTTGAAAGTAAAACGGATCGGCCGCCACAAATTATTATTGGTAATAGCGGTGTTTCACTCAATAAGTCACCCGAAGGAATATATAAAACCGTTATTGATGGTGAAGAAAGCAGTTTACATCAGTTTAGTAAATACGGTTTTTTACATATCACGTTAAATTCCGATGATTCGTGGTATGGCGATATTTTGAATAAATCAGGTCGTTCGATTGTTCATTGCAATAGTAAAAACTCATCGTTGCACCAGTCGATTTGTAAGATTGACGGATTGAAATCCAAATAACGTAGCCAATGGTGTGTTGAGGTGAATGATCACGATAGCTGTTCTTAACAGTGTGCCCAACACAAAACCAACGCTGAAGGCGGTTGCTACACCCAGTAGTTGGTAATCTTGTTGTAAATATAACGCGAGTAGTATTGTTATTGTGGTGGCAAAAAGTAAGACGTATAAGTTATACAGAGGATTGGTTGTAAACTTGATCAGGTTGCTTGAAATGACTCGTAGTGGTAATAAGAATTGGGCAGCCAACATGATCAGTAATACCTCATAACCCAAATTCAATTGGGTTTCACCGTAAAGCTCTAATAACGGTTTTGCCAGTAGCACTAAAAGTAATAGAATAAAGGTATTGGCGCACCAAAATGTGCGCATGACCATGATGAGTTTGTTTTTTGCCTCAGGACATTGATCCAATAAAATGGGTTTTATGGTGGTTGATGTTGCATTGGAGAAAATCATCACAAGCCCAGTAATCACAACGGCAGGGAAAAATACACTTACTGCGCCAGCACCCAGTAAGTGATGTACCAGTAATACATCTAACTTGGCAACTAAAACGGTTCCTGCACCACTTGCTAATAGAGCTAT
>CAJXXT010000152.1 GCA_913063495.1 uncultured Gammaproteobacteria bacterium | reverse complement strand
GTGTACTTTTTGTTTTTACCACTAAAAATATTCGTTGGATTAACATTGCTGGCAAGTATGTTGACATATATTTCTCCACTGATGAATGAGGTTTTTAACAAAACCTTCCAATTTTGGCATTTTACCTTCGCCGGTAATGGCGTTAGCTAAGGGAGTGTAAAAATGTCGAGTGAAGAGCCTGATAAGCATGAGAAAACCGAACAGGCTTCCCCTTTCAAATTAGAGGAGGCTAAAAAGAAAGGTTCGGTTGCAAAAAGTCAAGAGGTGAATTCACTCATGGTGCTATCTGCAGTGTTACTTTTGTTACTGGGGTTAGGTAACGATATTGCGAAGAATATGCTGAAGTTATGTCGAGATATGTTTCTTAGCATAAATCGAATGCAATTCTCTCCAGAGCAGGTGGCATGGCAATGTGGTGAGTGGGTAGTTAAAGGTTTGTTTGTAATAAGCCCAATTGCAGTGTTTATTATGATGGTGGGTGTTTTGGCGAATATGATGCAGACAGGGCCCATTTTCTCGACGTTTCCATTGAAACCTGACTTGAAGAAGATAAACCCAGTAAAAGGATTTAAGAAACTGTTTTCGAAGAAAACAATTTTTGAAACGATTAAAAATATCATTAAGTTGACGTTGTTTTCGACAATACTGTATTTCACGATTGTCCAAAGCTTACCGGATTTAGTAGGGCTTTTTAATAGACCACCCAATTCGTATATACCATTTTTCATTACGGTCTTTAGCGGTGCGTTATTTAAAATATTAATGGCAATACTACTTATAGCATTGATAGATTTTATTTTTGTGCGTTGGGAATTTTCTAATAATATGAAAATGACACGTAAAGAAGTAAAAGATGAGGCAAAACGTAGAGATGGCGACCCATTAATAAAATCAAAAAGAAAAGAGTTGGAAAAAGAGCTTAGAAAGCGTAGTGAGACAGCACAAAATATACCGGGCGCCGATCTTATTATTACCAACCCTACACATTACGCTGTTGCGCTGAAATATGACCGTACAACGATGCTGGCTCCGGTCGTGGTAGGTAAAGGAACAGGTAAAATGGCATTAAAAATACGAGAGATTGCTTTTAGACATCGAGTCCCAGTTTTTGAATCTCCTAGGCTAACTCGAAAGATATATCGAAAAACTGCTGTAGAAGGCGCGATACCAGAAGATACCTACGTATTGGTAGCGAAGCTTTTACGAAAAGCATATGAAAACAAAACACTAGACTTAAGAACTAACCAAAATGCTATGGGTAGTAGAAACACATGATGTCCAATGATTCATTGTTGAAACAGTTATTTGGAAGTAAAAGCGAAGTTGTATTAGTTGCTGCAATGATCGGTATTCTATTGGTCCTATTTTCGCCAATACCTGCATTCGTATTGGATTTTTTATTGGTAATTAACTTTAGCTTCGGTTTGCTTGTGTTGTTGTTGACATTTTACACGGATAAGCCGACGTCTTTTTCTACTTTTCCATCGTTGCTTTTGATTGCAACGTTGTTTCGCTTATCTCTAAATATTGCAGCGACACGACTAATTCTATCAGACGGAGATGCTGGTGAAGTTATTAACGCTGTTGGGACATACGTGGTGGGAGGTAACTATGTTATTGGTTTGGTAGTGTTTCTTATCCTAATTGTTGTTCAGTATGTTGTGGTTACAAGCGGCGCTCAGAGGGTTGCAGAGGTTGCCGCTCGATTTACGCTGGATAGCATGCCAGGAAAGCAGATGAGTATCGATGCTGACCTTAATATGGGGTTAATTGATGAGAAAGAAGCTAAAGAGCGACGAGAAAATATCGAGAAAGAAGCAAACTTTTACGGGTCAATGGATGGGGCAAGTAAATTTGTAAAAGGCGACGCTATTGCAAGTATTATTATCATTCTCATTGATATTGTTGGCGGATTGATCATCGGTATTGCCCAAAAAGGAATGCCCTGGGGTGATGCTTTGCATACCTATACATTGCTGACTGTAGGTGACGGTATCGTAACGCAGATACCCGCATTGGTGATTTCAACGGCTACTGGCATCATTGTGACCCGTGCTGCAAGTGATGCAATGTTTGGGGAACAAATTGCACAACAAATTTCTAAATTCCCTAAAAGCTTAGTTATTGTGAGCATTGGTTTGTTAGGTTTGGCATTTTTACCAGGAATGCCGTTATTTCCTTTTCTTGTGATGTTTGTAGTGTTTGCTGCGTTAGCCTATTTTGCATTGATTCGCTCTCAAAAGGATGAGGGGGCTGACGAAGATGTTGACACCGATACCGCTGATGAAGATGAAGATCTCTACAAGATAATACAGGTTGATCCTATTGAGATTTTTGTAGGTGACAATATCGCGGAATGGATTGGAGATGAAAGCGGTGTTTTCATGGAAAAGATCAAAGCGTTTAGAAAACAGTTTGCTATGGATATGGGCTATGTATTTCCCGCTATAAGAATAAAAGAGGATTCTCGTAGCAATACTTGCGGTTATGAAGTGAAAGTTTTTGGTGCCAAGGTAGCTTCCGGCGAGCTATATCGAGATCGAGTAATGGCGATTTCCGCTGGCGAGGTGAAATCAAAAGTTGAGGGTATTGCGACGAAAGAGCCTTCTTATGGTCTTCCAGCTATATGGGTTGAGAAATCTAATGTAGAGGATGCAAAGAGTAAGGGGTATACGATGGTTGACCCTTTAACGGTTATGGTTACTCATTTTAGTGAAATTATAAAGAATCATACTGCAGAGTTACTTACGCGTTCTGAGTGTGAAGGGATGATGCAGCGTATTCGGGAGACGCAGCCGTCTTTACTTGAAGAGCTAATTCCCAATGTACTCTCTATTACCGATATACAGAAGGTGTTGCAAGCACTGCTGAATGAGAAGGTATCAATTCGAAACTTGGAAATGATATTGGAAACGTTAGTTGATTGCGGTAAGCAAACCAAAGATCCTCAAGGATTAGCTGAGTTAGTGAGAGGAAGCCTAGGGCGAATCATTTGCGAACAGCTCGTCGATAAAAATGGTCAACTAAAAGTGCTTAGTTTGGAGCCTGCATTTGAGCAGATTTTACAATCTGGCTTACGATCAACAGAGCATAAAACTACATTGTTGGTTGATCCTAGTGTTACAGATCAGTTATTTAAACGACTGAGTAAATATTGTGAATCCATGATGTCAGAAAATATTCGGCCTGTATTGTTGTCGTCTCCGGCGCTACGGCGACATATAAGAAAGTTGATTGAACGTATGATGCCTCATTTGCACGTGCTATCTCTTACAGAGATTCCTACATCGGCACATATAGTGTCATACGGAGTGGTAACTTTGGATAGAACCAAAGTGAGTGCGACATCAGCTGCAAATACATTGTCGCATTCAAGAAATGATGTGAAAAAAAGTAACCTACGAACCAAACAACTGGAAATTCAGGGGGAGTAAATGACTGACATTATGGCGATAGTGAACCAAACGATGAATGCTGATTCAGAGCGTTTACGTTCGTTGGGTCAAAATTTGGCAAACGTAAATACAGAAGGTTACAAACGAGAAGTGGTGACACAACGATTTGATAGCTTGATGTCACAGAACTCGCTTACGGGTAAAGGTTCGAATGGTTTAGTCAGTGCTCGTTCGCTGAATCCTCATATTAGCTATGACCTATCTCAGGGCGCGTTGAAGCAGACTGGGCAACCTATGGATGTTGCCTTAAATGGCACAGGATTTTTACAGGTTACAAGGGATGGCAATACATATTTCACGCGCAAGGGGCATTTGGCGTTGGATGCGCAGGGTGCTTTGTCGTTGACCAGCGGTGAACAAGTATCTGCTAGTGGTGGTGAGTTAAGGTTGGATGGAACAGATATCAATATTGACGCAACAGGACAGCTAAGTCAGGGTGGATCAAATGTTGGCCAGTTGGATGTCGTGCATTTCGAAGATGCTCGTCAACTGCATTATATTGGCAGTGGCCTTTTTGAAATAGGTAGCGCAAGTGTATCGAGCGAAGGAAGTACACGGATACAACAAGGGTTTATTGAGGTTTCAAATGTTGATTCATTGACAGAAATGACAGCCTTAATAGAAACCACACGACATTTTGAAGCGGCCAGCCAAGTATTAAAAGGTTATGATTCAATGTTGGATTCAGCAATCAATACATTAGCAGATTTTTGATATTTGCATTTGAATCCACCTATTTTCAGGTTTAAAAATAATTAATAGATTAAGGGAATGAGTATGTTTGATGCACTCTATATTGCGGCTACAGGAATGCAGTCTGAAAAAACGCTAATTGATAATATTTCAAATAATTTGGCAAATTTAAATACCCCTGGATTTAAAAAAACCAGAGTTGAATTTACCGACTTAATGTATGCAGATTCAAGTAATGCGACATCAGATATTGCCAAATTAGATTCAGAAGTGAAAATGGGTATGGGTGCGTCAATAACATCGGTTAATCGGGATTTTTCAGAAGGGGACTTAAAAGCAACAGAAAATCCAATGGATATCGCAATTAACGGAGCAGGTTTTTTTGAAGTGGATTTAGGGAATGGCGAGTATGCATATACTCGTATTGGTTCGTTACGTTTGATGGATGATGGATTTCTTTCCACCGTAGCAGGCAAGCGGTTGTCAGCAAATATTAATGTTCCTTTAGAAACTACTCAGTTAATTGTTAATAAGGATGGTCTGGTACAAGCAAAAATTGCTGATGAGGACGCCCCTATTGAGTTAGGTCAGATAGAAGTCGTTAAGTTTCCAAATGAACAAGACTTAGACGCAATTGGTAATGGCATGTATTTGTCGAATGAAAAGTCTGGTGGCGCTTTGTATTCTCAACCCGGTGAAAATGGTGCAGGTCAGTTAGTTCAGGGTTTTATTGAAACGTCTAATGTAGATTTGGTACAAGAAATGATTAGCTTGGTAGTTGCTCAACGCGCTTATGAAGTGAGTTCGCAAATCATTCGTGCTTCTGATGAAATGTTGAAAATTACCAATAACCTGCGTAGCTAGCGGTAGAATTACCATGAGTTTTTTAATACGATGCTATTTTTTGTGGGGGGGATTACTGTTTTCAGCGACAGCAGCGATACCTGCTTCCGAAATAGAGACGCTAATTGAAAAAAGAGCGATTACATTGCAGGTATATCCAAAAATCACATGGGAAAAGACAACGTTACCGTTATCAATGTTAGTAACGATATATGCAGAGAAATCCAAAAGAAAAGAACTTGGAGGAGTAGAGATAGATATATCTTCTCTAATAATCGAAGCGGGAGCAGGTAAAAAAATTGACTTACGAAGGATTAGTGATGTATTAGCAGCCAAGCTTGTAGGGCTTGGATATAAGGCTAATGTTGTAGGTTCAGAAAAAATAATATTGCAAAAACGACTTAACCCTACGGATAGTCAGCGGATCATTGACCTGGCACAAAAGACGCTTTTTGATGAGTTAGATGAACAGTTTGATGTGGTTAAACTTGTACCCACGTTAAAGTCTGTGAATGGCTACAGTGTGATACCGAGTGATACGTTACGTATCAATCAAACTGACTATATAGAGAATATTGCAAAGTTAATGGTGGTGTGGGTTGACGTAATTCGTGAGGGCTCTTTGATTGATAGCATACCTGTAGGTTTCGCTGTTAGCGCGTATAGAAATGTACAGTTACTTACTAGAGATCTTAAAAAATATCAGGTTATAGGGTTGGCTGATGTTACGAGTGCTTCTGTTGATGTTGCAGGGTTAAAAAATAATGCAGTTTATAGTGATCAAACACTTTTCGGCAGTATTACGAAGCGTAGGCTTATTAAAGGGCGAATACTGAAGCTAAGTGATGTTCTTCCTCGCCCAGATGTAGTGAAAGGCGAGATAGTGAGTGTGGTGTCAAAAGTTGGCATTATAAGTATTACAGGAAAAGCACTGGCTCTGTCTCACGGGTATGCGGGACAAATGATAGCGGTTAAAAATGAGCAAAGCGGTATGACCTATAAGGCATATGTTTCGGGAAAAAGCCTGTTGCATGTGGGCGATCAAGGTTAGGTGGATGAAAGGCAATGCAAATGATATTGGGGAATAGGATAGCAATGAACAGAAGCCAAATTTATAGCGTAGTTGTACTTATGTTGTTAAGCATAAGTACAACCGTTATTAGCGAAAACTTGTATTCGGAAAGCACGTATGAATCACTCGTTAGCGATCATAGGGGGTTGTTTATCGGTGATACCGTAACGCTGCTTATTGTAGAAAACGCACGAGCCAGATCAAAAACAGATGCCTCATTAAACGAAAGCATAGGGCTCTCGGGCTCTATTGGACAAACCAATAAAACTGAAATTGGATCTGTTGATCTTGGAGTGGGGCGTAACTCGGGTGCATCTACGCAACGTGAAGGGCAAATGAGTGCGAGAATAACGGTTGTTATTGAAGAAATTGATGCGACAGGAAAGCTGTTTGTTAGAGGTCGTCAAGAGCTAATGGTAAACGGAGAGAATCAGCTGATTAAGGCTGAGGGCTGGTTAAGAACAGAAGATATCAGTGCGAATAACGTAGCAATATCTACACGCCTTGCAAATGCGAATATTGAATATTCAGGCTTTGGCTACGGAAGTGATACAGAAAAACCAGGGTTTGTGTACTGGGTGTTATCAAAAATAGGGCTGATCTAGGAATGAGTACAATGGGAATTAAGATAAAGGCATTACTGGTTGTCCTCACCACAATAGCAGTGTTTTCAGCGTCAACACAGACATTATCAGCCGTAAGGTTAAAGGAACTTGTGAGGGTAGAAGGTGTGAGGGATAACCCTTTATTGGGGTATGGCATTGTCGTCGGGTTGGCTGGTTCTGGGGATAGCGCACGTTCAAAAGCGACCTTGCATTCAATTGCGAATGCGCTGCAACAATTTGGAGTGGTTGTTAGTGAAGATCAAATACGAAGCCGAAATGTTGCCACCGTCATGGTGACCGCCATGTTACCGGCATTTACGTCCATTGGTAGTCGTTTAGATATAAGTGTTTCTTCAATGGGAGATGCAAGAAGTCTTGTTGGAGGTACGTTGCTAATGACTCCGTTAAAGGCAGCCAATAATAAAACATACGTATTAGCCCAAGGCCAAGTATTTGTAGGTGGGTTTAAATATGATGTTAATGGTAATTTATTACAAAAAAACCATCCAACTGTGGGTCGTATCCCGGATGGTGGAGTTGTAGAGAAAGATACAGAAACAACGATAAATAAAGATGGGAAGCTTGTTTTGGTTTTACACAAACCTGATTTCACAACGGCAAACCGTATTGCATTATTACTAGAGAATCAATTGTCAGGGGTCACAGCTGTTCCTGTTCATGCAGGTAAAATTCAAGTTACGTTGAAAGATCCTCCAAATGTTATTGGCGTTATCACAAAAATTGAAAGTATGTCTGTAGAGCCTGATAGAGGGGCTGTTGTCGTGATCAATGAGAGAACAGGAACGGTTGTTTCAGGGGGGGATGTCAAGCTAGAAAATATCACCATCTCTCATGACAACCTAAAAGTTGTTGTAACAACGGATTTTCTGGTATCACAACCCAGTTTTGTGAGAAATACAGGTAATGCAGTGGCATCGGTTGTCGTGCCAGATACAGAGCTTGATGTTAAAGAATCTGTTGCTCAAGCGGTAGACCTTCCTTCAGGAGCGACGATTGCGGATCTTATTAGTGCGTTAAGACAAATTAAAACCAGTACCCGTGACGTCATCGTGATATTGCAAGCCATTAAAACAGCAGGCGCGTTAAACGCAACACTGGTTATTCAATAATAGAATAAATAAACACTACTTAATTATTTTTGCAGGCAAAAATATGGATAGCATAATTGGTAACGTAACAAGTACCTTGATTTCAAAAGCATTGGATGTTGTATCACTAGAGCACAAGGCGATAGCAAATAATATTGCGAATGTTGATACTCAAAATTATCGTGCAGTGCATGTGGATTTTGATGCGGTTTTTTCCTCAATCAGTGATGTTGTGTATTCAACTGATCCTCAAGCTATTAGTCAGGCGATTAACAGTTTGGATGGAAATAATTTGCCAACTGTGGAAGAGCTTTCTGCAAAAGTGGTGTTAGATAGCGAAATGGTAAAAATGACCGAAAATACAATGCGATATCAGGCGCTAATAGGCTTTAAAAAAGGGCTTGGTGCATTAACGGGTATTGCCATTAATGGAGGGAGAGGGTAATGGACGATACTATCTTCGCGATCAGTGCTTCTGGGTTGGACTATCAGCGTCTCAGAATGGAGGTGATCGCTACAAATATTGCCAATGCGAATACAACTCGCGCAGAAGGTGGTAAAGGGTTTGCGCCGTTGGAAGTAGTCGCTTCCACGTCATCGGGAAGTTTTGGTAAAGTCTTTGATGATGTTGCAGGCGAGTCGACATTGCGTGGTATCGACAGTGTTCATGTAATAGAGCGTGATGTACAGCCGCGGATGAAATTTGATCCGGCTCACCCTGACGCCGACGCACAGGGTTTTGTTCATCTGCCTGCAATAAATCCTATCAACGAAATGACCAATCTTGTGGAAGCAACGCGAGGCTATGAGGCCAATATTAAAGTGCTAAGTGCTGCCAAATCTATGGCGGCTCGAGCAATGGAATTAGGGGAATAAAATGACTATAGAAGCAATCAGCTCGAGCATGATCGGCGATATACAAACAGGAAACGTTATAAAGTTGCCCAGTGCTGCGCCATCAGCGGTAGGTTTTGAGCAATGGCTGACAAGCGAGGTCTCCAATACGAATACAAACATCGTAAATGCCGAGAAAGCTGTTCAGCAATACGTTGTTGGTGAGACAGATAATCTGCACCAAGTAATGATTTCAATATCAAAAGCACAAACTTCCCTTGAACTGACGGCACAAGTGCGTAACCGTTTGGTGGAAGGGTTCCAAGAAATTATGAGAATGTCGATCTAGGGTAGCAGTTAATGTCAACAATACGTGATTTATGGGTGACTTTGAGCGCCGGTAGAAAAATATCCCTTATGTTAGTCGCAGCGCTTGCATTATTGCTTCCGTTACTTGCTTTGAGTTTTTTATATCAGAAAGAGTCTGTGGTTCTGTATTCGGATTTACAAAATGAAGATGCTTCTGCGATAGTTAGTCATTTGGAAGATCTTAAAATTGAATACGAGCTTTCCGGTGATGGTAATACGATTTTAGTTCAAAAAGAGGATCTCTATTCTACTCGATTGAAGATGGTTGGAAAGGATGGTCCTGCTAGGGGCAGTGCAGGTTTTGAATTATTTGATGATGCTGATTATGGTATGACGGAATTTACTCAGAAAGTGAATTTGCAACGTGCTATGCAAGGTGAGCTTGCCAGAACAATATCATCTATGGATGAAGTTAAGTTCTCGAGAGTACATTTGGTTATACCTGAAGCGGCACTTTTTAAGAAAGATAAAAAAGAGCCAAAAGCGTCAGTGACGTTGGTATTACACACTGGCTCAAGTGTGACAATGGAACAAGTCCAGGGTATTCAAACATTGGTAGCATCATCTGTTGATGGGTTAAACGCGTTAAAAGTCACCATTCTCGACGGGCAGGGACGTGTGCTGAGTGCAATTGATGATGGAAGGATGTTTGGTAAGAAAGCAACACAGCGTTCGCGTGATATAGAAATGCACCTAGAGCAGAAGGTTCAGCGTGCTCTCGACATGTTGTTTGGGTTTGGTAACAGTTCTGTAACGATTAATGTGGCACTGTCTTCTAAAACTGTGGAGCGAATCGTTGAAGAAGTACTACCACCTATCGGCGGTTTTAAAGGGGTACTAACAAAACGTAAGCATACCAAAACCGTTAATAATGCGCTCACCAACAAGAGTAAAAAAGGTCGTCAGGTTGCAGATATCAAAGAAAATACCGAGGAAACCTTTGATTTTGGTCGATCGAGAGAAAATACCGTTGAAGAACCTGGTGGTATTAGCCGATTAACCGTTAGTGTCTTATTGCCAACAAACCTAGCAAATACACGTATTTCAGAGGTGGAAGCAATTGTCAAAAATGCAATTGGCTATAATGACGTTAGGGGAGATGAAATTAGTGTTATCTCTGCACTTGGCTCTACACGTATTTCGGAGGCAGTATTGCTAGGTACTAATCTTGATTTGCCCGTTGTACCGAGCACAGGAATAGATGGCGTTATGGCATCGAGTAATATGGCAGTCTCAAACAGCCTAGCCACAGGTTATTCAATTCGACCAGTCGTAGTGTTTTTGTCATTCTGTATTGTTGTGCTGTTGATAGCCTTAATCGTCGTATCGCGATTGCGTAAACAACCAGCGCGGTTAACGCTTGAAGAACGAGATGAATTACTAAATGACATACAGCTTTGGCTTACTGATGAAAGTAAGACTACTGTATCGATGGAGCGATAACCGATGCAAAAAGCGATAAAAAACACGGCGGCGGTGTTACATCCTTTGCACGAAAAAGATAGAGAATGGATACTGGCGAATCTAACGCCCGTTAGTCAAAGCGCAGTACGAAATGCGCTTAACGGGTTGAAAAAAATCAAATCACTTAAACGCGCCAAATTTGATGAAATATATGACCTAGTTAAGCCAGCTGAAGTTAGCCTTATTGAGGCTGTTGTGCCAAAGGAGACAACATTAGAGGCACTAGCTCGCTTATTGGATACTTGCACAATAAAAAAAGGTCAAGATGTTGTCATAACAATGTCACCAGAGTCTTTAGCTCAACTTCTTCCCGTTATGGAGCACTCGAAATTACGCCATTGTATTGCATCATCAGCCGAAGCTTTTAGCCGTCGTGTAAAAGACGCTGAAAAAAATATAACAAGAGCTGCGTCAGAAAGAGTGATTGATAGTATGGCAAGATATATGATATCCCAACTTGAAATGACGATAATATCCGATGAGTAAAGTTATTCGGTCACATCCCGTTGTGGGAAGCAGAAAATTACAAGCCCCTTATCAAGACGATGAGGGAAGGGCACGTTCTAGTGCGCGCAAACCTGCTGGTTCATTAAGTCATGACAAAAAATCTACAAGGAATGCTATTGATGACCGAATCGAGAGGCAGCCAGAGAAAGACCAAGACTTAGCTGAAATATCACCGGCACTGTTCAATGAAATAAAGAAAAGTTTGGATGTCGAGACAGAAAAACGGGTTGTTGCAGAGCAAAATTTTGCTGCTGTAAAAGAACAGCTGGATGCTCTTAATCGTGACCTGGACGATGAGAAGATCAAAGGGTATGAAAAGGGACTGGCTGAAGGGAATAAAGCCGCTGAGGATAATATTGCCCATAAATATAAGGAAGTTTCTGAGGTGTCGGTATTTTTCAATGAAAATTTGAAATCGAAGATTAGCGATGCAGAGAAACTTGCCGTTGAAATTACCTTTGAAGCCTTGTGTAAAATCATAGGTGAAAACTATGCGGCGGAGTCGTTTCGTCGAGCAGTTATAGAGAATGTGATTTCGTCCCTGAAAGACTTGAGTGACCTAAAGGTACATATCAATCCAAATGATATTTCTGCCGTATCATCGCTTTCAGATAAAATTGGGTACTCTGATGTTACATTTGTAGCCGATGACCGTGTTGCCAAAGGTGGTTGTATAGTGGAATCAAGCTCAGGAAGCTGGGATGGACGATTGGACACACAACTACAACGACTTAAAGAAACACTGGTTGGTGTAATCAAATCCGATGAACTGGGGGCGTAATGGATAATCGCCGATTTCTCAGAGCAATAAAAAACTGTGAAACAATTCAGCGTACAGGGCGTGTGCTTCAGTTTTACGGACTTGTGCTAGAAGCCTCTGGGCCTGATGTGTTTTTAGGTGAAATCTGTGAGATATATACCCCACAAGCCTTGAAACCTGTACTTGCTGAGGTAGTTGGTTTCAGAGATGGCCATGTGCTAATGATGCCATATGGTAATTTGAGCGGCATACATGTAGGCAGTGAAATTGTAGCGACAGGACGTGCGGCGTCTTTACGTGTCGGTGAGCATTTATTAGGCCGAGTGGTGGACGCATTTGGTCGACCTATGGACGGAAAAGCGTTTGATTCTCTTGGTGAAGAATACCCACTGTACCCTGAACCGATAAATCCACTGGATAGACAACGGATTACTGAGCAGTTTACGACAGGTATTCGTTCCATTGACACTATGTTGAGTATCGGTGTTGGTCAACGAGTAGGGCTTTTTGCTGGTAGTGGCGTTGGTAAAAGTACGTTATTGGGCCAAATAGCCCAAGCCTCTAACGCTGATGTCAATGTAATAGCATTGATTGGGGAGCGTGGGCGAGAAGTCTTGGATTTTGTTGTTGAAAATCTAGGTGATGAGGGACTTAAAAATAGCATTATCGTGGTAGCAGGGGCCGATCAACCTGCCTTGGTAAGGGTTCACGCTGCATATGCTGCTACAACTGTTGCGGAATACTTTAAAAATCAGGGCAAAAAAGTATTCCTGGCAATGGATTCTATTACCCGTTTCGCTATGGCTCAGCGAGAAATTGGGTTGGCGATAGGAGAGCCGCCAACGGCAAGAGGGTATACCCCTTCTGCCTTTGCACAGATACCAAAATTGGTAGAGCGTGCTGGAAATTTCAGAGATAGTGGGTCGATAACTGCTGTGTATACGGTACTTGTAGAAGGAGATGATTTTAACGAACCGGTTTCTGATACAACACGAGCAATCTTAGATGGACACATCGTGTTATCAAGAAAGATAGCTACCCGAGGGCGCTACCCAGCAATAGATTTGTTGGAAAGTGTAAGCCGACTTCATAGACAGATAACAACCAAAGAAAATCAGACGCTGGTTGATCGGGCTCTTAAACATCTAAGTTTATATAATGAATCAAAAGATTTGATAGAACTGGGTGCCTATAAAGAGGGTAGTAATAGAGCTCTTGATTCAGCGATTGCATTTTATTCGGAATTTGAAATTGCTATTACGCAGGCAGCTCCTGAGAAAAACGCAGAGAAAGTGTTGCAGAAGTGGTTAAGGGATAACCTTCGAAACGATAAGGAATCGTAATGGAAGCGCAGTCATTGTCTCAACAGAATAAAAAAATAAAGGCACTTCGTTATTTGTGGCAATTGAATGAGCAACGAATTAATGAGAGAAACCTGGAGTTGCAGGGGCAAGAGAAAAAGCTCAAAATTTTAACGAATGCCTTTAATGAGGTTGAAATACTGATCACGCAGTGTGAAGAAAAAGTGTCTAAGGCTTTCTCTCCAGGCAGTCTGATTTCACCCGAAGATATTATGAATATCAATGACTTTATAGTGGGTCAACGACAAAAAAAACAATTGCTTAAAAGTGAATCCGATAATGCCGAAAGGATTTGTGAGAAAACGAAAGATATATTGATTGAATTGAATGTTGAAAGGCGTCTGTTGGGTGAAAAAATAGAGCAAAAGCAAGAATCGACGATATTAATGCTGAATAGTATGGAGTTGAAAGAAGTGGAAGATCTGTTTTTATCGCGTATGGAAAGGAAAACTATATGAGCGTGGACTCATCAGGCATTGGTGTTGGCGCAGGTGTTAGTGTCGCTGTGCAACAAGCATCTACTACGCAATCAACTAAGAGTGAAAACCAGCAACGTTGGCTACGTGCCTTGGAATCGGAATCATTTGATGAATTTGGGGAACAAGCCCATACCAAAAAGGTTGCTGAACCTAGGTTAGCTAATGATGAAAATAATCACCAGAATAATATAGAAGCCATCGGTCGAACTCAGAGCGAAATTTTGTCTGGATACACCGAGGTATCAGGTTCTATTAAAAATACATCTCTAGAGTTTGGGCAGGTGCAGCAGTTTATTAATCAGTCACCATTTGCTGTTGGAGAATTAAGCAATAAATCAGTCGATGCCGCTTATGCGCAACA
>CAJXXT010000151.1 GCA_913063495.1 uncultured Gammaproteobacteria bacterium | reverse complement strand
CTGGTAATTCGTGGTGTAGGTTGGTTAAGTGGTAACAAGCAGGGTTTGGAGGAGTTGCGTCAAATACCGCTAAAAACTATTGGTGGAGCGGTTGTCACGGTTGGTGATGTGGCAAAGGTTGAGCTAGGTGGGGAAATCCGCCAGGGGGCTGTGACAATAACTCGGCGTAATGCCGAGGGGAAAGTTGAAGGATTAGGTGAGGTTGTATCGGGTATTGTTCTAAAGCGTATGGGGGCGAATACCAAAGAAACCATAGATGGTATTAATGATCGCGTAACATTAATTCAGCAAGCATTACCGCAAGGTGTGCGATTTGAGGCGTTTTATGATCAGTCCGATTTAATCACCAAGGCGGTAGAAACAGTAGTGAATGCGTTGCTGTTGGCGTTTGTTTTTATTGTTGTAATATTGGCGTTATTTTTAATGAATCTTCGCGCAACGGTGTTAGTGCTTATCTCTATTCCTATAGCGATTGGTATTGCATTGATGATTATGTCTTGGTTGGGCTTATCTGCGAATTTAATGTCGCTGGGTGGTATTGCGGTTGCGATCGGTATGTTAGTGGATGGTTCAGTGGTCATGGTGGATAATATGTTTAAACACTTATCCCACCCTGATGCCGAGCACAATGCATTGGCTCAAGCCCGGTCGGGTGGGAATGATCCGGATCCTCACGATGTGTCGAATGATACTCATGGCATTGAGTTGCGGCTTCAAGAAGCAGGAAAAGAAGTTGTGAGGCCTATCTTTTTTGCTACTTTGATTATCTTGGTAGTATTTATGCCTTTATTCAGTTTTGAAGGCGTAGAAGGGAAGTTGTTTCAACCGATGGCTGTGAGTATTATGTTGGCCATTGTTGCTGCCGTGTTTGTTGCAATTATCGTTGTGCCGGCATTGGCGAGCTTTTTATTTCGTCGCGGTGTTAAAGAAAAAGAAAGCTTTGTGCTTAAACCCTTGGAGAAACTATATAGGGCGGGTTTACGGTGGGCGCTTGGGAATACCAAGATGGTGATCGGTTCTACGGCTATCTTATTAGCTTCGTCTTTGTTTTTGTTACCTCAACTGGGTACGGAATTTGTTCCAGAGTTAGAAGAGGGCACTATTAATTTACGAGCAACATTAGCGCCGTCGTCAAGCCTTGAAACTGCCGTTAATGTAGCTCCTAAATTGGAGGCCATGTTATTAGAGTTTCCAGAAGTGACTTATGCATTAAGTCGTATTGGGCGGCCGGAAATGGGTGGTGACCCTGAGCCTGTGAATAATATTGAGATTTACATTGGCTTGTTACCGGTTAGTGAATGGACTAGTGCAAGCAACCGGTTCGAACTACAGGCATTAATGGAAACTAAACTCGAAAAGTTTCCTGGATTATTACTGAATTTTTCTCAGCCAATTGCAACCCGTGTTGACGAGCTATTGTCGGGGGTAAAAGCTCAGTTAGCTATTAAGTTGTTTGGTCCAGATTTGAATACGCTTGCGGAAAAAGGCCAAGAGATAGAAAAAGTTGTGCAAACGATTGAAGGTGCAAGGGATGTTGCGTTGGAGCAGATTGTCGGTGAAGCACAACTTGTCGTTAAACCTAATCGGCAGCAACTTTCTCGTTATGGTCTTGCTGTAGGAGATGTCATGACATTGGTGAAAGATGGTCTAGGAGGCCGTGAGGCGGGGCAAATTATTAATGGTAATGAGCGCTATGATATCTATGTACGATTAGCCGAATCCTTTAGAAAGACCCCTCAAAATATCGCGGAGTTACGATTATTATCACCAACAGGAGCATGGGTTCGTTTAGGTGATGTGGCTGATATTTCAATTGAGTCGGGGCCTCCACAAGTGCGTCGTGATGATGTGCAACGGCGAGTGGTGATTCAAGCAAATGTGCAAGGGAGGGATATGGGCAGTGTAGTTGCAGATATTCGATCAGCAATCGCGCAACAAGTATCACTTCCTGCAGGTTATTCGGTTGATATTGGAGGGCAATTTGAAAACCAGGAGCGAGCCCAAAAAAGGCTATCTCTCGTAGTACCTATATCTTTGGCATTAATTGCTTTACTCCTTTATTTTGCGTTTAACTCAATAGGACAGGCAGCGCTTATTTTGGTCAATGTACCGTTAGCGGTGATTGGCGGTGTATTTTCTCTTTATTTTTCTGGGCAGTATTTATCGGTGCCGAGTTCTATTGGTTTTATTACCTTGTTTGGTGTCGCGGTATTAAACGGAGTGGTGATGGTTGAAAGCATTAACCAACGGGTGAGTGGCGGACTTGACGTAGATGATGCCATTTATGAAGGCGCAATTTCTCGACTGCGACCTGTATTAATGACCGCTATGACCTCTGTGCTGGGGTTGATTCCGATGATGTTATCGACTGGTGTTGGGGCAGAGATACAGAAACCTTTGGCGATTGTCATTGTGGGAGGATTAGTAACGGCGACTTTCTTAACGTTATTTGTGCTACCGTCACTATATAGATGGTTTTCCAGTGCCAAGCTAAAGGATATGAGGTGACAGGTATGGAATTGAAAGAACTCGTTGAGGTATTGCTTTGATAAACGAACTCGATGTTAAGAAAATACCATGTCCTTACTGTGGCGAAGTGATTGAGCTAGTCGTAGATTGCTCAGTAGAAGAACAGGAGTATATTGAGGATTGCCAGGTTTGTTGTCGCCCAATAAATTTAGTGGTAACTGTTAACTCGGATGGCAGTTCCGATGTTTGGGCAAGTAGTGATGATGAGTAGCGTGGAAATCTAACATTCACTTCTATCCGGGGGGCATACATTAAATGCGTTTGCCTCGGATAGAAGCATTAATGGTGCTTTCTATCAATATGCCTTTATTTGATAATGGACCTGTCGCATTAATAGATGGCATTGATAATTGGATTAATTACTTCTCAGCTTCAGATTTTAGGCTTTCATTAAAGCGTTCGTAGCTTTTACCCATTTTGTTAATTATTGGCCATAGTACAAATGGTACAACCCCATAAAATTGTTCAGCATGTACAAATTTACATTGAGAGTCAGATATCTCGATGATTTCAAAATAGTGGTGAGCGGCCAATATTATTTTAACCCAGGATTGGTAATCGTTACCCCATCCTAAATACTGGTTTTCATCGGCACGATGAACTTTGGCAGCCATTGGAACGGCTTGGCCAAATATATCTATTTTAAATCGAAATCCACGATCGACTTGTAGAGTACTCTTTACGTTGGTAATGATGTTATTCCAATTTTGATAGTTATCAAGATCGGACAGTAATGCCCAGATTTTCTCTTTCGAAGCATTAATGGTAATTTCGGTTTTGATTTCTTTCATAATAACTAAGCCCTATTTCTTGATATATATAGACAACGCTAGATTATGATATAAGAAAGTGGTGAGAAACATTGACCTTTAAGACGGAAATCCACTTATTTTGATTATTTATCCAGGATAGTATACAAACAGGCGTGCAAGTTATACTGCTTGTTGTCGCAATCCAAAACGTTGACGGTATTCATTCATTGTCATACCGGTGTTGCGCTTAAATAGCCTGCGAAAAGAACTTAGATCCTCATAACCCGCATCCCAAATAATCGTATTCGCGGGGCTTTTACTGTTTTCTAAACAGCGTTTTACGTGTTCAAGTCGTAAACGTTGTAAATAGTTGCTTGGGGTTTCACCAGTGGCCTTTTTAAAGCGCCTGCCTAACTGCCGCTCACTTATATTAAATTGATGTGCGAGTTCTCCAATAAAAACTGAGGTGGTGTAATTTTCCTCCAACCAGTTTTGTAAATTTATCACGGTGTTGTCACCGTGGCGTTTGTTGGGTTGGAATAATGCGAAAGAGGACTGCTTTGCTGGTTCTAGATCTATTAGCATCATTTTTGCGGTGAGTAGCGACAGTTCTCTACTAACCAGGCGTTCAATGGTAAATAAGATCATTTGATTGATAGCGGAAGAACCTCCGCTACTGATCATGCTTCCATGATCAAATAACATGTCACTTGCATCAAAATTTTCTTCTGGAAACATTTGTACAGCGACTTCTTCCATTGCCCAGTGGCAGGTTAGTGTTCGACCTTGGGCTAAATTGCTAGCAGCAACTAGAAGGTTGCCACTACAGGAGGCGGCTATGAGAGTGCCTTCCTCTTGCCATTTACATAACGTATCAGACCAATCTTTGTATTTGTTTAGTTCATTTTTAATTCTGACTGGTGAGCCTATCGCTTCAATGATACCCGGGATAACTAATACATCGGGGCGCGGGGTATTATCGATCGACTGTAAGGGGCCAATCGAACAGCCGTTATAAGCTTGTTGATAAGTGTCCAAACCTACTAGTTGAGTGGCAAACAGGTCATATTGCTTACGCATAAAATGGCCATGGCAGTAATTGGCCGCCACAAATAAATCTAACACCGCCATTACCCCAGAAGCCTGACAACGTTCTGATACGACTATCGCCACATTTATCATTGATACCCCCCATTTACTTGAAATGAAACACTGAAATGCCAGTTTACGCCAGCATTTAGCGTTCTGTAATGCCGGATAAGACATTTATGAGGCCATATCAGACATATGTCTGATATGGCACTCCAATGGTCAGTTAAGCCTCTCTTTCTGTCGTCTTCTTACCCTTAATCTAGCCGTAACTTCACGAAAGAGGCACATGTTATGAATAAAAATTACGCCCACTGGGTTTTACAGCATCGAACACTAGTGATTTTCTTCACGCTGCTGCTGATCGCTGCTATGGCCAGTGGTATACCTCGCTTACGCTTTAGTATTGATTATGAATACTTTTTTGGCCCTGATAACCCAGAGTTACAAGCTTACGAAAAAATTAAAGCGGCCTATACCGATACGGATAACTTAGTGTTCATTGTTGTGCCTAAACAGGGTGATGTATTTAGCGTTGAGTCGTTAACTGTAGTCGAGAAACTGACAGAAAAGGCGTGGATGTTGCCCTTTGTTAATCGAGTCGATTCTATTACCAATTTTCAATACACCTATGCAGATAACGACGGTGAGGATTTGGTTGTTGAATCGTTGGTAGAGGATGCAATAATTCTAGATGCAGATGCTATCAAACGCGTGCGGGAAATAGCGTTAACGGAGCCTAGCCTAATAGATTTTATCCAGGCTTCTGATGGAAGCGCAACGTCGGTAGTTGCTACCTTTAATTTACCTAATAAAAGTCCACAAGAAATTGCAGAGCTGGTGGCTGTTGCTAAAACAACGATTAGTGACTTACACAATGAGTACCCAAACGTAGAGATCAAACCTATTGGCCTTACGATGCTTAGTTATACCTACGGACAGGCAAGTAGACAGGATATTAAACAGTTAACGCCACTGATGTTTTTTTTGGTGTTGCTGTTAGTAGCAATATTAACGCGTTCTATTTGGGGGACAGTGTTATCAATGGTTGTTATTGTTATGACAGATTTAGCGGCCTTCGGTGTATTTGGCTGGTTAAATATACCGATTACGACAGTTACTGCTGTTGCACCAACGATTATTATGGCGATTGTTGTTGCGCATTGCGTGCATCTTATTGAGACTTTTATGCAGCAATGGCAAGAGGGGCGAACTAAAAAAGTAGCACTTAAGCTTGCTATTGAAATGAATTTTGTGCCGATTTTTATCACCAGTCTTACGACAATGATTGGTTTTTTGGCGATGAACTTTAATGATGTGCCTCCCTATCGAGATCTTGGGAATTTAGTTGCCGTTGCCGTTGTCGTGGCTTTTATTTTGAGCCTTAGTTTTTTACCTGCTTGTTTGTCATTGTTGCCAACACGACAGCGAAAAATACAAAGTCACCACTCGTGGCTAGGGAAAATGGGAGGGTGGGTAGTAGAGCACCGTTTTTCCGTTATGTTCTCAAGTGCAGTTATCTTTATTGGTGCTGTTTGGTTAGTTCCACAAAATACGTTGAATGAAAAGTTTGTCGAGCAGTTTGATGAGCGTTTTGAGTTTCGACGAAATAGTGATTTTTATACCGATAATGTCAGCGGTATTTATAGTATTGAATATTCCATTCAGGCACCTGGCGAAGGCGAGTTAAAAGCAGCTTCTCCTAAAGCGTTGGCGCGGGTTGATCAGTTTGTGCAATGGCTTCGAGCTCAACCAGAAATACGACACGTATATAGCATTACCGATACCTTTAAACGGTTGAACCGGAATATGCATAACGACGTTGACACATGGTACCAATTACCTTCAGATCCGCAATTAGCCGCGCAATACCTATTGCTTTATGAAATGTCGTTGCCCTTTGGTTTAGATGTGAATAATCAGCTTACCCTCAATAAAGATGCCACACGAGTGCAGGTACGCTTTGATGATATGCCCTCCTCAGAAATGCTACGAATGGAACGCCGGATCATGGGTTGGTGGCAGCAACATGCGCCTGATTACATCGTTACCGGTGCGAGTACGACAACGATGTTTACACATATTGTTAAGCGAGCGGTCGACAGTATGGTCAGCGGCACGTTGCTAGCGTTTGTTCTGATCTCTGTTGTGATGATTATCAGTCTTCGTTCTCTTAAATTAGGGTTGCTAAGTTTGGTGCCTAATATCGCTCCGATCATTATAGGACTTGGTGCTTGGGCGATATTGGATGGCGAGATTGGAATGTCGTTTGCGGTTGTTGTTGTGTTAACGCTTGGCATCATTGTTGATGACACGGTGCATTTTCTTAGCAAATATCAATTTGCACGAGTGCGATTAGAACTTGAACCCAAAGCGGCGATTGAACAAACGTTTTCTACCGTGGGTGTTGCTCTTTGTATTACCAGTCTTGCATTAGTGGGAGGGTTTGGCGTGCTGAGTTTGTCTGGTTTTGCACGTAACAGTGACATGGGGCTTATGGCGGCAATGACGGTAGGTATTGCTCTGTTAGTCGACCTTTTGTTATTACCTGCTTTATTAATGGCTGTTGAAAAGGACTCGCCAGAAAAAACTGAGAATGAAAAGGCCTTAGCTAATGCAGTATCGGAGACAACACTCAATATAAATACAACTCAGGTTCAGGAGATATAGTATGAATCCTTCAATTGAATGGTCAGACCTTATTATACAACAGCAATCACAGGTTCAGCAGCACCCCGTGTTTAATGGAATATCTAAAGTATTGTCTTTGATGGGGAGCGTGTCACCTACGCTGAGTGGTAAGTGGCTTAACTCGTTATGGTTTAAGCCACAATCAATGCCTTTAAAAAAGGAGGATGAATCTTGGCTTAATGCTGCAAATACAGAGTGGGTTACCTTCAATGACAAGGAAATACCGGTATACCGATGGGGAGAGGGGCCTTCTATTCTTTGTGTTCATGGATGGGGTGGGCACAGTGGTCAATTCACCCCGATGAGTCAAGCGCTTGTTAAAAAAGGGTTTCAAGTTATCGCTTTTGATGCGCCAGCACACGGGGCTGCGGCGGGAAAACGTACAGACCTTACTGAATTTTCCGCGATAATTGAATGTATTATTCAAAAAGAAAAATCACCATTACATATTATCGCTCATAGTATGGGGGGTGTTGCCAGTGTGGATGTGATCAATCGTGGTTTTCCCGTATTGTCGTTAACGTTGATGGGCACCCCTTTGAGTTTGGAATATATTGTGAATTTAACACAGGTACAGATGGCACTTGGTCGTAACGTCATGGATGTGCATAAGCGCTTGATGGAAACAAAATTTGGTAGTGGGGTATGGCAGCGTTTTGATTTATTAAAAAGTAATAAAAAACTGTCGACTCCCTTGATGCTTGTGTATGACAAAGATGATACCCAAGTTGTTTTTGAGGTGTCAGGATCGTTACAGCAGCACTGGGCGCATGCTCAATCAATTATATCGGAGGGATTAGGGCATAACCGGTTGTTGCGCGATGAAAATACAATATCCGGTGTGCTGGATTTTTTACACCAGTCAACGTAATTATCTGAGAAAGAATAAAGGGTTAAGTGGGTATATGCCTCGGTGATATACCGAGGCATATAAGAAATCTATCCCATAGCGTTGAATGTACTTACTTTTGTTCTATGTTTAAGTAAGTGCTAGAAATTGGGGTAGGGCGTCATGCCATCTGGTCTAACACAGCGATTCCGCCATCTCGGCATCAAACCTAAGTTTGTCGTCACGTTTATTAGTGCATCGCTTATATCAATGCTCATTGGATCCCTGGTAATCAAAACGTCGATTGAGGCGTTTCAACTCGGTGAGAACTTCAAGCTAGCTCAGACTATTGCTAATCAGGAAAAACAGCTTTTACTCTCTGCTATTTTACCTGATGTGGCAATTTCCAAGGCCATAGCTTCCGATAGGAGTCTGCAAAAATGGGCTGAAGACGAATTTAACCCCACGCTTAAAGCGGGAGCAATGACAGAATTTAAGGCATATGGGACGTTATTCTCCAGTAGGCATTTTTTTTACATTGTAGATAAAACAAAGAATTACTATACCAACCATTCTCAAGATCAGTTTTTTCCAACAAAGGTTCTGTATCAATTAGATTTGTCGAAACCAAATTTCAACTGGTATACCGACGCTACTCAGACAGATAATGAATATTTAATTAATCTAGATAATGATGAATATACAGGGGAGGTCTCTGTCTGGGTTAATGCGCCGATTCGAAATGGAAAAAATATCGTAGGGCTTGCGGGAACGGGGTTTCCTATTACAGACTTTTTAGAAATTTTCAGGTCTGTTGATTCCGATAATTCGACCAATATGGTTGTCGATGCCTCTGGCGGTATTCTTATTCGAGCGGGTGAGTTTTTTCTTGATCGATATAGCCTTAACGAAGGAGGGCTGAAATCCAGGAGTCAATTGGAAGCGATTGTTGACGATAAAGAACAGTATAAAAAGCTACAAAAACTATTGGCTACTTTGAAGGTGAACCCTTCACAAACAGTATCACTTTCTTTAGGTTTGGAAGGGAGGCTGTGGTCGGTGGGGATTAGCTATTTGCCAGAATTAGGTTGGTATAATTTTTCGCTGCTCAATGTGGATAGTCTGGTAAATAATCAGGCACTTGAGACCTCATTTTCAATTTTTCTAATTTCAACTTTTACGTTGATTGTATTAGGATTGATCTTGGTTGATAAGACCATTCTATCAAAAATCAGGGTTTTGCATCGCAAAGTGGATGAAAGTTATCAACATGATAATCGGCGACCGTTGGTTATGGCCGGTGACGAGTTGGCGCAACTGGAGGCTGCCTTTGAAACCATGAGTCATACGTTACATGTCAATATGATAGATCTTGAGAGCAAAGTTTCTGAGCGAACTCAGTTGTTGAAAGAAAAAAATATGCAACTCATTGAGCTGTCCTTAACAGACCCTTTAACCGGTTTGCTAAATAGACGAGGGTTGGTTGAACGATTTGGGGTCGAGATAGAACGAAGCAGGCGGGAGAATAGTTTAATCGGTGTGGTGATGGTTGATATTGATGATTTCAAAAACGTAAATGATCGATATGGACATGATGTGGGTGATGTCGTTATTCGGTCCTGTAGTGCAATTATTGCAGAAACATGTCGAACAACCGATGTTGCTGCACGTTGGGGAGGCGAAGAATTTTTGGTGGTTATTCCTGACGTCGATATCGATGTATTAAAATCGATTTTGATGCGGATGTTTAGAGGGATTCGAGAATTTCGTCTATCGACAGAGAGAGGGGAGCTGCGTTATACCGTCAGCATGGGAGCTGTAATAATGAACTCAGTGGAGACAGATATGGATGAAATGATAAGAGCAGCTGATTCCGCATTATATGTTGCTAAAAACGAAGGTAAAAATAATTTCCATATTTCTGATTGATGTAGAGGGAATTTTGCTCTGTCGTGATGAGGTTATTGGAGAGAGTTAGTTCTCTCCAATAACCTCAATATCAACTTTATCCAAAGATCTTACCAAAGAGACCTTTCTTAGGCTCAGGAGCTTCAGCGGATTCTTTTTTAGCTGCGTCTGCTTCTGCACCATTTAGTAAGATACCCGTAACCGCCGAGTCCATGACTACTTTACCCATAAGTTTACCTTTAACCGTGCCACCTAGTTTTTTCTCTTCGTCCATTTGTAAAGAATAGGTCAATGTCATTGGCACCGGTTTACTTAATTTGCAAGACCACTTCATGGTATCGCCATTCTCGATTGTACCTTCCAACACTTTTTGCGGGCCGTGCTCTTGGTTTAGAACATTACCAATCAATTTTTTACCTTGGGAATCGAGCACCAAGTTACTAAACTGGTCACCTACTGGTGATTTGATAGTAAGTTTCCAAGCATCACTTACCGTGTCAATTTTAATTGCATCAACGTCAACGCCGCCAACATGGCTGTTTTTGGTAGAATTCATATCTCTGAACATCTCGAATTCTTCTTCTGAGAAACCGAGATTACCCAAATCATCAAATGCATCATGAATCACAGACCAAGGGGAGCTATCATTCATGACCGTTCCCATTTGACTGGCAACGGATTCTATCGTGTCATCCACTTTCATCGTTTCAGATGCTGCGAATACCACCCGATAGAACTGTCCACCACCGACTGAGAAAAACTCGCCGTTTACGTCGCAAGCCTCGTGACATAAGTAAGCAATAACCGATGCTAGTTTTTCAGGGCCGAACTCATCTTCTAATTTTTTACGGAAGATGCTATCAGGTAACATGCCTGACATTCGAGTAAACGCTGCGGGCATGATAGCGTTAACATTAATGCCATGCTCTTTGCCAACCAATGCAAGGTTGTTTGTTAAACCTAAAACACCAGCTTTCATTGTTGGGTAGGCGATTTGAGGAACAAAACCTAATGCAGATGAAGAGGCTGTGTTAACAATACGGCCATACTGTTGCTTAACCATATGTGGCCAAGCAGCACGCATGGTGTTGAGAGTGCCCATGACGTGAACCGCGTGTTGCTGCTCCATTTCTTCTTTGTCTATTTCTGGAAAAATAGCGGGGCTAGTGATACCCGCATTGTTGATGATGATATCAACTCTTCCCCAAGTATCCATCGCTTGTTCTACGATTTGTTTGGCTGATTTCCACTCAGATACGCTGTTTTTATTGGCAATAGCTTCACCGCCAGCATCCTTTATATGTTTTACTGCTTGGGCTGCATAGGATGTGTCGATATTTTGATCCATACCTAGTGGATCTCCGCCTAAGTCATTTACAACCACTTTGGCACCGTGCTGGGCTAAGTATTTTGCATACTCAAAGCCAAGGCCTCCTCCTGCACCGGTTACGATAGCGACCCTGTTCTCGAATTTGTATGACATGCTGTAGTCCTTGTATGTACGCCCAAGTATTTAGAGTAATCAGACTAACCCTACACTACACCTCAGCCAGGTTACCTACTACAGATGAACTATACCCCTACACGATATGTAAAAAATACATATAACATATGCTAGCAATCAGGGAGGTTAGTGTTCGAAGGTGGTTCCAGCGAGTCCAGTGTTTGACGTAGTGAAGCCATGTTTGATTGATGGTGTTATTTGAGCTTTCGGCAACCAAAAGACGTTTGTTTAATGGCACATTGAAAAAAACAGTGCACAAGAACATGCCTAGTAAGTAAGTTGTGCTGGCAAAAATTAGCAGGGTAGAGATTGACTGTTGCCAGTTGATCATCGAAATGATTAATATCAAAACGGTTGTAAGTGTCGACCCAAAGAACAAAGGCATAAACCATGAGCGTAAAATCACTTGGTTTATTGCATTCATTGTGGGTGCTGCATTTTCTGCCCCTACCTGTTCTAGGGCTCTCATGATGAACCCAGAGAATGCGAAGTAGATTCCCGTCATCATTGCTGTACTGGTTGCGGCAAACATAACAACAGAATATAAGATGCTATCTAACATGATTTAATTCCTACTTGTGTGAAAAACCAGTATGCGCCATAAAATTAGTAGTAATAATGATGGTATGTCCATTGTTCATGATTGTTTGTCCAGTTAGTCTGGATTTTCTGTTGTTGTGCGGTAATACTTAAACAATGAATACAACACAGCGAGAAATTGGAAAAATATCGGATCCTTTAGGGGAGACGCTTCATCAGCTTCGATTAAATGGAAGCCTTTATTGCCGATCAATACTGACTGAGCCTTGGGGTATTGAAATGCCCGCTATTGAGGGCAAGATGATGTTTCACATTGTCACGAGGGGTAGTTGTTGGTTGAAAGTCGGTGATGATGAGGCTGTGCTGTTACGCCAAGGTTCCATGGTGATGGTGCCCCATGGTGAAGGCCATCAAATTGCTAGTGACCCATCTTCTGCGTTAACGGCGTTGTTTGACATTCCTGTTGAGCAGGTTAGTGAGCGTTATGAGGTGATGCGTCATGGAGGGCAGGGGCACTTAACTGAACTAATGTGCTGTGTAGTTAGCTTTGATCATGTTGCGGGCCAGCACCTTATCAGCCAATTACCAACGTTATTGCTTGTTGATGGCATGGGTGCGGAAACAGATGATTGGATACAAAGCACTTTACGATTTATTACTCAAGAAGCCGGTGCGCTGAAGCCTGGCGGTGAAACCATAGTGACACATTTGGCGGATATTTTGGTAATCCAGGCTATTCGACAGTGGATTAGCTCAGCACCTGAAGCAACAGAAGGTTGGCTAGCTGCACTTAAAGACAGGTATGTCGGAAAAGCTCTTGCTGTCATTCATAATGAGCCAGAAAGGCACTGGACGGTAGGCACGTTGGCCCAAGAAGTGGGTATGTCTCGTTCAGGATTCTCAGCGAGGTTTACTGAGCTTGTTGGAGATTCAGCTAAACGTTATCTCACGAATTTACGAATGCAGATGGCACGTAAGATATTGATGAATGATCCAGCTCCAATCGCTGTTGTTGCTGAGCAGTTTGGATACGGATCAGAGGCAGCTTTTTCCAGGGCATTTAAACGAAGTGTCGGTGTTTCTCCAGGCAGTGTTCGCCATGAATATAGCTAAGCACAGTATCACGGTTATACCTTGCGGCTTAAAAATCTAAATATAGCCAAAAGCAAAACTACCAATGTTACAGCAGCTAAAACGGCAAGATAAGGGCTGTCTGAAGTTTGAGACCCAAGGTAAGCCATGCAAAATGACGAGCTAACGCCGCCAATGAATATTGCTGCTATCACTTTTATAGGGTTCATTTTAGTAAGACCTGCCGTTATCACTAAGTATTCAGCGGGACCTCCAATTGCTCTACCCAAAGCGACGGCGAGAAAGCCCCACTTTTCATAAAATTTATTCGCTTTCGCTAAATCATTTTCCCCTAGTAGGAAGAGGGCACCTTTTTCTCCCATTAATCGTGCGATATAAAAACCAATGATGCCAGCTATAAATGTTGCAAGGCTACCTAATGCACCGCCTTTTAATGGCCCGTAAAGCACCCCTAGTGTAAATATGGTTATGTCTGATGGAAGGGGTAATATGACATCGCCAATAATAATACATATAGCGACTATCCACGCTTGATCTTTATAAGATTTAAGGGATATCAGTAAATCTTCTGGTGATTCAGGAATAGGATAAATGTCCCCAAAAAAGACAAAGTATAAGCTTCCAATGGAAATAAAAATCAGGGGTAGTAGAAGTATTCTCATCTTCTTTTCTCGATAAATGAATTGTTGATTTAAGAAAATCAGAGGCAAATTAAAACATATTTAGGGGTTAATCTTAAAGCTGCTTTGTAAGGTTGAAACGGAACAACTCATATGCCGTATCACAGCTTGTTAAGCTTGTTGTGATTATGGTTAGCTATTGAGGAAATATGGATGCTATAGAAGTAACAGGCCCTTGGATTACCGGAGGGCAGTTTATTTTGGCTGGTGTTAGTTAATTAATAGAGAGTGAATGTTCGGGTAGGTGGCGGCCTTTTGGAATAGTCGTCACCTACCTTTTCGTTATTACATTTGCGATTGCAAATAGTTTTGAAGTCCAATCTTATCAATAAGCCCGAGTTGTTTCTCTAGCCAGTAGGCATGGTCTTCTTCGGTGTCCTCTAGCATTTGAACAAGGATGGCGCGGGTATCATAGTCTTGCATAGTTTCACAATCTGCGATGGC
>CAJXXT010000150.1 GCA_913063495.1 uncultured Gammaproteobacteria bacterium | reverse complement strand
CCTGTCCCACCGCTTTTTGCTGCTCATAGATCTTACGCGCCTTTTGTTTACGCACTACCTCACCAATAACCGGCTGATCATCAATCCAGTAGGTAAACTCTCCCACTGCCGCTTTTTCAGGTACAGGAAAAGAATACAGTGCATCAAGATCTTGGTTATGGGAATTTCCAAACACCTGTTCTATGGACGTAGTGACATAACCGCTTTCAATAACCACGTCGACGTGATGCTCTTTGATGGATAACCCCGGCAATTGCGTATTGCGGGGTTGTAACAGACCAGCGGCATTAACAAAGGAAGCGGATAGCATTAAACCCCACATCATAAGTACCATTAATATTGATTTCATCGATTTAACTCCTGTTATTGAAAATAATCCACGCTAGTGTGCAACGATAAAACCCACCAAAAAAGCACAACAATCAAGGTTGAATAGCTAAGTACCCTAGGTATTGCGCCATAAGACTTTTGCCCATAAAAGGTGCTTGGCATGATTCAACAAATAGCTTGCCACCTATTAACAAGCATCTATAAATTATTCAACTACACTTTGGGGAAGCCTAAGATCATAGTGTTATCCTTTTAGAAAGTGCTAAATACTCTACTGTATCCATCCTTATCAACTCTGAAATTATTCACTTAATATGGATGCTGATGACGAAGAAAACACATACGCCAACCTCCCGCGTCGGATCCTTGATCTCGCGCTATACCCTGGTAATACTCACGCTGCTAAGTCTCTTGGGTATTGCAGGCGCTTATCTCTATCTATCCAATATTTCGAAACAAGTCATCTCTGACAATTCTGTTTCTGGTGCCCGTCGTTACCTAGAAGCGCTCTCGGAATTCCGTACACTCTACACCTCTGAAGTCGTCAAAACTGCTAAAGAACAAGGCCTTACGGTGACCCATAATTACAAGGATATCGAGGGCGCCATCCCTTTACCTGCGTCACTAAGCATGGCATTGGGGGAAAAAATCGGTAGCCACCAGTCCGGGGCACAAACCTTTTTGTATAGCCGCTACCCATTTCCTTGGCGCACCGAAGAAAACAAAGCCTTATTCTCCCAGCTCTTTGTGAAAGAGGCCTGGTTAACCCTTTCCCAATACCCAGACCAAGCCTACTTTAAATTTGTCGAATATAACGGCCGTCCCTCTATTCGTTACGCCGTTGCCGATAAAATGCGCGCGGCTTGCATCGATTGCCATAACAATCATCCTGATACACCGAAAAATGATTGGAAAGAGGGGGATGTTCGGGGGGTTATGGAAGTCATATTACCCATTAACGTGGCGCAAGCGGCCGCCCAAACCACTATCGATGCAACCTTCTCCATTTTAAGCTTAATCACACTATTACTAATGGTGGTGATGGGGCTTGTCTTTACTCGTATGAGCAATGATAAAAATACTCTGTTAAGCAGCCGTGACAATTTACTTATCCAGCGCAATGAAATTGAAACCCAAAATAAGGAGATCAAAAAAGCACATCAACAACTCTCTATTCACGCTGCCGAATTGACCACGGCGATTCAATGTAAATCTGATTTCCTTGCCTGTATGAGTCATGAAATCCGCACACCCATGAACGGTGTTATCGGCATGTTAAATTTGCTTCTGCGCACCCCCATGGAAAAAGACCAACAGCACAAGGCCATGACCGCCAAAACCAGTGCGGAGTCTCTGCTAGTCATAATTAATGACATCTTGGATTTTTCCAAAGTTGATGAGGGAAAGTTAGATTTAGAGCACATTGAATTCAATATTATCAAAATGCTCTGTGAGCTAACGGACTCTATGGCTTTTAGAGCCGAGGCAAAAGGCTTAGAACTCATCGTCGATTTCTCTAATATCGCCTATACGCAGGTCAAAGGTGACCCTGGACGGTTGCGGCAAATATTAACCAATTTAATCAGTAACAGCATTAAATTTACCGACCAAGGCGAAATTGAGTTCAAGGCCAGTTTACAAGTCATCAATGAATCTGAATGCATATTATATTGTAAAATTAAAGATACCGGGATCGGCATTCATCCCGATAAACAATCCTCATTATTTGATGCTTTTAGCCAAGCAGACTCATCAACAACACGAATATATGGAGGTACCGGCCTCGGTTTATCTATTTGTAAACAGTTAAGTGAACTGATGGGTGGCAGCATCAGTTCAGCCAGCAAATTAAATGAAGGGAGCTGCTTTGAATTTACCGCATTACTAGAAATCAGTAACCTATCTCCCCCCTCAAAACCAGATATGCCCGTTGATAATTTATCAGTACTTGTTATTGATGATAATCAGTGTTCAGGCAACGTCATTAAAACACAGTTGGAAACCTGGGGCATTCAAGTTACCTATCTCGCGAATGCCATCACTGCGTTACAACATTTAAGCCAAGAAAAAGAATCCTCAAGCACCACGACTTATGATGTGATTTTCGTTGACATGATCATGCCAGAATTGGGAGGGGACGAATTCATTAAGCGCGTCAACGCGAGTCCCTCATTAAGAGGTAACAAACTTATATTGATGTCTTCGCTAACCCATCGACACGATAAAGCCTATTTTGACGAGCTAGGGTGTATTGGCAGCTTCCCCAAACCTGCAACCCCCTTCCACCTTATTAACGCCCTACATCTCTGCTTATCACACACTACGCCTACACACACCGAAACCACTCCTACCCTAGAAACAAATAATGAGATGGGCACCACATCAACACTTGAAATCGCTTCTAAAAAGATATCACATCACCCTTGGTCTATTCACAGCAGGGTTTTATTAGTAGAAGACAATGAAATCAATCAAATTGTCGCATCCGGTATTTTAGAAGATTTCAGCATTAGCGTAGAAATAGTTGCTAACGGACAAGAAGCGATTAATGCGCTTGAATCTGCTATCGACAAACCCGCTTTTGACTTGATCTTCATGGATTGTCAAATGCCCGTACTCGATGGTTATCAAGCTAGTAGGTTAATTCGAAAGGGTGAAGCTGGATCCTTGAATACTAAAATACCCATTGTCGCTATGACCGCTAATTCGATGAAAGGCGACAAAGAAAAGTGCCTTGCTGCGGGGATGGACGATTATATTAGCAAACCCATAGAAATAGATAATGTCGAAGCGATATTAATCACCTGGCTCACAGTGAAGTAGGATTCATATATGCCCCGCGATATCAGAGAGTCGCATAGTAAAAGATTATCACCATGATTCAATATTCGACTATAGTAAAAAAGGAATAAAGGTTGATATTTAATCAACATAAAAAACGCGTGTTTATATGGCAATAACGAACCAAAGCCAGGCCCTGAAAATAGCCATCAGTCAGGCGAGGATACTACCCGGCTGTATTTAAAAGCAGGGATCAATCACAGACAATCAAGATTCCACAATACAATTGTTGAGGTAGAGTAGCGATGAATAAAACCCTTCTTGTACGACTTGTCGTAACATTAATTTTAATTGTTACAAATACGGCCGCGTTCGCAGGTCAAAGAGACGTGGCGACTGACTTAACCACTCTCTTACGATCTGCTAGAGCCATCACCGTAAATAGCAATACAATCAACGACCCCAGTGCTTTTAATATTAGTAATTTTGTTACCGAAACTAAACGCAAATATGAGAAATCAGCAGGAAAAAAATTCGATGAGTCTGATGTTCTACTAACTCAGCTTATGGATGCTATTACGTATGTGATAAAAAATGCTAAGGAAGGTCAATATGTAGGTAAATGGAAAACAGGAGCCTATGCCAATAAATTTCTGCCTGCTCGTTTTGCACGGCTAGTAGGTCTTAGGTTTGAAAAGCTTACTAATGGCAAGGCTATCATTCGACTTACAACGTCAAGTCAACTATTGGTAAACACCGAAAATAAGGCGGATGCATGGGAGACTGATGTGATAGAGCAAAAATTCAGAAACCCAAGCTGGCCCAAAAATAAGATGCATGACAATTATACCAATGACGGATTTAGACTCATGTTACCCGAATATTATACAGCAGGGTGTTTGTCCTGCCATGGTGGCGAACAAGGAAAGGCCATTCATGCTGAGCCTGTGGAGGGTCAATTGGGTGCATTTGGTGGAGCCATTAGTGTTTTGCTCTATGATGACGATTGAAGCAAGAAAGGATCATTGGTATCCCGTTGACATACTCAACGTTGGCTCTGGTCCAAGTGAATTAGTAAGTCGCTTCGCAACGGTCTATTCTCCTCAGAATTAGACCTCTTATGGCCGAGCAATAATAGCGTCTATTTCGATAGGGACGACAATATTAACATCACTTGGACACCCCTCAGTTATGGTGAATAGCTTATTGATAATTATGCTACACTCTCTTTCCTATAACTAAAAGCCATCAAAACGAATCCACACCTGATATGAGCACGATCTCCCACACAGCATTTTCAGTAATAGAAGACAACGAACTATTCATTGTCATTGATAAATCACCAGGCATTAGCTTTCACTCAGAAAGTGGCGATCCAGGCCTCTTTGAGCAAGTGAAAAGTGCATTATCGCTCAATGAACTTTACCCAGTTCATCGCCTCGACAAGATAACATCAGGCCTGATGCTGCTAGCCAAAACCAAGCAATCTGCCAGCGATTTATCAGAACTTTTCCGCTTACGCCAAGTTAGTAAGTTTTATCTGGCAATATCTGACAAAAAACCCAAAAAGAAACAAGGTCTGATTAAAGGTGACGTCGAAGCATCACGTCGTGGAAGTTGGAAATTATGTAAATCGAAAGAAAACCCTGCCATTACTCAGTTTTTTAGCCATTCAATCAAACCTGGTATGCGCTTATATTTACTCAAGCCCCACACAGGTAAAACCCACCAAATTAGAATTTCTCTTAAAAGCTTAAGCTCCCCTATAGTCGGTGACATGTTATACCATAACGCATGGGAGGCAAAAAAAATCGACCGAGGGTATCTACATGCCTATGGATTATCATTTTCACTTCACGATATAAAATATGCATACATTACACCGCCAAGTATTGGCGCTCTATTCCTAGACGAATGTACTCGGAAAGTAATACAAGAACAATACGCATCTCCCGAGACTTTACCCTGGCCTACGTTGTAATAATCCCTGCTTCAAGGTGAGGAACATTCTTACTTATGACTTTATCTTTTCATCGTCACCATGTGGCAGTTAACATCGTTTGCCCCGTTATCCCAGCAAACGTAGCCCCTCTTATTGAATATTTGGAAGTACTTAACCGAACCCTTCATTCACAATCTACCATCGAGCACCCTCTATTTCACAAAATAAACACTCACCACTTCTGTCGCTGGACGGTACTACCGGCAAGCATCGGCAAGCACGGATCTTATCCAGCTCAATTGTTATTTGAATCAAATATCGACGAGCCTCTCGAGCAATACTTGGAAAGGTTGATTCAACAAGACAGAGGGACATTAACAACAATTTACCAGCATTGTGAGGGATTCAACGCGGCATCAATTAGTCGTTATTTATCCGAACATAATATTGCAACGCCAGTGCATTACCGGGGCGCGCACTACCATAGCCAGCAGCAGATCCAGGACGACCAGATACTTTACAACGCGCTTGATAGCTTCATCGACGAAAAGCAAGGCAATGAGTCACTCATTAATTACTTCGATCTCGGCTTAAAAGAACAGCTAAGCAAACACCTTAAGGAAAATGGTATTCATTGGCCATTTGAAACAGTACAAAAACGGCCAAAACCATACTGGCCAACGTTACTTGGTTGCATTGCGTTACTACCTTTCATTATTTTTCCTCTCGGGTTATTTCTCGGTGCGTGGTATATCATTCTACGTAAGCACGAAAAAGCTGACATACCAGAAGAACACAACAACAATAAAGCTGCCAGACACAATCATATTCGCCATGTCACACAGGAGGAACAACAGACAATTCAAAGCCCGATGACAAGTATTGTTGAAATAAAACCCGGCCGATTCCGACTGGTAACACTCAAAGTCATCTTATGGGTGATCAACCTGTTAGCAGATATTTTTTACAACAAAGGTAAACTCGGCTCGATTAATACTATTCACTTTGCTCGCTGGCTTATTATCGACAACAACAAACGTCTAGTATTTTTATCCAATTACGACGGCAGCTGGGAAAATTACCTTGGCGACTTCATTGATCGGGCTGCAATGGGTTTAACGGCTGTATGGAGCAATACTGACGGGTTCCCCACAACAAAAAGGTTACTCCTGCAAGGTGCAAAAAATGACACCGCATTCAAAGCCTATGCCCGGAAAAGCCAATTAAAAACGCATTGTTGGTATAGCGCCTATCCAAATTTGACACTACGAAACATTCTCAACAACAGCCATATTCGACAAGGCTTTAACAAAACAATGAATGAGAAGCAGCTATCAACGTGGTTAGCGCGCTTTTAACAATTATAATAAGAGCGCTAGTAATGCAGCCAATTAATTTTCCCAATATACAGAGCCTGATTTTATATGCCTACAAAGACCTACACCATGCTACGTATTTAATGCTTCATATTGAGCATCCCGATTTATTTAAACAATGGCTTTCTGACAACGTTGACAATTTCACTACGAGTGACTGCCAGGCAGAATCAACGGCAATTAATATCGCATTTACTGCACCAGGCCTAAACAAACTCAATCTTTCTCAACATACCTACCAACAATTCTCTAGAGAATTCAAAGAAGGCATCGCGACCACTAAGCGCAGCCAGGTACTGGGAGACGAGGCAAGTAACTCTCCTGAAAAATGGAACTGGGGCGGACCATCAACCCCCGTCATTGACGTGTTATTGCTTTGCTATGCAGATTCAGACTCAGCACTCAAAGCTCAAATATCCCACATCACCACCGAAATAGAAGCTTACACAACACAGCTACAAGAGCTTTCTACTCACTCGCTATTTGAGCGCAAAGAGCACTTTGGATTTAAAGATGGCCTTTCCCAACCTAAAATTGCAGGAATCCACACAAATGCCAAAGAAAACAATACCCTTGCTCCAGGTGAATTATTGTTAGGTCAGGAAAGCGGCTACGGAACAACAACACCTTTCCCTCACGACAACGAGAACTTCAAACACTTTGGAAAAGATGGCAGCTACTTAGTATTTCGTCAGCTGGAACAGGATGTAAAGGGGTTCTGGCATTACCTTGACAAACAAAATACAGAAGAAGATAACAAGGTTTATCTCGCTGCCAAAATGGTGGGACGCTGGCCAAATGGCGCACCTATCAGTTTATTTCCAACACAAGAACCCGACCACTTAAACCCCGCTATCGCAAACGACTTTAACTACTCGGACGACCCTCAAGGCAACCTCTGCCCTATGGCATCACACATTCGTCGCACCAATCCACGCGCAACAGACCTTGGTTTATCCAATGTAAAAGACAATATCGCAAGCGTTAATCATCATCGTATAATCAGGCGAGGCCGCCCTTATGGCAAACCTTTACATAAACACCTTTCCCCAACAGCAATGATGAAAGCAGATGACTCGGAACCCCGAGGGTTACATTTTTTATGTTTTAATGCTGACCTTTCTCGACAATTCGAATTCATCCAACAAACATGGGTTAACAACGAAAAGTTTAATGGTTTGTATAACGACCTCGACCCATTGCTCGGTACACGCCCTAAAGAACACGATATCTCAGGGGGAGATTTCACCATTTCTCAAAAACCCATGCGGCACAAGCTAAAAAACATCCCCCAATTTGTCACAACCAAAGGTGGCGCCTATTTCTTTATGCCCAGTATTTCTGCGCTCAAACAACTGGCAAACAGCAATCAATAGCACATCAACTCACGTGAGGGGTAGCCCCCTATAAAACAGGCATAAAAAAAGCGTCGATATGACGCTTTTTTTATGCCTGTTTTATACTTTTGATCAACAATGAGCGACCATAGTATTAACTGCCGTTTATCAGATAGTGAGTATAAATACTGGCCACGTAACCCAAACCTACGGCCCAACTCCATTTCAAATGACTAAAAAACGTATACTTACCCTGTGACTGCCCCATCAACGCAACACCCGCCGCAGAACCAACAGAAAGTAAACTACCACCAACACCAGCAGTTAATGTTACGAGTAACCATTGATATAAATCCATTTCAGGATTCATGCTCAAAATAGCAAACATTACCGGGATATTATCCACTACGGCTGATAATAGGCCTGCTACGATATTTGCATTGGTTGCCCCCCAACCTTCGTACATAACCTGGGACACTGCACCTAAGTAACCAATAGTTCCCAAACCGCCAACACAGAAAATAACACCAAAGAAGAACAGTAGCGTATCCCACTCGGCCTTTGCCACTTTGTTAAAGATATTGAATTCCTCAATATCTTCACTCGATCTCGTGGTGATTTTAATATAATAAGAAAACAAGAATAGATAAGATAATCCTGTCATCATACCCAGAAATGGAGGCAAGTGTAAAAATTGCTTAAAGCTTACTGCTGTAGCGATAGTACACATAAAGAGTACACAAATAATAATCCCGCCGCGGTCCATCGATACTGATTCACCTGTAACCTTCGGTGTCTCATTCGGTATGGCAAAACTCATGATCACAGCAGGTATAAGAAAGTTAACGACTGAAGGAACAAACAAGACAAAAAAATCGAAGAATTCTGCCTTCTCCGCCTGCCAGACCATCAAGGTTGTTATATCACCAAATGGGCTAAACGCACCACCAGCATTCGCTGCAACCACAATATTAACAAAAGCGATACTAACAAACTTTAAATTCTCACTACCCACCGCGAGCACCACGGCTCCCATTAACAATGCCGTAGTTAAATTATCTGCTACCGGTGAAATGAAGAATGCCAAAACCCCTGTAATCCAAAATAGCGCTTTATAGCTATACCCTTTGCTAACCAAATAAGAACGTAATGCTTCAAATACATTTCGTTCTGTCATGGCATTGATATAGATCATTGCCGTTAACAAAAAGAGGAACAATGCGGAGTATTCCAACAAATTGTGGGTTATCGCAGCATCAACAATGCCTTCTCCACCATCAACCTCTTTGGCAATTAACGCAACCAACACCCAAATAATACCCGCGGCCAACATCACAGGTTTGGATTTACGAAGATGAATAAATTCTTCCGCGATAACAAACGCATAAGCAATAGCAAATAGCGCCAGTGCCAAAGCACCTAACATAGCATCCGTCATCTCTAATGTGGCAACTGTACCGCCACTTGATGCCCATACAGGGGTAACACCCAATACACTTAATACAACCAATAAATACTTAAAAGCTTTCAACATCTGTCTCCTGGTTTTTGCGCTCGCGTATTCTACTGAAATTGAGGAAAAAAGCACCAACAAAATACCCCACTCAAATCAATGCTTTTACTTTTAGTGATGTATCAAAGAATTAATTTCATTATCTCGACGACTTATTTCGTCGAATTTCTAACCGTTCACTAGATCGCTGAAGGATCTTTTGTTTTTCATCTGCAGTTGCAGCATTCCAGCCAGTGATTTCCTCTAAAGCGCGACCACACCCCAAACAAATATCATCACCGTCTAAACAACAATTTCTCACACAAGGACTTGTGGACTTATCAAGCGCGCCATCAGAAGTTAACATGACAAAAACCTCCTAAAACGTAGGATGAGAGCAAAAACAGAAGTGAGTGCACACTATCGACAGAACTATGATTTGCACTTACTCTCTAAGCATAATCAAAGACTGATATTTAGCCAACTCTGGCACTAGCCTGACAAAAAAGCACCGCCAAACCAACAAGACTACGCATGTCTCACCGGCTTATCAGTGCTTAAAACCAACCTTATTTTTTCAATGCTGACAGCACATCACCCATCGTATCGCGTGCATCCCCGAACAACATGCGTGTATTTTCTTTGTAAAACAATGGATTATCGACACCAGCATAACCTGTCGCCATGCTTCTTTTTAACACAACAGCCGTTTTTCCTTTCCATACCTCCAACACTGGCATCCCATAAATAGGACTTCCTGGATCTTCCGATGCACCAGGATTTACAATGTCATTAGCACCAATAACCAACACAACATCTGTTTTTGGCAAGTCTTCGTTAATCTCATCCATTTCCAAAACAATGTCGTAAGGTACCTTAGCCTCTGCAAGCAGCACGTTCATGTGGCCTGGCAACCGCCCCGCTACAGGATGAATACCAAATCGCACAATAATACCTTTATCTTTCAGCAATCGTGTAATGTCATATACCGTATTTTGCGCTTGGGCTACGGCCATGCCATAACCGGGAACAATAACAACCTCTGAAGCATCCGCTAACATACCCGCCACCTCATCCGCCGTCGTTGACACTGTTTCTTTCGGTCCATCATCTGCTGTCGATGAAACACCTGTCCCCTGCCCGAAGCCTCCAAGGATGACACTTACAAAGGACCGGTTCATCGCTCGACACATAATGTAGCTAAGAATGGCACCACTACTTCCCACCAACGCCCCCACAACTATCAGCAAGTCATTCGACAACATAAAACCTGTCGCAGCAGCTGCCCAACCGGAATAACTATTTAACATGGAAACAACCACTGGCATATCCGCACCACCAATACCCATCACTAAGTGCATGCCTAACAAAAACGACAGTACAGTCATGATAATCAAGTACGTTAACGCTGAACCATGCTCTGCATTGGAAAACATCACCCCCAGAACAACAGAAGCGATTACAATCCCCAAATTTAACCAGTGCCGTGCAGGTAACATCAGCGGTTTACTGGCAATACTGCCCCGCAATTTTCCAAATGCTATTATCGAGCCAGTAAACGTAACGCCGCCAATAAAAACACCAAGAAAAATCTCTACCTCATGAATGACCTGCTCTGCAACACTGTTAAATGTTTCTGCACCTAAAAAGCTAGAAATACCCACAAGTACCGCAGCTAACCCTACAAAGCTATGTAAGACAGCAACCAATTCCGGCATTTCAGTCATTTCGACCCGTTTAGCCAATGCAAAACCAATCGCACCACCAACAACAATAACAACGGCTAACACGCCATAACCCGTCACGCTTTCGCTGAGAATCGTTGCTATTATCGCAACTGCCATTCCAATAATCCCGAACCAATTGCCTCGCTGGGCCGTCTCTTGATTACTTAATCCGCTTAAACTCAAAATAAACAGTACGCTAGCACCGATATATGCGGCAGTTAATACACCTTCTGACATATTGATAACCCCCTATTTACGGAACATGCGTAACATGCGCTGAGTGACAGCAAATCCACCGCCAATATTAATCGATGCGATCAACACCGCTATCGCGGCAAGAATGGTTATAGGCTCCCCTAAACCTCCCGAGATTTGTAACATTGCCCCGATAACAATAATGCCGCTAATCGCATTGGTTACACTCATTAAGGGAGTATGCAAAGAAGGCGTCACATTCCATACAACCTGAAAACCAATAAAACACGCCAAAACAAATACGATAAAATGCGACAAGAATGCCGGCGGAGCAACGTAACCAATACCCAATAACAAAACACCCACCGTCGCTAACACTGGCACGTTAATTTTTTTAGGGCCTTCATCTACAATTTCTTTTTTGGGGATCTCTTTTACCAAAGCAGGTTTGGCGATAGCAGGTATTTTCAACGGCGGTGGCGGGAAGGATATAGCGCCCTCATGTACAACCGTTGCACCTCGAATGACGTCATCTTCCATGTCGATAGAATAACCATCACCCTTACACATATCCGTCAACAGGTGCACCAGATTTTGTGCATATAAGCTACTGGACTGTGTTGGCAAACGACTGGGGAGATCTGTGTAACCAATAATTGAAACGCCGTGCTTTACAACAACCTGATCTTTTTCTGTTAACTCACAATTACCACCGGTTTCAGCAGCCAAATCAACAATAACGCTACCCTGCTTCATCGCCGCCACCATATCTGCGGTGATAAGTTTGGGCGCGGGCCTGCCTGGGATTAAGGCAGTTGTCATAATAATGTCAACTTCTTTGGCTTGCTCCATAAACAACGCCATTTCTGCATCAATAAATTCTTTGGACATCACTTTGGCGTAACCACCTTCGCCAGAGCCATCTTCTTCAAAGTTTAGCTCTAAAAATTCTGCCCCCATGCTTTCCACTTGCTCTTTCACTTCTGGGCGAGTGTCAAATGCACGAACAATAGCGCCTAAACTATTCGCGGTACCAATACCAGACAACCCCGCTACCCCTGCACCAATAATCATCACTTTAGCGGGGGGTATTCGCCCCGCCGCCGTAATTTGGCCCGTAAAAAAGCGGCCAAAATGATGGCCTGCCTCCATAATGGCTCGATAACCGGCAATATTTGCCATCGAGCTTAAAGCATCCATTTTTTGGGAACGAGAAATACGAGGAATGGCATCAATAGCAAGGGCAGAAACGTTTCGCCCTTCCAGCTTTTTAAGGAGCTCTTCGCTTTGAGCTGGTTGTAAAAAACTCACAAGCGTTTGCCCAGCTTTTAATAAATCAACTTCATGGAGTTTTAAAATAGGATTTTGTTCAGGGGCTCTGACTTTTAGAACAATATCTACATCACCCCAACATTTGACGGTGTCAGCTTCAATCATCGCTCCGGCGTCTTGATAGGCTTTATCAGTAAACGATGCAGCACTACCGGCACCGGTTTCGACAATAATATCAAAACCGAGTTTTTGTAATTTTTTAACCGACTCAGGGGTTGCCGCAACACGCCGCTCCCCCTGATGAACTTCTTTTGGAATCCCAATCTTCATTCATTTACTCCAGCAACAAGGTTTAACCCTGGGGTTTACAGCTGAAGTAAGTTAAGCATGAATATTAGTGAAGAGCATTAACTTAACGCAAATGAATAAAACCTATATCAACGATCACCTCAACAAGGTGTATTGCCTCAATTCATTCGAGCACCATTCACTCGGACTCTGGGCATTCATAAATTACGCATTCAAAAAATCCGCTTTACGCTTATTCAAAAATGCGTTGATCCCTTCTTGTCCTTCAGCACTACAGCCTTGCCTTGCAATCGCCCGAGCCTCTAATTCCATCTGTGCTTCAAAACCTTGATTCGCAGAAGCATGTAATAATTCTTTCACCTCTCGGTAAGCCGCCGTTGGCCCTTTAACAAATCGTTTGGCAATCGTTAACGCTGTATCCATCACTGCATCTTGCGCAACGACCTGATTAATCATTCCCCAGGCAACAGCCTCTTCTGCAGTAACTGCGCGATTGGTTAACATCAATTCTTTTGCTCTACGTTCGCCGATTAGTCGAGGAAGACTATAGCTGGCACCACCATCAGGCGTTAACCCAACGGCTGTATAAGCCATGGTAAACGTTACCGGTTCAGCGGCAATAGCAATATCACCCAACAACGCTAACGACATACCAGCACCGGCAGCTTTGCCATTAATCACTGTAATTAGCGGTGCGCCCATACGAGAAAAACGCGCTAATGCGCTGTGTAAATATGACGTAAGTTCTTTTAACCCTTTGCCAATATCGCTGCCCATTTCGGCAAAACTACCGACATCTCCACCAGCACTAAAAAACGAACCATTACCCGTTAAAATAACACAACGAATCTCAGGATTTTCATCACATTCTATAGCAACGGACATCAACTCTTTTGCCATAGCCAAATCAATAGAATTTGCCGCTTTTGGTCTATTTAAGCAGATGGTGGCAATATTGTCTGCGACGTTAAACTCAATGGTTTGATAACTCATATTGATTCCTCTAGGGTAAAAAGCAGCAATATTGCACGAAAAATGAGGGGTTGCAAAGACAAAATGACTAAAAGGTCAGCCCATAATCAATGCCACCGACGTCAACGCTCAATCATCCTGATAACTCAATCAAAGCGAACGATTATTGTAAACGTCAAAATCCGGCAACCCACTGCAGTAGTCCTCACTCATTAAAGGGGAAGACAGAATGAAATCTGCAGTCGACCTGTTACAGGCTACCGGTACATTCCAGACCGCAGCAATCCGCAGCAACGCCTTTACGTCCGGGTCATGGGGCATAGGCTCAAAAGGGTCCCAGAAAAAAATCAGCATATCTATCTGACCTTCTGCGATTCTGGCTCCAATTTGCTGGTCACCACCAAGAGGGCCACTCAATAACGGTTCTACCTCTAAACCGACCTTATCAGTAACCATCCTTCCCGTTGTTCCCGTTCCGTAAAGTTTGTGGCACAACAGTTCATCCCTGTGAGCAGCGACCCAATCCATTAACTCAGGTTTTTTATTATCATGGGCGACAAGTGCTATGTGTTTTTTTGCCTTAAAAACCCGCGTGTTTTCACTCATGCTTTACCTCTCAAAAAATAGCCATTGATGGCTTTATCGCATATACGTACACTAGCGGACACCCTAGAAAATAGAAAGAAAGCCTTTATGAAAACAGTCATTATC
>CAJXXT010000149.1 GCA_913063495.1 uncultured Gammaproteobacteria bacterium | reverse complement strand
GCGCTGATTTCGCTAGGAATTCCATGTATTCTCTCCGCAAGACAAATGAATGTGTTTATTAGATAATCCCCCAACGATGCTGGTGGTTGTTAACGGGATTTTTAATTTGAACTAGATTGTAATGGTAGACTTATTCCCAGTGGCGCGCTTGGTCTTGAGCCTAGTGGTGAGAGTGTAACGATAAATGAAGAACTTGTTTAGTTTTTGTGGGTGCATTTTGTGACGAGGTTGTTAGGGATTTCATTGCCATACGTGTTGTTAGGCATATTGCGAGGTGTGTTGCAGGGTGTGATGTTTTGATCATTTATCGATATTTATCACGTCAGCTGCTTTTTACCACGATAGCGGTTAGCAGTGTGTTGGTGATTATTATTGTATGCGGGCAATTTGTGCGCTTTCTCACCGCCGCCGCATCAGGGAAGTTGAGCAGTGAAGCTGTATTCTTGGTGTTAGCTTATCGTATGCCCGGTATGTTGGAGTTGATTCTGCCATTAGGACTATTTCTCGGTGTTATGCTGTGTTACGGACGAATGTACCTGGAAAATGAAATGGTGGTGCTCGAAAGTAGTGGCATGGGGACAGCCCGACTAACCGCATTGACCATGTTTCCAGCGTTAATGATGGCACTGTTTATCGGTGTCATTAGTTTATATTTAGCACCTCAGGGGGCTATGAAGTCAGAGTTGCTGGTAGAAGAGCAAAAAAGTAAGTCAGGCCTTGATGCCTTAACGGCGGGGCGTTTCCATTCGACTAAGAAAGGAGACATGGTGACTTATATTGAATCGATTTCCGGTGAAGACAGTATGGAGACGGTTTTTATTGTGACGCAAAATACGTCTAACCCAAATAAGTTATCCCTTGTGCGTGCAGCTTCTGCTAGGTATCGCAAAGACCCAACCTCAGGTGCTCGTTACTTAGTGCTTGAAAATGGGTATCGAGATGATGGTATGCCAGGGGAAGCGGATTTCACAAGAGTGTCTTTTCAGCGTTATGAAATTAAAATTAAAGACCCTGAACCAGTGAAGATCGGCGAAGCATTTAACACCTTGTCCACTGCATCCTTATGGGGTGATAAGCGGATTGGTGCAAAGGCCGAGCTGCAATGGCGCATATCGCTAGCACTGCTTGTTCCTATCGTTGTGTTGATGGCCGTCCCCCTTAGCAAAGTGAATCCAAGGCAAGGCCGGTATTTGAAGTTACTACCATCAATAATGTTGCACCTGAGTTATGTAGCGGTGCTTATGGTTGCAAAAGATGCATTAGAGCGAGGGAAAATACCCGCGGCGCTAGGTATTATGTGGGTGCATTTGCCATTTTTGCTGCTGGGGGTGCTGCTAAATTACTGGCCGACGTTAAAACTAAGAATGCGTGCAAAAGAAGAGGTGCCCGTTCAACAGGCATCTCTTAAGCAGGAAGCCTCATGAAGTTATTGGATGTCTATGTAGGTAAGACGGTGTTGTTTTCAGTGCTTGCGGTATTTATGGTCGTTGGTGGGCTTGATGTTGTATTTGGGTTTATTGCCGAGCTGGATCGTTTGGAAAACGACTATCAAACAAAGCAGGCGCTAATGTATACGCTTTATACCATTCCACGCCGATTGTATTTGTTGATACCAGTATGTGCGTTGATTGGCTGCTTAGTGGGTTTGGGGGCATTAGCCAGCAATAGTGAATTAACCGTCATGCGAGCATCGGGTATTTCGGTACCTCGTATAGTGCTGTACGCCACCAAACCTCTCATTTTAATTGTGGTGGTGGGGTTGCTCATGGCGCAATTTGTTGTGCCGCAGACAGAGCAATTTGCGCAAAGTGAGCGAGCCATGCAGCAAAATGGTGGTAAAGCACTGAGTGCTCGCCATGGTTCTTGGTATCGAGAGGGTGATCAGTTTATCCACGTGACTGCAATCCAACCAAACGGTGTTATGTTTGGTGTCGCACGCTTTGATTACGACATGGCGGGGAAATTGATATCATCTGATTTTTCCGAAAAGGCCATTTTTCAAGGAGATCACTGGGTATTACAGGAGGTGAAAAGAACCTTCTTATCTGATAAAGAAACGCAACAAGAAGAGAGCTCTACGCTTAAATGGAAAACGTCAATCACCCCTGATATGTTATCTACCATCGTATTGCGGCCAGATTATTTGTCTATAACGGGGCTTTATGAATATTCGAGTTATTTATCGCAACAGGGTATCGATAGTGCGCCTTATTATTTTGCCTTTTGGAAAAAGGTGTTTCAGCCATTTGCGACCGTAGTCATGGTATTTATTGCGGTATCGTTTATTTTTGGGCCGCTACGCTCTGTGACGTTGGGGCAGAGGATTACCGCGGGCATCGTGACAGGGTTGTCGTTTAACTATATCCAGGATATTTTGGGTAATGTCAGTGTGGTGTTTAACGCCTCGCCATTATTGGCTGCAATAATCCCAATTTTAGTGTGTTTGGTATTTGGCGTGACTATGTTGAGAAAGGCTTAAAGTTGAGAAAGGCTTAAAGTTGAGAAAGGCTTAAAGTTGAGAAGGGCCTGCGTTGAATGGGGTTAGTACAGCCCGTTAGCTTTTGGTAGGCGAATGGTACGTGTTTTGGATGCGGTGTCATGCCACGTATCGCGGTTGCTGTTTAGGTATACCCAAAAAAAACCCAACAAAAAACAGAAAAACGAAAGGCTGCCAACGGCCATTCTAACAACGCATTGAGACAGTTTTACGGGAGAGCCGTCTAAGTTTTCATGTACTACTTTGATTCGCCAGGCTTTCATGCCTAAGGTTTGTCCGCCATGAGTCCAGAACCAGAAATAGAATAGAAAAGTGCTGCAAATAATGGCAGGGAATAGGGTGAACTGTAGCCGATTGGCGGCGCCTTGGCCGGGTTCTCCGAGAATTGCAGCATGAATGCCTGCAATTAACATCCAAATAGCGATCAACATCAGAGAGTCGTAACCCATAGCCGCAATACGAGGGGTAAAACCAGCGGAAGGGTTTTCAAGATAGGATGTTTTCATAATAGGGAGATTCGTTTAAAAGAAAGTCGTGGTACCAGTGGGCGGACTCGAACCGCCACGCATTGCTGCAACGGATTTTGAATCCGTCGTGTATACCAATTTCACCACACTGGCCCAACTTTATCGTAGAGAAAAAGAAATTTCTCTAGAGGGCGTGGAGTATATCAGCGAAAATCTTTTGGTCAACAAGTGTTTAGGGGGATTCTCGTAAAAAATGCCGTTGCTAGGTAAATAGATAAGGCTAGATGTTGAATTCTTCTGCTAAATACATTCAGCTTAGGCTCGTGAACCTGTATAATCGCCCGCCAATTATGTACAAGGCTGGCATCATGAAACGCACCGATTTTTCCTATCAACTTCCGGATGAGCTTATTGCTCGTTATCCCGCTCAAGCTCGCAGCGGTAGCCGATTGTTGGTGCTGGATAAGCAAAGTGGTGCGGTGAGTGATCAGCAGTTTTTGGATATCGAGAACTATCTGAAACCTGGGGATTTATTGGTCTTTAACAATACCAAAGTTATTCCCGCCAGAATGTTTGGTCGAAAGCCTAGCGGCGGCAAGTTAGAAATTTTGATTGAAAGATTGTTGGATGATCAAAGCTGCCTTGCTCACGTACGTTCTAGCCGTTCGCCTAAAGCGGGTAGTGTGATCGAGATCCTTGGTAAAGATGATGAGTTGGCGGCTGAACTGGATATGATTGGCCGCGAAGGGGCCTTATTTCACTTATCTCTACGCTCTGGAGTCTTCGATAACCTGTTGGCTCTGCTGGAAAGTGTCGGCCATATGCCGTTACCTCCCTATATAGATCGCGCTGATGAAGTAAGTGATGCTAATCGGTATCAAACGGTGTATGCCAAAGAACCTGGTGCGGTTGCTGCTCCAACGGCAGGGCTGCATTTTGATGAGGCGATATTAGAACGGTTAGAAGCAAAAGGCATCGAACGTGCTTTTGTGACCTTACATGTTGGAGCGGGTACCTTCCAGCCAGTGAAAGCTGATGATATTCGTGATCACGAGATGCATTCCGAATGGCTCGAAGTCACGGAGCAGGTTGCGCAGCAAGTTCGTGATACTAAAGCGAGAGGTGGTCGGGTCATCGCTGTGGGTACAACCAGTGTGCGGTGTCTTGAGACTGCGGCAAAGAATGCTGTAACAAAAGCAGAAAAAAATACGGAGAATAACTTTAGCTCTAGCTCTAGTTCTAGCTCTGATGACGATAAATTGCCCACTTCAGGGCTAATTGCCCCTTATCGTGGTGATACGAGTATCTTTATTTTCCCTGGTTATACCTTTCAGGTTATTGATGGGTTATTAACAAATTTCCATCTGCCTGAATCCACTTTAATTATGTTAATCAGTGCGTTAGCGGGGCGAGAGTCTGTGCTGTCAGCGTACAAACATGCCGTTGCAGAACGTTACCGCTTTTTCAGCTACGGTGATGCGATGTTTATTGGTAATGCTGGAGACACCCAATGAAGTTTGAGAAGTTTGCTGAAGACGGTTTAGCCCGTCGCGGCCGTTTGGTTTTTGATCGAGGTGTAGTAGAAACCCCTGCCTTTATGCCCGTGGGTACTTACGGCACCGTTAAAGGTATGGCGCCAAGAGAAATTGAAGAAATTGGTGCTCAGATTATCCTAGGTAATACCTTTCATCTGATGTTACGCCCCGGTACAGAGGTGGTTAAACAGCATGGTGATTTGCATGATTTTATGGGTTGGCAAGGGCCAATTCTTACAGACTCTGGTGGTTTTCAGGTGTTTAGCTTGGGGAAAATGCGAAAAATCACCGAAGATGGTGTGGAGTTTCGCTCCCCCATTAACGGCGATAAAGTCACACTTAACCCAGAGTCATCGATGCAAGTTCAGCGTGATTTAGGCTCTGATATTGTGATGATATTTGACGAATGTACGCCATTTCCTGCTACTGAAAAAGAAGCAAAGGATTCCATGGAGTTGTCCATGCGCTGGGCAAAACGTAGCAAAATCGCCCATGGTGATAACCCTAACGCGTTGTTTGGCATTGTTCAGGGTGGTATGTATGAAAACCTACGAGTTGAATCCATAGAAGGGCTTGCAGAGATAGGTTTTGATGGTTATGCCATTGGTGGGTTGTCTGTTGGTGAACCCAAGGAAGAAATGATGGCTGTTTTGGACTATTTAAGTCCTCATATGCCAAAGGAAAAACCTCGGTACTTGATGGGGGTGGGTAAACCGGAAGACATCGTAGAAGCGGTCCGGCGTGGTATTGATATGTTTGACTGCGTGATGCCGACTCGAAATGCGCGTAATGGCCACCTATTTACATCAGAAGGTGTAGTGAAGATCCGTAACGCGGTCAATAAGACCGATACCGGCCCATTGGATAAAAATTGTGATTGCCACACTTGTAAAAACTTTAGTCGGTCTTATCTACATCACCTAGACCGCTGTAAAGAGATACTTGGCGCACAATTAAACACTATTCATAACCTTCGATATTACCAGACGTTGATGTCTGGATTGCGCGGGGCCATTGAACAGGGTACATTGTCGGCCTTTGTGGAAGAGTTTTATAGACAGCTTGGGTTAGATGTTCCCGAGTTGTAGGTGGCACTAATAGCAAATTTTTGAAATCGGTGTTGTCACCGGTTTAAATGTAGTTTTTGATAGCTTAATAAGCAGAGGTAAATATGAGTTTCTTTATTTCAGATGCAATTGCAGAGCCCGCTGGCATATCAGCACAAGACCCTTTTGGTATGTTCTTACCGTTGATCTTGTTTGCCGTAGTGTTCTATTTCTTTTTATGGCGCCCACAGAGCAAGCGCAATAAAGAGCAGAAAGAGCTAATGGGAGCGATTGGTAAGGGTGACGAAGTGGTGATCTCTGGCGGAATGCTGGGAAAAGTCACCAAAGTGAGTGATGATTTTGTTGTTTGTGAAGTTGCGAACAACACGGAAATCCGCTTTCAAAAAAATGCGATTACCGCAACATTGCCTAAAGGCACCATAAAAAATATCTAATAATATGAAAAAAGGCGCCAACTGGCGCCTTTTTTCATATTTGTATTTTTATATTCACCCTTCATACTCACCATAGTCTCGTTAAGGCATCACCTTTAAGGTTACGTCATGCTGAATAAGTATCCACTTTGGAAAAACCTCTTATTACTAGTGGTAGTTATCGTTGGGGGCATCTATTCGTTACCCAACTTATACCCTGATGATCACGCCGTACAAATATCCGGCTCATCCGCATCCATTAAAGTGGATATATTGGCCGTTGATCGTGCTAAAGAAGCACTTAAAAAAGCAGGGATCACCTATAAATCAGCGGAGTTATTACCCAAGCTACCTAAATCTGGGTTGATTCGTTTTGCTGATGCGGAAACCCAGTTAAAGGCGAAAAAGATTGTTACGGATGCGCTGGGTAAAAACTTTGTTGTTGCACTGAATCTTGCGCCTACAACACCGGAGTGGTTAGCAAACTTAGGTGCTAGTCCGATGAAGTTGGGTCTTGATTTGCGTGGAGGTGTTCACTTCCTAATGCAGGTAGATATGGATACTGCGTTGAATAAGCGTATGACCGATACCGTTGCACAAATTAAGGATCGCTTACGAGAAGAGAATACCCGTTATAAGCGTGTTCAAAAAAACCTGGATAGCGTCTCTATCAGCTTTAAAACGGAAGCGTTACAAGAAAGTGCGAGTACGGTGCTAAAGAAAGAATTTCGAGAGTTTCTGGTTGAAACGAACGAAGAAGGTCTAGATTTTAATGTTCAGTTAACACTTACCGAACAGGCTAAAAAGGATATTCAAGATTACGCAATATCTCAAAACTTAACCAGTATTCGAAACCGAGTAAACATGCTCGGTGTTGCTGAGCCTGTTGTGCAGCGTCAAGGTGCAACGCGTATTGTTATTCAAATACCGGGCATTCAAGATGCAGCGGCAGCAAAACGTATTATTGGCCGAGCAGCAAACTTAGAGTTTCGCTTAGTTGATTGGGAGCACCCTAACTTTACCGGTTCTCGAGCACCTGCAGGTTCTGAATATTTACCATTGAAAGATGGTGGTGATGTATTAGTGAAGAAAAAGGTTATTGTAACCGGAGATCGTGTTGTTGGCGCACAGTCTAATTACGATGAAAACGGTCGTCCTCAGGTAAACATTGACCTGGATAGTCGCGGTGGCCGTTTAATGAATACGGTGACCCGTAAACATATTAAAGATCGCATGGCGGTTGTGTTTATTGAGTTAACACCAGAGCAAGTCACAGAGGTTGTGGAAGGCAAAAAGGTTGTTAAGACCAAGATGAAAACAACGTATGAGGTTATCAATGTTGCCACTATTCAAAGTGCCCTGGGTAACAGCTTCCGAATCACGGGTCTAGATAGTCCTGCAGAAGCCTCGGAACTTTCTTTGTTATTAAGAGCGGGTGCGCTTGCTGCCCCGATGTACTTTGTAGAAGAGCGAACCGTAGGCCCAAGCCTGGGTGAAGAAAATATTAAAGCGGGTTTAAGCTCTCTAGTGATTGGTTTTGCGGTTGTGATGGTATTTATGATTGCCTATTACAGGGCATTTGGCATATTTGCCAACATCGCTCTAACGGTTAACTTACTTCTGTTGATTGCTGTGATGTCATTAATCCCCGGTGCAACGTTATCTCTACCTGGTATGGCCGGTATCGTATTAACCGTTGGTATGGCTGTGGATGCAAACGTACTGATCTTCTCCCGGATTAAAGAAGAGCTAGCCGCAGGATCATCGACTCAAACTGCAATTCACGGTGGTTTTGATCGAGCATTTATTACCATTCTCGATGCCAATATCACCACCTTATTGGTTGCTCTTATTCTGTTTATCTTTGGCTCTGGTCCGGTGAAAGGCTTCTCGGTAACCTTATCGATCGGAATTATAACGTCGATGTTTACAGCCATTGTGGGAACACGTGCGTTAATTAACCTATTCTATGGCGGTAATTCGCAAAAGAAACTGAGCCTATAAGGAAGGAGATAATCATGAATAAACATTTTGATTTTATGGGTAAACGTACTATCGCCGCTATTTTTTCGGTGCTGTTGTTAGTGGTTTCTATCGGTTCTTTGGTGACTCAGGGTCTGAACTTTGGTTTGGACTTTACTGGAGGGACTCAGGTAGAGGTGGGGTATGACACCCCAGCAGATTTAACCAAAATCCGAGCTTTATTAAAAGAGAGTAACTTTGCCGATGCAACCGTACAGCTTTTTGGTAAACCAACGGAAGTCTTGGTGCGTATACCGCCCCGTGAAGGTAAAGATAAAGCTGAAGTAGGTGAGCAGGTTAAGGCGGTGCTGAAAAGTGTTGATGACAGCCTAACGCTTAAACGTGTTGAATTTGTTGGCCCGCAAGTGGGTGAAGAGTTACGTGACCAAAGCGGCTCTGCAATGATTTTTGCATTGGGTTTGATGCTGGTGTACGTAACATTAAGATTCCAACTTAAATTTGCCTTGGGTGCGGTGGCAGCATTATTTCATGATGTATTGATTGTGATGGGGTTCTTCTCTGTTTTACAGATCACATTTGATTTGACTGTATTAGCAGCGGTACTGGCGGTGATTGGTTATTCTCTGAATGATACCATCGTTGTTGCTGACAGAATTCGAGAGAACTTCCGTAAACTGCGAGAAGGGGATGGCGTAGAAATTATTAACGTGTCTTTGAATCAAACGTTAGGACGTACCATTATTACCTCATTAACCACAATGCTTGTGTTGACCTCGCTTGCTGTTTTGGGCGGTGAGTTAATCCATGGGTTTGCCATTGCGTTGCTGGTTGGGGTTGTGGTTGGAACCTACTCCTCTATTTATGTTGCCAGTAATGTATTGTTGGCGATGAATATTAACCGTGAAGATTTTCTTGAGAAAGAGGAAGAGTTCCCTGACGTTCCATAGGGGGAATCGGTAGACGATACCAAGTAGAGTATATGAGGAGGAGAACCCTCCTCATATACTCGGTTGTTAACACGTATATTTGTGTTTAAAATCTAGCGGCTTCACAGTAAGCTGGCATCAAATTTGTACACAATACCAAAAGAGAAGGCGCTAGGGTCATCACCTAAAAGAGGTGTTACCTTATCTCCATGGCCTTTGCCGTTGGCGCTAAAACCTTTATCGTTGTCACTAAGGCTTATACCGCCTTCATTACTCACCCGAGCATAGGCCATATATAACGTGGTTTGGTCATCTAAGGCGTGGTCATAACCAATTGCCAGCAGCGTCGCGTCGCTATTGTCTGCATCGCCATCGCTGGTGGCTAGTTGTAATTTGATGGTGCCGTTGTCAGTTATTTTCATGCTTCCACCCAAACTGAAGCTATCGCGGTCATCGCCAGAAACGCCCTTGATGTCAGATTCTCGTTGGTAGCCTCCACCAATACTAAAGCGCCCACAGTAATAACCTACCGTTAGAGCCTGAGCCGTGTGTTCATCAGCCCCTTTCCCTTGTCCAATACTTGCGTGAGCGAGCCCTAACTTTAAATTGCTATCGTTAAACTTTCGAGCGTAGTTGCCTTTTAGTATTACATTGTCAGTATCATCGGTTTCCTCTTCTGGCATGTAAGAAACCGCTATGTCAAAGCCCGCCATATTGGGGCTTGTATACTGAATGATGTTGTCTAGCCGACCGGGGATTCCAGAGCCTTCCCATAGATTACCTAAGTCACCGACCTGGTCGGCGAAAAGGTTATAATCGTTAGCCCATTGGTCAAGCGCTGGCATATGGCCGATTAAAGCTTGGCCAAAATTGCCCTTGAGACCGACAAATGAGGGGCGCCCCTTGGTGAATATTTGGCCTTTGGAGTCGGCGCCACCATTGCCGTCATTTTCCCCCTGAGCTGTTAAGTCCACACCGCTTTCATATTGAAAAATAACGGTTAATTCAGATTTTAGTGGGTGTTCGCCACGGAAGCCTAAGCGCGATGAGCTGCTGGTTAAATGGGTGCTAGAGTCCAACCCGTCGTCAACTCGGTCGATAGATAAATGGCCCACCCCATATAGGCCAAGATCAAAGGCGTTGGCCGGTTGGTTTAGCAGCATAATGCCGGTAACTATATAGAAAGCAGATTTTTTAAATCGAATCATCGTGTAAAACTCCATGGGCCGCAGTAGCGGCAATAAGTCGCCAAACTCCATATATAGTGCAATTACTGCATGCCGTAGAGGTAGAGCCAGCAATATGGAGGGGTGGCGTGGTGTTTAAAAACCCCCTAAATCAGTGATAGTGCAGATTAATCTTTCTGTAAACCTACTGAATGGAAATAAAAACCATAATTAAAAGCACATTGATCGCAAACTAGTATGGGTTTGCGTCGTGTGTTAAGTAAAAGTCTCAGACCAACAAATAGTTAAGCGTTTAAATTGCTTGATGTTTTTATTACCCGTTGGGATTAACCGTGCAAAAGTGGTGAGTTTTTGCAGGTATAAATTGTGATGATTGTTATCTTTAATATTGTCTATAGCATTGTTTTTTGTAGGGAAAAGGCGTTAAAAAATAAACCATTTTTCTCTTTTAAAGCTAGAGACTTTCTCATTCTGATCTACGCTCAAAAGTACGAGGTAATTTACTCGCACTATTTTCATGTTCAACCGATATCAATATTTGCCATTGACCTTTGCGTGCAATAAAGGCACGGCGAAAAGGTCTTAATGGAGAGGGATTTTATGAAAGTTACTATGTTAGTCACCTATAACAATGCTCAGCGGGGAAACTACAATGAAAATGCTTGAAAACTTGCAGTTAAAATGGAAGTTGGTGCTTGGATTTTCAATTCCGCTCGTAATGATTGTGGTGATTTCCTCTGTTGTATATACGAGCTTAGGTAAATTAATACAGACGAGTAAGTGGGTGAACCATACTTACGAAGCGATTGATATTGGTAAGGGGATTGGTACCTCTTTAGTGAATATGGAGACGGGCTTACGAGGCTTTCTTGTGTCGGGAAAGGACGAGTTTTTAGAGCCCTACACAGCAGGTAAAAAAGATTTCAAGGTGCTAATGGCGCAAGCCAAAGAGAAAGTCTCGGATAATGCTGAGCAAGTTGCCAGGCTAAACAAAGTAGAATTGATTGAAAATAAATGGTTAAGCCGACATGTGTCCGTTGCGATGGAGTTTCGGCGGGAGGTTAGTGAGGGGGCTGATGCAGCAAATACGTTTGCTACCGTATCGGCACGTGATATCGGAAAAGAAAAGTTTGATGGTTTTCGTGCTTCGTTAGCTAATTTGGAGCGAGAGGTGGCTAAGTCCCGTAGCAATGAGGCGAAAAATTTAGTAACGCTGCTGCTGATGGATATGATTAACCAGGAAACCGGGCAGCGCGGATTTTTATTATCAGGCAAAGAGGCCTCTCTTGAACCTTATATTAATGGCGGGGCTGCTTTTAAAACACACAGCGATCGCCTGTATGAATTGATTGATGGTGTTGCAGAGCGCGATCTAAATGAGGCTGTAGGTCTGGCAAAGGGTTGGAGAAAACTAGCAGCGGAACCTGAAATTGCGGCACGAAGAGAAATGAACAAAGTGTCGCGGACCATTGGTGATGTGACAGCGTTTATAGAAAAAGGCATTGGTAAAAAATACATGGATGAGATGCGGAGCGTGTTGGATGAATTTGTTGCCGCAGAAACTGCTCTAATTGAGGTTCGAAACGCAGAGCAGCAGGGTACTGCTGATACTACTTCGCAAGTTACAGTGTTTGGGGCATTGGCAGCATTAATTATTGGTGCTTTGGTGACCTTTTTGTTGACTCGGTCTGTGATGACACAACTTGGCAGTGACCCTGGTGAACTTGAAGGTATAGCTGAGAATATCGCTAAGGGTAACTTGGAAATGGATCTTGATAGTCAAAATGCCACGGGTGTTCTGCTTTCAATGGCGAAGATGCGAGATAATTTGATTGCCAGAAGAGAAGTTGATAATGAAGCACTAGCCATTAAAAATGCGCTAGAGGTATGTACCACCAATGTGATGATGGCAGATAAAGATTACAACATCATGTTTATGAACGGTGCTGTAACAGACATGATGACTGGTATCGAAAAAGAAGTGAAAGAAGTTCTCCCCAACTTTAATGCCAGTACGTTAATAGGCACCAATATTGATGTGTTCCATAAAGATCCGTCTCATCAACGGGGCATGTTGGATAAGTTAACCAGTACGTATCAAACCAGTATTGAAGTGGGTGCTTTAACGATTGAAATTATTGCGACCCCGGTACTTGATGCTAATGGTGAACGTATTAATACGGTAGTGGAGTGGAAAGACCTTACTGCCAGCTTGGCGAAGGAGCGAGAAGACGAGCGTATTGCTAACGAGGCCTTGGCGGTGAAAAATGCGCTAGAGGTATGTACCACCAGCGTGATGATGGCAGATAAAGACTATAACATCATGTTTATGAATGAATCTGTAACAGACATGATGTCTAGTATCGAAAAAGAAGTGAAAGAGGTGCTGCCGAACTTTAGTGCCCGCACCTTAATGGGCACCAATATTGATGTGTTCCATAAAGACCCGTCTCATCAACGGGGTATGTTGGATAAGTTAACCAGTACGTATCAAACCAGTATTGAAGTGGGTGCTTTAACGATTGAAATTATTGCCACCCCGGTACTTGATGCCAATGGTGAGCGTATTAATACGGTAGTAGAGTGGAAAGATCTCACTGCAATTCTTGCTAAAGAGCGAGAAGAAGAACGTATTGCTAATGAGTCCTTGGCGGTGAAAAATGCCTTAGATGTGTGTAGCACCAGCGTGATGATGGCGGATGCAGATTACAACATCATGTTTATGAATGAATCAGTGACCACCATGATGTCCAGTATCGAAAAGGAGGTTAAAGAAGCGCTACCGAACTTTAATGCCAGCACCTTAATGGGCACTAATATTGATGTGTTCCATAAAGACCCATCTCACCAACGCAACATGTTGGATAAGTTAACTAGCACCTACAGAACACAAATTGAAGTGGGCATATTAACGGTCGAAATTATCGCCACACCGGTTCTCAATGAACAAGGTGAGCGTATTAATACCGTGGTGGAATGGAAAGACCTTACTGCCAGTTTGGCGAAGGAACAAGAAGAGCAACGTATTGCAAATGAATCCTTGGCAGTGAAAAATGCCTTAGAGGTCTGTAATACCAGCGTGATGATGGCGGATAAAGATTACAACATCATGTATATGAATAAAGCGGTTACTCGTATGATGAGTAGTGCTGAGGCAGATATCCGTACGGCACTGCCAAACTTTGATGCTCGAAGTCTTATAGGTACCAATATTGATACTTTCCATAAAGACCCCTCCCATCAGCGTCGTATGTTAGATGGTTTAAAAGATACGTATTCTGCCAACATCAATGTAGGCCCTCGTATTATGAAAGTTACCGCTACACCGGTATTTGGTGAAGATGGAGAGCGGTTAAATACAGTGGTTGAGTGGTCTGATCTAACCGAGGTGCTTGCGAAGCAAGAAGCAGATGACGCTTTGGCGGCGGAAAATGCTCGGATTAAACAAGCGCTGGATAATGTTACCGCCAATGTCATGGTTGCGAATGCTAATCTTGAAATTATTTATATGAATGATGCGGTAGTGGCGATGATGCGTAATGCAGAGTCTGATATTCGAACGGATTTGCCACAGTTCTCTGTTGATACATTGGATGGTGCTAATATTGATGTATTCCATAAAAACCCGGCCCATCAGCGAGGGTTGTTAGAGCGACAAAGTGCAACGTTGGATTCCGAGTTTTTATTAGGAGGTAGAACGCTGCGGGTTATTGCTAATCCAATTAAAGATGATAGCGGTACTCGTCTAGGTACGGTGGTGGAATGGATGGATCGTACGGAAGAAGTGGCGATCCAGAAGGAAATAGACAATCTAGTGTCTTCCGCCAGTATGGGAGACCTGTCTGCTCGAGTGGATGAATCCAATAAAAAAGGATTCTTTAAGAACGTGAGCACTGGGTTAAATAACTTGGTTGGAGTATGTGAATCGGTATTGGCTGATTTAGGTGGTGTCCTTGGCGCGATGGCGGAAGGTGATCTTACCAAGCAAATGACGGGAGAATATGAAGGCGATTTTGCTGGGCTAAAAGATAATGCCAATAAAACCATTGACCAATTAACCAATATTATTGGCGAGATCAATGAATCAGCGGTTCAAGTGTTAAGTGGTTCTGAAGAAATCGCGGCAGGTAACACGGATTTAAGTCAACGAACGGAAGAGCAAGCGTCGTCATTGGAAGAAACTGCTGCCAGTATGGAAGAAATGACCAGCTCAGTGAAGCAAAGTTCTGACAATGTACAGCGTGCCAATGAGCTGGCGATTGGTACACAATCCAAAGCCGAGGAAGGTGGAGCAGTAGTGGCTAAGGCGGTCGATGCCATGGATAAGATTCGTGATAGTAGTAAGAAAATAGCGGATATTATTGGTGTTATTGATGAAATTGCTTTTCA
>CAJXXT010000148.1 GCA_913063495.1 uncultured Gammaproteobacteria bacterium | reverse complement strand
TGTTTGGCAAGAGCGGCTATAGATTTTTTTGAAAACTGATCAAATGCTTTTTGAATGTGTTTCGCTTCCATTTGATCCCACTTACTATCCAACTGTTCGCCGTTAATTTTGTGAACAATGCTGAATAATGGCACTTGAGTTAAGGAGTCTTCTCCAATTATCTCAAAATAGACATCGATATTACGGTCTCTAAACCCTATGGCCGCACCTGCCCCTGCCATTACAAGGCGTATTGGGATGATTTCACGGGGTTTCAATGGTTCATTGAATATCTTTACACCAGTGATTGCCATTTTAATTGAAACAGCCCGCTTCTTATCAGGGTTGTTCAGTAAACCTGCGAGCTTTGCCTCATGGCGTATTTTTTGGTCGCAATAAACCAATATATCGTTGAGAGCTGTGTTGCTAACTTGCTCTGATATCTTCGGTTTTGGGTGAAATATAACTGGGCTGAAGTGTGCTTTTGAATACTTGCTCGGCGTAAAATCAGGGCTTACCCAACGTAAAGTGTCAGATCCATCGGCAGATGCAGTGCTTTGGAGTTGGGTGTATTCGGTTAAAAAACCACCAAATTCTGTGGGTTTAACGATATTGGATGTGCATCCGTTTAGGGCTATAGCCGTTGTAAGCAAAATAGCTGAAATGGTCTTCATTGATAAACCCCTAATTGAGTGATGTAAGGATGATGTAGGAATGGCAAGAGTCCGTTTTTCTCTTGCTGTTCATGTGGTAAATGATTGTATTGTGCATACTAGTGGCTAGAATAACCGAATCAAATTGTTTTGGATAAAAAGTATGTCAGGTGAGCAACACACTCGATCCTCAGTAGAGTCTAAAGAGAATGGGGCAGGAGATCACAAGGAGGGCCTGGTTCATCGCTCTTACCATATGTTGTTTATCATATACGCCCCCGTAGCGCTGATATCCATAGTGTTGAACATCTTCTCTGACAAGTATATTGATTATGTGTATATGACGGCGTTTCTGGCCGCCTGTCTATCCATGGTACTGGCTATTGTTATGTGGTGGTTGTTTTGGAAGCACCGGGAAATTATTAAACAAGAGCGCAAAGCACATCTACCCTATATCATTCGTCATCAATTTATCATGTTATATCTACCCATTGCCTTTTCCTCTATGGGGATGTGCGCGTATTATGTTTATGACAAGTATGTCAAAACAGTTGAAGAGTATAATCAAACGGCGTTAACGAATATTACTCTGCTTTTCCCGATTAACAATCAACTGGGGAAACGGCTAGAAGACATTCAACAAGTTAAGTTATCTCTTGGAAGCTTTCTTATCAATAATCCCAATGTATCTAATCGATATCATTTGGAGTTTGTTGACCATAAAAATCATTACAACAGCCATTTTGAACAAACGATTGTTGCGCACCTTAAGTCAGGAACCGATTATTTTATCTGTGCTTACAGTGATGTGTGTTCAACCTTGGCTGGGAATTTAGATCGGTTAGTGGACGTAGCGGGTGTGTCACGTAGACCCATCATGGTGACAACATTATCGTCTTCGATGCTAATGCCATTAGCAAAAAACCAGTTCTATCGTTTTTACGTGAGAAATCGAGAAGATGCTCAGGTATTGGCAAAATATGCTTTTGAGAAAGGCATCAAAACAGCGTCCTATATAGCAACGGAAGATGCGTATGGAAAGGATGCTGTGGAAGAATTTTCTCGCAGTTGGCAAGATTTTGGTGGTTTGATGCAAGGAGGCGTATACGTTGACCCATTACTGGCAGAGAGTGTTGCAAGCGATAAAGTTCAGAAGCATGCCGCTGTGTTCGAAAAGTCCGATGCGGTGTTTGTTGCGTTATATCAACCAGCTACAATGGGGATAACACAGCTGTCAAACACAAAACTTATGTTACTCAGTGCAAATTACCAACACCATCAATTGGATCTGTTGGCGCGGGAAGGTGCGGCTATGGATAATGTTGTTGTATCTTTTCCTCGCTATAAGGCAGAAGCGTCACAGCTACTAAATACCGCGGGAATCTTTGTATACGTGACGCTAAGTAAGTTAATTGATGCTGATAAAGAAATGAGAGATGGTAGTACATTTCACGATGCTTGGATGAAAACTGATGAGCCAGCCTATGTGAAATTTCAGCAAAGTGGTGAAAATGATTTTAGCGTTTCTATGCAGGCGCTTGCTTATAAAGACTTACCTATGCAGCGTAAATAAATTGTTCCCCTAAGGAGAATGTTGTGGATTGGTATATGGGTATTGTTAAAGACGTTAAAAGATATATCGTTAGGGTGTGCTTATTTGTTTTTGTAATAAATATGTTCTTTTTCGATGTTGTTTTTGCGGAAAATGGCATCGAAAAAACGGTGAATATAGCCATTGTTACCGACGGGAAAAGTGAAAATTCTGAGAAGCATCTGGCCCTATTACAAACGGAAATCAGGGGTTTGTTAGAGGGGGAGTATACTGTTAACTTCTTTAGTGGTAAAAAATATGATGGTGGTTGGGCGCTAAGAACTATACGGCAGGTGTTTTTAGCTGCCGAGAATGATGAGAACATTGATATAGTTGTTGCTCATGGGCTAGTTGCTAGTCATGTTGCAATTAATACAATGCATTTGAAAAAACCGACAATTGCTACTTTGTTTTTGGATAGCGATATACAGTCGGTACCAAAAAAAGGAAAAACAAGCGGGCGACACAACCTAACGTATATACAACATGAGAAGTCTTTTTTAAAAGATGTCTTGTTGTATCGTGAAGTTGCACCATTCAAGACATTGGCCGTTATAGGTGATGCTTCGATGACAGAGATTGCAGAATTTCGTCGTATGCTTGAGTCAGCCAAAGAGCGAGTAAAAGAAGACGGTATTGATTTTTTGTTTGTTGCTGATTCTGGTGATGTTGACAGTATACTTTCAGACGTTGACAAGGTAATTACCAAAAATGATGCGGTGTATTTATTGCCTAATGAAAGGTTATCCCAGAAGCAATTAGCAGTGCTTGGTAAAGCGTTGTTAAAACGAAAAATTCCAGCGTTTGCAATGCAAGATAATCGGGTTATTGAGTATGGGTTCCTTGCTGTATATAGCCATGAAAATACGTTTCGACGGGAGCGACGTAGAGTTGCATTAAATATCAAGGATATTCTTGATGGCATTCCGGCAGAAGAGTTAAGTGTGCACTTGGCGATCGATCATCAGTTATATATTAATCAACAAACGCTGGATGTGTTGGGTTTAGATTTGACCTGGAAGACCCTTAAAAACGCCAAAATAGTTAACTCCGCTTTAGCATCTTCACCTCACCTTTCGCTGTCACAAATGGCTAACTCTGCTCTTGAAAATAATTTGGATTTGAAAATCGAGCGTAGAACGTTAGCGGTTGGTCAGTCTGATGTTGATGTTGCAAAAGCAAAACGCTTGCCGCAGCTCTCATTGGGGTTACAACAAACCGTGATTGATAATGATCGAGCGACGTTTAGCAATGGCAGTAATGCAGAGCGTGACCTTTCTGCGTCGCTGACCTTGCAGCAAGTTATTTATAATGAGGCGGCTTGGTCAAATGTATCAGCACAGGAACTATTGCAAAAATCTCGAGAGAGCGATTTGCTAACAACCGAACTGGATGTCATAGAGGAAGCAACTCTGGCGTATATTAACGGGTTAAGAGCGAAGAGCCTTATTGAAATTGAAACCAGTAATTTACGTTTAACGGAAGCAAACTTAAAAAGAGCAAAGCGACGAGTCGTGGCGGGTGTGGCGAGAAAATCAGAAATTTATCGTTGGCAAAGCCAAGAAGCCGATAATAAACGTTCGTTGCTAAATGCAAAGTCAACGTATGAAAACAGCCTTTTACAAATCAATCAGTTGTTAAATCGCCCCTTGAATACACCGTTTGTGATAGAGATGATTGATAAACAACATGCCATCTTTGAGTTTAATCGCAAGGTAACATCGACCTATTTAACAGGTCCCTCAGCGTTAGTCGATTTTGCAAATCGAAGCGAAGCCTATGCGGTGACACATGCCCCAGAGTTAAAAAGTATTAATGCGGTAATTGCCGCGCAGGAACGTTTACTGAAAGGGGTTAAGAGGCAATACTATGTGCCTGATATAACCCTGCAAGCAACGATTCAGGAGCATATTGATAAGAATGGTGATGGCGACAATTATCCTCAGGGCGTTGGTATCAATGATACTGATGCCAGTATAGCCGTGGTGTTTACGTTACCGTTATACAGTGGTGGTGAGCGATATGCGGAAGTGGCTCAGCAATCCAATGCAATTTATAAGTTACGTTATCAAAAAGCGTCGTTAGAAAATGGCGTTAAACAGCGGGTGAGATCTACATTTAATCAACTTTCTGCAAGTTATCCGGGCATTGAACTGTCGGGAAATGCGCTTGTGGCAGCAAAGAAAAACTATGAAATGGTGCGAGATTCTTATGAGCGCGGTACCGTTTCTATTGTTGATTTTTTGGATGCACAAAATCAGGTGTTTGCAGCGGAACGATCTTCTGCCAATGCGGTGTATGACTATTTGGATGACTATATGCGTTATCAGCGGTCAATCGGTTATTTCTTCTACTTTAATGATCCTCAAGGGATTTATTCACTTATGTTTAATGACTCGTCTAATGCCTCAGCGAATACAGGAGTAGCACCATGAAAATTACAAAAATTGCGACGCTGTTGCCATTTATAATGGGTTTAACTGTGGCATTGGGTGGTTGTGACAAGCCAGAGCAACAAGTGCAAGTGGAGCGATTAAGACCTGTTGCTACGTTAACAACGGCTTATTCTGCACAACAGCGATACTATGAATTTTCTGGTGTTGCGAAAGCCGGTCTAACATCACGTTTAAGTTTTCGTATCGCAGGTAAGGTACAAACGTTAAATGTAGCGGTAGGAGAGAAAGTTAAGAAAGGGCAGCTGATAGCGACACTTAGCCCATCAGATTATCAATTGGAGCTGCAAAAATCACAGGCGGCGTTAAGCCAAGCCAAGGCTGAAGCCCGCAACGCTTCGGCTAATTATGGTCGTATAAAGTCCCTATATGAAACGGAAACGGCATCAAGAACGGAACTTGATAATGCCCAGGCAGGTAGTGAAGCTGCCAGTGCATTGGTTCGTCAAGCGCAAAATGCCTTGGCGTTGGCTGAGCAGCGTTTAGGTTATACCCGCTTGGTAAACCAAGAAGATAATTGTTTGGTTGCCAATTCTGAAGTTGAGTCTGGAGAGAATGTTAGCGCAGGAAGTACGGTTGTTATTGTTAATTGTGGGAACACAACAAAAGTTGAGACAGTTGTTTCGGAAACGTTTATTTCACGAGTGAAGCATGGTGATGAAGTTTTTGTGCAATTTAATGCATTTACGGGGCAGAAGTTTAAAGCGGTGGTGACTGAAGTTGGTGTTGATGCAAAAGGAACAGCTTACCCCGTGACGGTGGCTTTAGCTAAGTCTGAGGCACCAGTATTACCGGGTATGGCTGCGATTGTATTTTTTAAAGTTGAGCTTGGTAACGGCGGTGGGGAAAATGTGTATTTGCCGATGCATGTGATTCAAGCGGAGAGGGAGGATACGTTTGTTTATGTGGTTAATGACAATGGAGATGGCAGCGCAAGCTTGGTTAAGACGGCAATAACAATAGGCCCGTTTACCGGGGGGGACCTATTAATCAGGTCGGGGTTGGAGGTCGGGCAAGTAGTTGTATCCAAGGGGGTTCGTCAGTTGTATGACGGAATGCGGGTAAAGTATTCTTCTACAGTCGCACAGCCATTATAAGTTAGGGGATGACGATGGATATTACCAAGATAGCGTTAGAACGACGTCAGTTTACCCTGCTTATTATTGTCGTGATGTTTATTGCGGGCATACAGGCGTATATGGATATTCCGCGAGCTCAAGATCCGGGTTTTATTATTCGAGCTGCTCAGGTGATTACTTATTTTCCGGGCGCAAGCCCAGAGCGTGTTGAAGAACTGGTGAGTGAAAAAATAGTAGAAAAAATCCGCCAAATGCCCGAGCTTGATTACGTGAGTAGTGAGAATAAAAGCGGTGTATCTATCATTATTGTCAATATTCGAGAGAGTTTTACGGATATGCGACCTATTTGGGATAGTTTGCGGCGTAAAGTGGAGGAAGCTGAACGTAACTTACCTGAGGGGGTGTCTTCCCCCATTGTAAATGATGAATTCGGCGATGTGTTTGGGATCGTTTACACGATAACCGGAGATGGTTTTAGTTATGCAGAAATAAAAGATATTGTTGATAATATTCGGGACGAATTGTTGTTATTTGATGATGTCGCAAAAGTGGATATTTTAGGTGCTCAAGAAGAGCGGATTTATGTGGAATATAAACCTAGCCGTCTTAATGAAATGGGAATTTCACCACAGCAGCTTGCGAGTGCATTGTCGAGTCGTAACATTATTAATCCGGGTGGTGAAATCTATACAACCTACGAGACGATCTCACTTGAACCATCTGGAAACTTTGAATCTATAGATGAATTGCGTTCAACGTTAATTAAACTTCCCGAAAGTAATGATGTTATTGCTTTGAAAGATGTCGCTAATGTGTATCGAAGTTATGTGGATCCGGCAAAAAGCAAGGTGCGTTTTAATGGTGAGCAGGGCATTGGTCTTGCGGTTGCCATGCGTGTAGGCGGGAATGTCGTTGATCTAGGTGCGAAGGTCGAAGCGAAAATGAACGATCTTGTGATGAGTTACCCCGTTGGTATTGATTTTCATAAAGTGACGATGGAGTCGGATATTGTCAATAAAACCGTAAATGATTTTTTGGGTAATTTGCTGCAAGCTGTGGTTATTGTGACATTGGTAATGTTGGCTTTTCTGGGGTTACGAACGGGGATTATTGTTGCAACGTTGATTCCGGTGACGATGGCGAGTGCATTTTTTATGATGTCTCTGTTTGATATTGGGGTTGATCAAATATCTTTGGCGGCGTTGATGATCTCTTTGGGTTTGCTAGTGGATAATGCGATCGTAATGGCTGAAAGCATTTTAGTGAAAATTGAGGCTGGTATTGAAAGAGAGAAAGCGGCACTTTCGGCTGCCAATGAGTTAAAGGTTCCATTGTTAACGTCATCATTAACAACGTCAGCTGCTTTTTTACCTATATATTTGGCGGAAAGTGCCATTGGGGAATATACCGCGCCCCTTTTTAAGGTAGTGACTATCACGTTGTTATGTTCTTTGGCGGTTGCACTAACGTTAATCCCGCTACTTTGTATGTTATTTATAAAAATCAAACAGGCAAAGGGTGCTAATTCTGGAGGTGGTTTTTTTGCAAAGATTACCCGTTGGTATTTGGTTTTCCTTCATGCAGTATTACGTCAGCGCTTGATCAGTCTTGTAGTGGTTGTGTTTATATTTTTGATTGCTATGAAGGGGCTTGGGTGGGTGCCAAAGATATTCTTTCCACCGAAAACGGATCCCGTATTTACGGTGGAGATTGAATTTCCCCTTGGGACTCCATTAACGTACACGGCAAAACGTTTACAAGAGATTGAGGCGTATTTTTCCCAAGAATTACTTGTTGATAATTCAGAAGAAGGCTCTAGAAAAGATGGGAGAGATCGCGGTATTAAGGATGTGACCAGTTTTATTGGTAATGGAGGTGTTCGATTTGTACTAACCCATTCACCGAAGCCCGCTTCAAGTAACTATGCTTTTTTACTGATTAATACCAGTGAGGGAGGAGTGTTGGTGGATGAGCTGATTCAACAGGTCGATAACTACTTATTCGATAACCTAATTGATGGGCAGTATACCATTAAAAAATTGGAAAATGGCACCTCAGTAAAACATCCACTAGGTGTGCGGCTGACGGGTAGTGATGAAATAAAACTATTTGCCATTGCCGATAAAATCAAACAAAAATTGGCAACGTTGAATGGTACTGTCAATATTCAAGATGACTGGGGGCTTTCTCAGAAAAAGGTTAGAGTTAATATTGACCCGCAGAGGGCGCAGCGGGCAGGGGTTACGCATTCTGATGTGGCGACATCTCTGCAAACGGCTTTTAGCGGTATTACCCTAACGGAATTTCGAGAAAACGACACGATTATACCCATTGTGATGCGATCCCAGCACGCAGGAGATCGTGATTATGATTCTGCAGGGTCGATCGGTGTTTTGAATAATCAGGGTGTAAGTGTCCCTATTTCTCAGTTAGTGGATCCAGAATTGGTGTTTCAGTCGGCCAAAATATTTACCCGCAACGGTGCAAAAACTGTCGCTATATCTGCTGATTTACGTGAGGGTGTTACCGCAAGTGCAACCAATGCCGAATTAGTTCCCTGGCTTGTTGAGGTGTCTAAAGATTGGCCCCCCGGCTACAGTTGGGAGCTTGGTGGTGAAGCAGAGTCTTCTGGCAAAGCGAATGAATCTATCGGTGAGAAGTTACCTATTGCAGGGTTCGTCATATGTATTTTACTGATGGCTCAATTTAATTGTATTCGCCGAACTATCATTATTTTAATGACCATTCCTCTAGCATTAATTGGGGTAAGTTTTGGTCTTCTTGCTGCAAAGTCGTATTTTGGTTTCATGACAATGTTAGGGGTAATTTCTTTGGCCGGAATTGTGATTAATAATGCGATTGTATTGCTGGACAAAATGAATCAAGAACATGAAGAACTCAAGCATGCTTGGCCAGATGCGATAATTAATGCATGTCAGTCAAGGCTTCGCCCGATTCTATTGACGACGTTTACAACGGTGTTGGGTTTGATCCCATTGTGGCTTGGTGGTGGGCCGATGTGGGAACCGATGGCGATTACCATTATATTTGGATTACTGGTGTCTACAGTATTAACCCTGATTGTCATTCCGTTGTTATTTTCACTGATGTTTAATGTGCGTTTTTCGAAATCTGTATAGTGGCCTTACTTATAATTGGAGTCGTGGTCGAGGTTGTTTGTTGGTGCGCTAATTTGCGGCAGCCTTTGCTAATTACTGAGCTAAAACAGTTTCTCCATCAGTTTCACTAGTATATGCGCTTAACGACACTTGTAGTCCTGGTAAAAAGTAAGCAAAATTGCCCTCTATTGAACGTAGATGAATTTAGGTGAATAAGGGATCTTCATGGCAGAAAACAAATCCATTCATGGTGTCTGGCAAAATCGTTGGACGTTTATTCTGGCTGCAACGGGGTCTGCCGTTGGGTTGGGGAATATTTGGAAATTTCCCTACATGGCTGGGGAGAACGGAGGTGGTGCATTTGTACTGATCTATCTGGTATTTGTTGCCGCTATAGGTATTCCGGTGATGTTGGCTGAGGTGATGCTGGGTCGAAGAGGACGTCAAAGTCCGATTAATACCATGAAAACACTAGCAAAATCCTCTGATGCCAGTAAGTTTTGGGGTGGTATTGGTTGGTTGGGGGCTATTGCGGGTGTGTTGATTTTGTCCTTTTATAGTGTGATTGCCGGTTGGGCTATGGCTTATGCGGGTAAAATCATCGGTGGAGGGTTATTGGATCAGACGGATATTCCTAGTCAGTTTGGCGCTTTTGTGTCTGATCCTGTGGAGACAGTGCTGTGGCACAGTCTTTTTATGGTGATGGTGTTAACCGTTGTTGCTGGAGGTATTCATAAAGGTTTGGAAAAGGCGGTACAGTTCCTGATGCCTGCGCTGTTTGTCATGTTAATTTTGCTCTTGGGTTATGCGACGACAACCGGGTCCTTTGGAGAGGCGGTTTCTTTCCTGTTTAAGTTTAACCCTGAGGCGTTAACAGCTGATGCGGTATTGTCTGCTCTGGGGCACTCCTTTTTTACACTTAGTTTAGGTATGGGGGCAATAATGGCCTATGGGGCCTACATGCCCAAAGAGCACTCGTTAGGGAAAACCGTTGTGATCATTGGTGTTTTGGATACATTGGTGGCGGTAGTGGCTGGCTTGGTGATATTTTCTATAGTATTTGCTAACGGGCTAGATACGGCGGTAGGCCCTTCGTTAATGTTTCAGACCTTACCTGTAGCATTTAGTCAAATGCCTGGCGGCATTGTGTTGGGAGGCGTGTTCTTTATTCTGGTGAGTTTTGCCGCGTGGACATCCGCTATTTCCCTTGCTGAACCTGCAGTCGCTTGGATGGTTGAAACAGCGGGATTTTCTCGTATAAAAGCAGCATTGGTGGTGGGTATTCCCGTGTGGTTGTTAGGTATTGCTTGTGCGTTGTCTCAAAATGTATGGTCAGATGTGACAATTTTGGGGTCTGACTTGTTGGACTTTTTAGATAAATTAACAACCAACGTTATGTTGCCGCTTGGTGGGCTGCTGATTGCAATATTTGCTGGCTGGATTATGCGTCGAAGCCACGTTGTGAAAGAAGTGGCTATGAAAAACTTTGCGCTATTTAATGTTTGGATTATCATGATTCGAATCGTGGCACCCATTGGTATTGCAATTGTTATGTATAACTCGGTAGAGACTTGGTTGAGGTTTATTAATACATAAAACTCTTTTGAATAGAGTAAGGGTAAGCGCGCTGGCGAATATGTCGGCGCAAGTGTTCTTAGCTAAAGGCATAAAATCGGTCAAAGGTGTAAAAATGTCAGAAGAAATGATTCAGGTGGAAGTGGCGTATGCGCTACCGGATCGACAGGAGCTTGTTACATTTAATGTACAGAAGGGGACATCAATGTTTGACGCTGCAGTACAATCAAATATTGGGGATAAGTTTCCCGGTTTGGACGTGGAGAGCGCTCCTATGGGCATTTTCGGTAAGGCCGAACGTAAGCCAAAGGAGAGGGTGTTGGAGGCAGGGGAGCGGGTGGAAATCTACCGTCCGCTAATCGCAGATCCTAAAGAGGTTCGTAAGCGGCGGGCGGCAGAAGCAAAAGCTAAGCGAGAAAAAGGTTAGTTATATTCATTTCAAGGCTTTTAGTCTCAAGGTCGTCATTAGCCTCGGGACTTTTTGATTTGACCTTTTAGGTCTTCCTGAACAGCATCGGGGCTTTTAAACTGAGAGTCGTCAATTTTTTGTAGACGTTCGCTGTCAAAATATAGAGTTAAGCGGTTTTCAACAAAGCCGCCTTTGCCACTTTCGTAGTTATAAACATAATCCCAACGGCCTGGATGAAGTGGATCTTTGATCACTGGGCTGCCAAGTACATACTCAACTTGACGAGGTGTCATGCCTAGTTTGAGCTTTTCTCTAGAGCCCTCGCTAATAATGTTTCCCTGGCCAATATCGATACGGAATACCCCTGGGAATCGTAGGGTACTACAGGCACTAATCGACGCTGTAAGGGCCAATACACTGGCGATTAAACAAATTCGAATCAACTTTTGCATATGGTGTAGAATTCCTCTAAGGTTCCGGTCAACAAGCATCATACTTTATCTGGTGATCACAACACAATTCGATATCTCAAATTGAATTTAAGTTTTTCTGCCAGGTTATGCTACTACATATTATTACTACGTTTTACTACTGTTAGGTTTTACTATTATGGACAACCAAGAACTTCGTAACGCTGGCCTCAAAGTGACGTTGCCGCGAGTAAAAATCCTTCAGATTTTGGAAGCAAAAGACGTTAAACATTTGAGTGCTGAAGATGTTTATAAGGCGTTGCTTGATAAAAATGAAGACGTTGGCTTGGCAACTGTTTATCGTGTATTAACACAGTTTGAGACAGCTGGTTTGGTAGTTCGCCATAATTTTGATAATGGCCATTCAGTGTTCGAAATGGCCACTGATGAACATCATGATCATATGGTAGTAATGGACTCTGGAGAGATCATAGAGTTCCATGATGATGAAATTGAGCGGTTACAGAAAAAATTGGTAGAAGAGCGTGGCTATGAATTGGTTGATCATAGCCTTGTTTTGTATGTGAAGGCCAAACCCTAAATTAATAGGCTAGCCCTCAAGCTATACCGCTCTTCAGGAAGGTTCGCCTAATTAACATTGTGACTCGCTGATCAATTCCTTTGCATGAGCCAGGGTTTGTTCAGTAATTGATAACCCTCCTAGCATTCTGGCTATTTCGGTGATTTTTTCATCTTGTGATAATGAGTTAATATCAGTGTGTGTTGTGTCTTTACTGGTCTGTTTGTTGACGTGTAGGTGATGGTGCCCTTGTGCTGCTACTTGTGGCAAGTGTGTTACACAGATGACCTGATTCTCATTGCCCAGTTGCTTCAATAGCTCCCCAACAACTTGAGCGACGGCCCCGCCGATACCGACATCTACTTCATCAAAAATCAACGTGGCAACGTTGCTTTTTGCGGCGCATGCAACCTGAATGGATAAGCTTATACGTGATAGCTCGCCTCCGGAGGCAACTTTGTATAAGGGTTTGCTCGGTTGTCCTGGGTTTGTTTGCACGTGAAACTCAACGGAGTCGATGCCGTTGGCGTTTGCCTGCTCTATAGTTAGGGCGTCTACAATGACATTAACCACCGCGCCCGGCATACCCAGTGTTTGGATTTGTTGGGTGATGATTTTGCTGAGTTTTTTACCTTGTTGTTGGCGCTTTTTGCTGAGGGTTTGGGCCTTTTCCATAAAAGCAGCTTGGCTAGTGGTTGCTTGAGCCAATAGTTGCTCTATTTTTTCATCGCCCCCTTCAATGGACATTAACTCTTCTGCGAGAGCTTGCTGAAGCTCTGGTAGCTGATTCGGGGTTGTATGATGTTTGCGGGCAAGTTGGTGCGCGCTGGCGATGCGTTGATCAACCCACTGATAACGCTCAGGGTCTATCTCTAGGGATTCCACATAATGTTGAAGGTTGCTTGCAGCTTCTTGTAATTGGATTTCTGCACTGCTGATTAGGTCTGTAGTTTCCGATAGGTTTTCATCTTGTTGTCGCATTTCGGTGACAAGCTGAAGTATGCTGGCAACGGCATCTAGGGCCGTGCTTTCTCCAAGAGATAGCGCTTGTAACGCTTGGTGGCCTTGGTTGATTAGGCCCTCGGAGTTTGAGAGCCGTTTGTGCTCCTTTTCTAACTGAGCGAATTCATTGAGCTGTAAATCTAATGCTTCTAGTTCACCTAACTGGAAGCGTAATAAATCCACTCGATCATTTAATTCTTTAGCGTTATCTCTGATTCTCTCGTAGGCTTTTTGCTGCTGTTGCCATTGATTGTAGGTGTCTGCAACCTGTTTTACCTGTTTGTTGAGACCGCTAAATTGATCTAGCAGGTGGCGGTGGGTATCTTTTTTTAGCAGTGCCTGGTGTTCATGTTGGCCGTGTATAGAAATTAGCATTTCCCCTAATGTCTTAAGTGATGACATCGGGGTTGGTCGGCCATTGATGTATGAACGAGAGCGGCCATCTTTATTAATTACTCGGCGTAAGATGCATTCACCGTCTTCATCAAGGTCATGTTGATTTAACCAGTTCTGCGCGGCCTGGTTGGTTTCAATATCAAAACTGGCGAGTATGTCGGCTTTATCCGCGCCATGGCGAACAGAGCCGGAATCTGCACGATTCCCAAGCGCCAAGCCCAATGCATCAATCATGATGGATTTGCCGGCTCCTGTTTCCCCAGTAATTACGCACAATTTATTGGGGATGTCTAAATCCAGAGATTCAACAATGGCAAAATTTGAAATATTAATATGAGAAAGCATAGGGCATCATTCGGTTAGTCCAACATGTCTGTGATGATATGCGATGCGGGGGACATTCGCTAGCGTCATCAGCGACTTGGAACCATAAAAAATGACCCCATAGTATTCTGTATAGGTTTCATAATAATAAGTACAACAAAATAGAGCAGCGACTAAACATGAGCCCACTAGAAGACAGAGCATCTCAAGTATTAAAAGCGTTGGTTGAGCGTTATATTGATGATGGAATGCCTGTGGGTTCAAAGCGTATCTTACAAGATTTGACGCGCCGAGTGAGTTCAGCGACGGTGCGAAATGATATGGTGATGCTGGAGGAAAAAGGGCTGCTGACCTCCCCGCACACATCTGCTGGACGAGTGCCCACAGAATTGGGCTATCGTTTTTTTGTGGATAAATTGATCACTATGGAACCGCTGACGACGGAAAATGTTGGTCGAGTTCAGCATCAGTTGGCTTCGGATCAAACCCCACATGAATTAGTAGAAAAAGCCTCTCAGGTCTTGTCTGATATGACCTCGCTCGCGGGAATTGTTGTCGCTCCAAAGCAGGAAATGTCCAGTTTGCGGCAAGTTGAGTTTTTACCCTTATCAGGAAAACGAGTGCTGGTGATCTTGGTGCTTAATGAGCGTGAGGTACAAAATAGGATTATTTGCCCTGATCGAGAATATGAAGAGGGTGAGCTGCAACAGGTTTCTAACTACCTCAATCAGCGTTTTGCGGGTAGTGAGTTGCACGATATTAAAAGCCAAGTACTGACAGATATGCGGGCCGATAAGGTTGAAATGGATCAAATGATGGAAATGGCTGTGGATATGGCGGCCAAAACCTTTGATGAAGAAGGTAAGCAGCAGGAGTGTGTGGTTCGTGGTGAGTCAAACCTTATTCAAATGGCCGAGCAAGGTGGGGCTGATTTGCTTCAGCCGTTATTCGAGTCCTTTCAGCAGAA
>CAJXXT010000147.1 GCA_913063495.1 uncultured Gammaproteobacteria bacterium | reverse complement strand
AAATGGTAAGCATTACCTTCCAATGCAATGGATGCAAAACTTGTAATTCGCGCCGTCAACTTAGCCAAATATTCCGCTCGCTTAAAGGCAACACAGGCTACGCCAGTCATTGCCGCAGTGCCATTCATGATTGCTAGCGCTTCTTTAGGTTTTAGTTCAATGGGAGACAAGCCGAGGGAATCATAAACATCTGTTGAGGCTTGCTGAGTCCCTTCAAAAAACACATCTCGCTCGGCCACCAAAACTCCAGCGACATAAGACAGCGGCGTTAAATCACCACTAGCACCCACCGAACCTTCCTCTGGAATAACAGGAACGATACGTTTGTTAATCAACAAAGCTAACTGATTTAACACATCCATCCTTACACCGGAATAACCACGACTAAGTGATGACAGTCGAGTTGCCAAAATTGCCATCGCCAGATTGGGTGTAAAGTCTTTACCTAAACCACAACCGTGAAAACGCAGCAAGTGATAAGGTAACTCTTGTACCAAGTGGGGTGGCACCTCAACGGTACAGGAATCCCCGTACCCTGTCGTAACCCCGTAAATAGCACCATCTTCTTTCCATAATTTATCAAGAAACTCAGCGCCCTTAATAACACGCTCCCGAAATTCACCATCATCAGAAACTTCTACAAACGAACGTCCGTAGGCAATATCAACAACCTCTTCTAGGGTCACTTCCCGCCCGCCAAAAGCCACTACCGTTGACGGCTTGCTATTCCATAATGACATATTGCTGTTCTCTTCACTGCTCATTATTTATCTCGACATTTTCTATTATTCAAATTTTGTCACTGAAAAACTTTTACTAAAACACTGCTACTAAAGATAAAAAACTCTTTTTCCTACACCATCTGCACTACACTACACTACACTGCATTGGTTTAGTGCTTATACCAAAAATCAAAAAAGTTATACCATTGCAAAGGATAGCGCACGGCAAAATACTCAAGCCGTCTTGCATAAGCTTCCGTTACACCATTAAGCGCTTCTTCCCTGGTTTTTCTTGGCAATACAACTCTCTCTGCAAAAGACTCAAAGTGAATACTAAAACCTTTTCTCTCTTTTACACAAAACAGCAAATAAACAGGACACTTAAGTAGGCTTGCCAAAATAAACGGCCCCTGGGGAAACGAAGCTGGTTTGCCCAAGAAATCTAATCGAATATTTCTACCCGGTGTACTTACGGACAATCGATCCCCGACAATAATAACCATCTCACCATTAGCCACTTTATCTTGCAGCATCATCGCGGTATCAGGGCCAACCGACGTTACCTGCAATAGCTCAGCGGTAACATTAGGGTTACTTTTTCTCAATACTCGGTTAAAATTTTCTGCATGATGGGTATGCACCAACACATTGAGTTTCATCTTATGCTGGTTTTGTCCCATCGCCCGGCATAATTCCATATTGCCGATATGTGAGGCCAATATAATACCGCCACGTTGCTCTTTCACCACATCGAGAAAAATCTGGCGATTTTTAAATTCAATGGAATCAACAGACACTCGCCCTAACCAAGAGGCAATTTTATCAATAAGGGAATTCCCAAATGATAGCAAATGCCGAAAGCTCGACCACAACGAAGGCGAATGCTGAAACGGACTTGCTTCTGGATCAAAAGCATACGCTCTCGACAGAAACTCTTGCGAATGTCGCCTTGCGTCTCTACCAACAATAAAAAAATACACTATTACCGGGTATAGAATTAAGGTAAAAATCCAACGCCCCAAATACCGATAAATAAACACCATCGTGGTTATTCCCCAATAGACACCCCTTTCCTCTATTGAGGCCCAATGTTTCTCGGAAGTAACATTTGATGATGCAGACTTGTCGCTATTACTTTCTTGAGACAAAACCCATCCCCTTTAAACCAAATTTCACAAACAAACGAGGCAAACTCAATAACATTTTAAAGAAAAGTCGACTATGCATGGCACTAATATATAGATTATCCGTTAGTGCAGAAAAGTGAGATACACCATCGTAGGGATAATGCACCAACGTTGGAATATTAATAACACGCACATCACGCCAAAATAAACGCACAACAACTTCAGTATCAAATGCCATTCGCCTCCCTAAACTTGATGAACGAATCACATCATTTGTTAACGTTAATGGATACACACGAAACCCACACATCGTATCCTTTACAGAAAAAGAGAGTGTTTCAATCCAGACCCACGCATGTGTAATATAACGCCCATACAAGCGCGCTTTGGGTACAGTTTCATCATACTTTGCCTGTCCCAAAATTAATGCGTCTGGGTTTTTTTCGACTGCTTTCAAAAACGTGGGGATATCATCCAAATTATGTTGCCCGTCAGCATCGATTTGCATTACATGCGTCACACCACCTTGCAACTCTAACGTCATTAAACCTGCAGTAACAGCCGCACCCTTTCCCTGATTATTCGAAAAACGTATGCTTGTCACCCAATCTCTTACTTTTGTCGCACTCTCAATAACACGCCGGCACGACTCATCACTACCATCATCAACCAACAAACAAGGCAAGTTATAAGGCGCCAACTGATCTAAAACATAATCCAATGCACCTCCATGGTTATACACTGGAATAACAACAGCTACTTGAATACCTTCTTGGCTATCCATGCTTAACGATCTCCTCTTGATCAAACGCAACCCTTCCTGACGAACACGCGCCGTTATCTGACTGATAGCTGAATAACAGCTTATTTTTATTTTCTTTAAACTGCAGTGTTAGCACTACTTGCTGATTAGGAGAGATAACTTCTTTAAATTTAATAACTTCAAGGTGGGAAAACTCGCCTGAACAATTAAACAGTTGACGTCCAAAATGCACAGCCCAATCTATTTGGACAACACCGGGTAGCAATGAGGCCTGATCAAAATGACCATCAAAATACAACAACGTTTCTGGCACGAACAATGTCAAAACCACACTGTCATCGGTATGATTCGTTGCCAAAACATCAGGATAAATACACTTATTGGTCATTTTCAATATCCACTTTATCAAACAGCAAGCAGAGATCACTGACAACTGTCTTCCCTTGTGCGTTTATAGGCATCGCACTCACAAAACGCCATTTTCGCGGAAGAACAACTGGCTCAAACACTGAGGCCAAATGTTCTCGCAACACATTAACTACGGCACGCTTATTCTGTAATTCCAGCGCCTTACCACCTTCAGACGACAGACATGCGACGACACCTAAACATTGCCTACGCCCCTCTAATACCACCACCTTAACGTCGCTTAACCAGTCATGTTTTAATAGCAACACTTCTACGCCACTGAGAGATACACGCTTTTCTTCAACTTTTGCAATACGATCCGCTCGGCCTCGCAATAAAAACAATCCATCGTCAAGAAATTCAACTTTATCTCCCATCTGAAACCAATCATCAACGGCAACACAGTGCTTCGATTTTACCCGCAACAAGCCATCAACAAGTGAAAGCTCCACACCCTCAAAGGGCACCCAGCGTAGATTGTTATCAATTTCGCTACTCCCATGGGGTATAACGCGAAAGCCAACACCGCCAGTTTCCGAACTACCAAAAACTTCAGTAACTCGGCTACCAGTAATCAACTGATATTGCATATTGGCATCAAACGCCAACGGCCCGCCTGAGGAAAATGTAACAGGGGCAATGTCACCCACCCCGGTAAGGCCCGCATTGTCAGACACTCTCTTAAGATGTGCCGGACTAGAGACAATCACCACCGACTGACTTTTACACCCTGAAAACTGTTTAATCGCAACAGCCATATCTTCAGGAAATTCAAAACGCCGAGAAAAGAAAGTTCGCCCAGTACAAGCAGGCCAAAGCAACCGAAAAAGCAATCCATAAATATGTTGGTGTGAAACCGTCGCAACAGTTGCGGCCGTCCCCAAGCCTCGCCCCCAACAATTCTCCAGCGTTATTACTTCTTCTTCAAATTGACCTATTTTCTTAACAATCACTTCTGGCTCACCGGTAGATCCAGAAGTATAAATTTCTATCATTCGTTCAGAAAAATCAGCTGCCCGCCGTAAGGCCTCTACTATTTTTGGGCTCAAAACTTGATCTGACGATAAAGGCAACAAAACCACTGAATCAGATAACAACTTGACATCAGAAACAAAACCATCAACACGTCGAGTTAACGTATCAACCACACCTGGCTGTATATTCATCGGCAATACCGGAGTGATATCGCTATGTAGCATAGCCATTAAACCGACTAAAAACTGATAACTATCCTCACAATATAATGCCCACTTCTTCCCTGCATTGTCACCAACAGCAAAGTACGCAACCAAAGCGGCAACGTCCTGCTCAAATTGCGCAAACGAAATGCCACGCTTTGCCACGTCTCGATCGTCAGACCACGCAACACACTCATGCCCACTTCGCACAGCACTAAACAACTTACCAAGCCGCCTCACGCCGCGAACATCAACGGAAAAAACCTCAGGCATTCATTTCACCTTTGTGTTTTTTTACCCATAAACGCACAGTAAACTCAACCGCCATCAATACACCAATAAGCACATAGGATATAAAACCGTTATATAACGTCCATTGGGCCATTGTCCCAACAAACACTGTCCACAACGCTATCGCCCCATTCATCAAGAAAAACACACACCACAACATGGTCACTTTCCGTGTATAAGCAACACCATGAGCATCCAGCTCCGGCTCTTGAATGCGGGCCAAACGTTCAACGGCGCTAGGCGGCCTCAGTAAACTGGTAAAAAACACTGAAAACATCAATGCATTCATAAGTACGGGATACAATTTCAAATACAACGCATCATTCGTAAACACGATAATACCAGCCAATAAAATTCCGCCACCCGAAATCACCAACAGTTGCTTGGTTACAGACGCCTTCGACAAAAACATCCGCACCACAACGACCCCCAGCAACAAAATGCCAAGTGTTTTCACCTCAAACACCTGCAAGCCAAAATAAACAGCCACAGGGTATAGAAGTACAAGTATTCCAATGATCGCTTTTAATAACATCGAGTCACTTCTTCAAGCACTAATAGTAGGTAGGCGTTTCAATTGTTTTATTGAAGTGCATATACCGCTTCAACCACATCACTGACGGTTCGAACGGCTTTGAATTCTTCAGGTTGAATTTTCTTTCCAGTGACTTCTTTTAGCTTCACAACCAAATCAACCGCATCAATACTATCAATATCCAATTCGTCATATAACGTTGCCTCTAACGTCACATCGTCTTTATCTAGCTCAAACAGTTCTACGAAAATATCTTGTAATTCTGCAAACAACTCTTCTTTTGTCTTCATCCTACTTCCCTTCTGAATTTGCTGAAATAAACGCAACCAATGCTGAAACAGATGCAAAGTGTTTCTTTGTATTTTCAGACTCCGCATCGATAGTAATTTGATACTTATTTTTTAATGCGAGCCCTAGCTCCAAAGCATCTATTGAGTCCAGCCCTAAACCATCCCCAAACAAAGGTTCATCACTGTTAATATCATCAATTGTCATATCCTCTAAATCCAGAGCCTCAATAATAAGCTGCTTAATCTCTACTGCTAAATCAGCCATTCGCTGTTATCTCCTTAGTAAAATATTCTTCTAAATAGCGGGTCAATTGCCTTGTCGCTATTGTTTGATTAGGTGCCGATGAAATCAATGGCATTACATCCAAATCATCGCCAACACAAATAACTACTTTAGTTTTTGTTGATGGTATCTGATACCACTTTTCAGCCTTCGTTAAGGTGGCGGGGTTAAAGCTAATGGTTACTGGTCGAATGGGGCACTCGGCCCTCACTACCATGTTGGCCGCACCCCGTTGAAAAGTTAAGGGCTGCCCTGGTTTACTTCGAGTCCCCTCAGGAAACATCACCAAGGAATTCCCCGATGCCAAGCTCTTAACACAATCGTCAACTAATCGCTCTGCGCCACTATTACCAATATACCCAGCCGCTCTCACCGGCCCAACGGTAAACGGGTTACGCAACAACGACTGCTTAACAATACAGTCCACTTTTTTCATAAATGAAATCAAAAACACAACATCAATTAGTGAAGGGTGATTGGCGAGAATCAAACAAGGCTGTCCATCTAATTTTTCTCGACCAACAATTTCATAATCTAAGATATCCGTTCGATTCATAAAACCAATAAAGAAACGAAAGGACAAGTGCACTATATACTGACCAACCGTTTTTCGTCTTTTCTGATCCCGTATCAGAAGATTCACAATAGGGAAAACTGTCAGGCTCAGTAATACACCACCTAAACCAAAAATCAAAAAGCTGATAGCCGTTGCTATCAAGCGCCAGTAGTAATTGAGCCGGCTAAACATTTTGCATCTCAACATTCTGCTGCCACTGCCAATCACAACGAGCCCCAGACATAACCACGGAGTTTGAGCCGGATAACATAAACCGGATAAATTCTAAAGATTGAGGTTCTTTTGAGTCAACGTCTTGTTGCTGGTCATACAACGCCGTAAATGAGCACCCTTTACCAACATCAGCTTTTGACAATAATATCGCCAAAGCAAACGGGCCTTGCTTCTCATCAGCATACTGAAGAAGGTAAGAAGGTAACGGTTCATCCGCCACAACCACCAATACTGTATTGATTCCGCTCTCGGCCAACAACATGGCAGCTTCTCGCACACCCTCAATCAGCGTGTCTCGCCCCGCAGCGATCGATACAGAAGGTGCGGTATCTCCCCTAGCGATTGAATATAACCCTGAAGCAGCATTATGCACCGACAAACTAAACCCTGTTGGAGACAGCTCGTCTCCACTGGCAAGCGCCTCTAACAAACCCACTGTTCTTGTTAATTCACCATGACGCGAACAGAAAACGGTTCGATCTGCGATAAAATCATTACTTTCTTTATTGAGGCATTCAAAAGCAGCCTTCACTGCCATTTTGCTCAATTGACTCAACCGACGACGTAACATTGGCTTAATAAATGGCAGCGCAGGCACTGCATCAATAGCAAACATCAACGAACCGTCAGCCCACCGCCGCCACTGATCAACATCTTCGACACCGGGAGCCCAGGCATACCACTGCTTTACATGTAAATGGATAGCGTTATCATCCATACAGGAACTCCACCAACAACTAAGATAGCAACAAAATACTTTTATTAATCAATAAACTAGAAGGACAATCATTACCGATTCAGAGCTTCCATTTGCTCTCGACCACACCTGCACCGAAAAGTTGCGCAATTCTACCAAAAACCCTGCGGTCCCACCATTACCGATGACAACTTTTGGTTAATGTTTGTTACTTATCCTTCACCCGCAAATAGAAAAGACGCTTTACTTTCGGCGCCTTTTCTATTTGCATTAACTGTGGCTCAAAATAACTCACCAGAACATCAGCTACCGCCTTTGATAAGTTCAACCTTACCTTGCTCGTTAAAACTTACTGTCATTGTTGCATACCGATTTTTCCAGTACCTCCATGTTTCCATCTCAGCAGAGGGAGTTCGGTGTTTTGGTGGGTATCCAATTGCATACTCCACACCCTTTTTTGTCATGCCTTTTAACACTTTGCCAATCTTAATACCTTTTCTATCTATTTTACTTAATCGCTTCACATTATCCGTATTACACTGTGCCCCAAAATATTCAGGGATATTTGCAGCCAGCCCACCACTGATGGCCCGATGCGTATAGTATACATACTCTGCTCCTGTTGATTTCACACGGAACTTCATCGCTTTCTTTTTAATCGACAGTATTTCAACTTCGCTACAAAGCGGCAAAAGACCTGCTTGCTGAAAATTAAGAGCATACAACCGTTTTCTATGCTCATCAGGGTGCAAATTAACCTGCGTATATAACGGACTAATCAAGGTAATATCCTTCCCCTGACTGCTCTTGACCATTAACTGACCACACCCAGCAATCAATCCAACCAGAACAATCACAAAGCCCTGTGCAACTACACGTTTTATATTCATCCTTTTCTCGCTATTTTGTTGTCTTATTCCATGTAAAGAAAAGCTCCACCAATCACTACAGTGAAAGCCCCCAACACCTAATTCCGGACAATATCCCTTTATTTGAAGCATTTCTAGTCTACCATTAAGATAACGACATCTTAAACTTGCTTAAGGGCTCCAGACCAGCCCTTCCCAATCAAAAAGTGCTCACAATGACCGAAAAGCGACATTTTACCCGCATACAATTTGACGCAATAGCAACTCTGATCACCCCAAAGGATCAATGGGATACCAAAGTGATCGATATTTCGCTTAAAGGTGCGCTGATTCAACGCCCAGAAAATGCTCCCCTTGAACTCGGCGGTGAAGTTATCCTAAAACTCACGTTATCTGACAACAACACGCAGATAGAGGTCGAGGGGAAAATCACCCACGTAGAAGATGACCATATTGGCATGGTCTGCGAGCATATGGACGTGGATAGCGCCTCTCACCTACGTCGTATTGTGGAGCTCAATACTGGCAACAGTGAATTGCTGGAACGGGAACTTGAAGCATTATCTCTTTATACAGATTTAGATAGCTTCCATAACGACTAAACCCGCGGAAGTACGATGACCTAAACCCAAACTAGGTCACCGCCTCCAGCGCTTCAGACAACCAACTCACCCCAACAACCTCCATACCATCAATCGAATCCTTAGGGGTATTCGCCTTAGGTACAATCGCCCGCTTAAACCCGTGCTTTGCTGCTTCCTTCAACCGCTCCTGACCGTTAGGCACAGGGCGAATCTCCCCCGACAGCCCCACCTCACCAAATACAATAAGATGGTTATCAAGCGCCAGGTTCCTTAAACTCGACATCACAGCAACCAACACCGCCATATCAGAGCCAGTCTCCAGAACTTTCACACCACCAACGACATTAAGAAATACATCCATCCCCATTGTCGCAACACCACCATGACGATTCAAAACAGCCAACAACATAGCCAATCGATTCTGATCCAGACCAACCGCCACGCGCCTGGGGTTGCCCATCTGACTGTCATCAACCAAGGCTTGCACTTCTACCAACAATGGCCGCGTACCATCTCGCGTTACCATCACCACACTGCCTGGCACTGGGTGTTCATACCGAGATAAAAATATTGCCGAAGGATTACTCACCTCCTTCAAACCTCGATCTGTCATCGCAAAAACGCCCAATTCATTCACCGCACCAAAGCGGTTCTTAACCGCCCGGATAATACGAAAACGACTATCCTGCTCACCTTCAAAATACAGCACACTATCTACCATATGCTCTAACACACGAGGGCCCGCTAACGCTCCCTCCTTAGTCACATGCCCCACCAAAAACAAAGCCGTGCCAGACTGCTTTGCGTAACGCACCAAAGCAGCAGCACACTCGCGAACCTGAGAAACCCCTCCGGGAGCCGAGCTTAATGCATCGGAATACACCGTTTGAATAGAATCAACAACCATAACCGCAGGGCGCTCTTTGGCTGCAGTGGCCAAGATATTCTCTACCACGGTTTCAGACATAATCCGCATTTTATCTTGAGCTAATCCCAAACGGCGAGCCCGCATCGCCACCTGCTGTAATGATTCTTCACCCGTAATATATAACGCCGTTGAACTCGCGCCTAAAAACGTCATGGTTTGCAGCAAAATAGTAGACTTACCAATCCCTGGGTCACCACCAATCAACACAACAGAGCCATCCACCAAACCACCACCAAGCACACGATCTAGCTCTTTTAACCCAGTCGGTGTACGGGAGCAATTCTCAATAGACACATCCGCCATTGTAGTTACTTTTTTTGACTCACCCGCATACCCAGAGCCTTTTCGGGCTGCCGGGCCGGCTCGGTCAGGCACAAATTCGGTTAATGTATTCCACGCACCACAATCACCGCATTGGCCTGCCCATTTTGGAAAGTCACTGCCGCAATCCGTACACACATAGCGAGTCTTTGCTTTTGCCATACCAAACCTTTAATAACCTTTAATAGCTCTTAATAAGAACAATGCTTAAGCAACTGCCCGTATACATACTAAAAAACCCCAGATATATGCCGGTAAAATTAATGCCAACCCGACAAAAAATGAGGTGCCTTGCATATCAACTGATTCATCTGCTTGCTCTATAACTTCTGATAACCGATCTTTTAGCCGCCAGTAACTATACCCATCCCACCCCAAAACAAACATCAACAAAAACCATGTCTGAACGCCATGATAAGGAAACAACTCGGGCAAAAAATAACTCATCACAAATGAAACACTCAGTAATGAAGACAGCAAGCCTCCCACAGGGTGCAACAAATCTTGCTCAAGACGATGGATGGTTACCAAACCAAAAGGTAATGACATCAAAATAAATGCGATATATAACGAAGCCCACCAAGGCATGTAATCTACCCCTGCACATCCAGGTAACGATGATCAACACGATCGGTCACCTGACATAATAATTCATAATTTACCGTCCCCGCCCACTCCGCAACACGCTCTACCGGCAAACCATTACCCCACAACGTCACAGAGTCATTTAGACCTACAGAGTTAGCATGACTAACATCAACAGCAATCATATCCATCGAAACTCTTCCAATGACATCACATAAAAGCCCGCTCACTAACACCTGAGCATCTTTCTGAACATGCCTTGGATATCCATCACCATAACCAATCGCAACAATAGCCACTTGAGTATCCGCCTTTGCCGTCCAGCTCGCCCCGTAACCAACACTTTCGCCTTGCGGTACATTTCTCAACGCAATAATACGGGACACCAATGTCATCACTGGTTTCAATCCAAGGTCTGCTGCTGATTGACCTTCAATAGGGCTACTGCCATACAGTGCTATCCCTGGCCGCACCCAGTTAAAGTGATACCGGCTCTCCTGAAAAATACCCGCAGAATTAGCTAAACTAGCAGGCAGCACATGTCCAGAGAAAGCAGGTTCTATCAAAAGATCCTGATGCAACTGATTAAACATGCGGTACTGAGCAGCACTCACGACGGAGCCTATTTCATCGGCACAAGAAAAGTGACTCATCAATGTTATCGATTGCACCCAAGCACAGTGCCTCAATCGTTGATATGCATTTAATACATCAGAAGGATCTACACCTAATCGATGCATCCCAGTATCAATTTTTAACCACACATTAAGAGACGCGCCTAACGCAGCACCGCCAGATAACACCTCAGCTCCCACCTTCTCAATGTCATCCACTTGCTCTAGCTGATGCACAACAACATCAACATTCGACACACTTGCTTGCTTTAATTCATCTAACGATAAGGCACCTTCTAACATCACAATTTTTTGCGTAATGCCCGATGCTCGTAACAACAATGCCTCTTCAAGAATTGCCACACCAAAACCATCACTTTGAGGCAATGCTTTTGCAATCGATGTCATGCCATGACCGTATCCATCTGCTTTAACAACGGCCAAAACCTTACTTTCACCAACACGTTGTTTTATGACATCATAGTTATGTCGAAGTGCAGAAAGGTCAATCACAGCACAAGTCCCACGACTCATTTGCATTCTCCGCTTAACACTTTTCTACGAGCACCTCGCCTTCCAAAGGTTAGCCTTTTAATATTCGGCACCACCACCATAAACATCATGAGCCAAATCCTCAAAACGAGAATATTTACCCACAAATGCTAAACGCGTTGTACCAATTGGCCCGTTACGCTGTTTACCAATAATGATTTCTGCAATACCTTTGTCTTCACTTTCTTCGTTATACACTTCATCACGATAAATAAACATTATAACGTCAGCATCCTGCTCGATTGCTCCTGATTCACGCAGATCAGAGTTAATCGGACGTTTATTGGGGCGCTGCTCCAAACCACGGTTTAACTGAGAAAGCGCTACCACTGGGCACTCTAATTCTTTTGCCAATGCTTTTAATGAACGAGATATTTCAGAGATTTCTGCCACACGGCTTTCAGCCCCAGGCACCTGCATCAACTGCAAGTAATCCACCATGATCATACCAATTTCACCTTGATCCCGGGCAATACGTCGAGCCCTAGCGCGCACTTCAGATGGGGACAAACTTGCACCATCATCAATAAATAATTTCTGTTCTGCCAACATACTGATTGCAGAATTAAAACGAGGCCAATCATCCTCTTCTAACTTACCATTACGAACGCGGGTTTGATCAATCCGACCTAAAGACGCAATCATCCTCATCACAAGCGATTCCGACGGCATCTCCATACTAAATACTAATACAGGCTTGCCTGTTCTGATTGCTGCATTTTCCACTAGGTTCATTGCAAATGTTGTCTTACCCATGGACGGTCGTGCCGCAACAATAATCAAATCTGACGTCTGCATACCAGACGTAATTTCATCAAGATCTTTAAAACCTGTCGTCACCCCGGTAATAGCATCTCCAGAAGTGAATAATTCATCAATTTTATCAACGGTATTTTTAAGGATATCTTTAATACCAACCGGACCACCTTGCTTAGTTCCCTGCTCAGCAATGGCAAATACTTTACGCTCGGCCTCATCCAAAATATCAGAACTACTACGACCTTCTGGCGAAAATGCGCTATCAGCAATTTCGTTAGATACCTGTATCATTTGCCGTAAAACCGAACGTTCACGAACAATATCCGCATAGGCTTTGATGTTGGCAACACTGGGCGTATTTTTCGCCAGCTCAGCCAAATAAGCCATACCGCTGGCTTCTTCTAGCAGATCGGAGTTATCAAGCACCTCACCCAAGGTAACCACATCAAAAGGTTTATCTTCTGCAACTAGCTGAATCATTGCTCGAAAAATCAACCGATGATCACGACGGTAAAAATCCACCTCAGTAACCAATTCCGACACATCATCGAATGCAGCATTCGACAACATCAAGCCACCCAGCACAGACTGCTCAGCTTCCAATGAATGCGGGGGGACTTTTAAGGCGCTGGTCTCGAAATCGACAGGGGCGGGACTTTCTCTTTCAAAATCACTCATGCAATTTGATCATCTTTTCGTGGAGGGCTTTTGGTTGTCGTATTACCAGAGTATAACGCTGCCCCCAGAAAAACCAATAGCCCGAGGCACTAAGTGCGACGAGCTATTGGTAGTGGTGGGCAATACAGCCTACCGAGAGTCTGAAGACTCTAATGCTTACTTTGGGTCTTACTCAGATACTTACTCAGGCACAACGGCAAGAGTAATAGCACCAGTAACATCAGTATGAACCTGAATGCTAATCTCGTACTCACCCGCTTGACGGATAGCACCAAGAGGAAGTGATACTTCACTCTTCTGTACATCTGCACCAGCAGCAGTGATGGCATCTGCAATATCACGAGGACCGATAGATCCGAACAACTTACCTTCGTCTCCAGCTTTAGATGTGATAGTTACAGCACCAAGACCTTGAATCTTTGCTAAGCGAGCCTGACCAGCAGCCAATGATTCAGCAGCTTTTTTCTCTAACTCAGAACGACGCTCTTCAAAGTGCTTAACGTTTGCTTCAGTAGCAGGAACAGCCTTTCCCAATGGGATAAGGAAGTTACGGCCGTATCCAGCTTTTACAGATACTTGCTCGCCTAGGTCACCTAGATTACGAGTCTTCTCTAATAGTATAACGTTCATTACGTTTACCTCTTTGTTTCAATATTTGTAGCTTATGTAATTCCAGTTAAGATAGCCCAAGTTTTGCAATAAGTACTTTTGCAAAACTATTCAGATGGAGCCATCTTGCTTCTATAATTTGAAAAACTGTCGGTTATCGCAGCAACCATCAGTAAAAGCATTGCAAAAGGCCCCATAACCACAAGAGAGCCATACATTAATACAAGAGGCATTGTGCCGAGCTTCTTTAGTCTTGCAACACCATGAAACAAACCGAAACCGGCTATCATCATAGGCATCACAAACACTGGAAGAGTTCCCTCCAACATTGGCACCACCTGCCCCGCTGCTATCCCCGCGACCAACACTCCCGTTACCAGAGGTGATAGACGCAATTGATGGAATTCTTTTTGAAATCCACCCGGGTTAAACAACTTGGCTTGCAACCAGCGAGCAAGCAGCAGAGACAACGCCCCTAACCACGCACTACTCCATACGATGCTATAAGTAACAAACTGCTGAGTTTCGATATTGATCTGCTCAAAACCGTCATTCTTTAGCTGTTCTAACATCAGGTTGTATTGCTCATAGAGCAACGCTGTTTGCTCTGGAAAAAAACCCACCACGCCTTTCATCAAGACTGCGACAAATGCTATCGCGGGTAGAGCCATTCCTAATTGTCTTGTATTTGCTAATACTAACGCTCCAACCAATCCGCACAAGAGAATGCCAACAGCACTCATATCTCCTACAGACCATGCAACTCCAGCAGGAATCATTGCCCCTACAAGGGGCCACATGGCTTCGGTGGAACCTTTCCTAAGAGCAACCAATGCAATAACAATGGCGGCACCCCAGGACAGCATAGGCATAAAACCTACGGCTGCAGCTATAAGTAGGGCTTGTAAGCGCCCACTCACGGCTTTTTCGGCCAGCTTTACAAACAACTGGCTACCCTCACTTAATCGTGCTGATCAGTGTAAGGCAATAACGCTACT
>CAJXXT010000146.1 GCA_913063495.1 uncultured Gammaproteobacteria bacterium | reverse complement strand
TTTCATAAAATTTGGTCTATGAGACATGGAAACCTGATATTTTTTAGGAAGTTGGCATACAATGATTAGAGTTAACTCTAAGAGGGCGCGTGTGTGCCTTATAAATTCTAATAACACCAAATTTAAATAGGGTGTCAATGAAAGTTCGAAGTTACATAGCAATAGGAGTTAGCTCCTTTTTGATGTTTGCTGTTGCATTGTTCCCGGCCAACCTTGTCTGGAGCACCGTTGCCTCTTCTGTAGCGAGTGCTGTGCCAGGGAAAGTACAAACGGTAGGAGGAACAATTTGGGATGGCTTTGTTGTTGCGGATCTTCGTATAGGGGATATTAAGGGGTTACATCTAGCAAAGTGGCAGGTGCACCCTTTGAATCTGTTGCTTGGAGAAGTCTCCGTAGAATTAATGATTGAAAGTGAGGGGCTGATAGCCTCTGGTGGTGCCTACATCGGGTTGTTGGGGAAAGGGGTTCAGGGTCTTTCTGGGCAAGTATCTGCTTCTATGGCTGAACCTATCTTGAAGCAGTTTGATGCGAGCGCAGAAGGTGGGTTGAATTTTGATGGTTTAACGGTGGCAATGTCAGGGGATACAATTTCTGATGCATCTGGAGTGATTCGTTGGGACGGTGGAAAGGTAAGTTACCGTTCTGGAAGGTCTACCCAAGCAGTTGATTTTCCTGCTGTCGTTGGCACGTTGACGGAAAACGAAGGTAGCCTGAACCTAGCCCTAATTGAAATGAAAGGTAAAAAAGCATTAGGAGAACTAATGTTGCGCCCTAATGGTATTGGTGGGGTGAAAGTATTACAGCGAGCGGCGACGTTGGCTGGTTTTTCATCTTCCCCTGGGGATGATGATAAGGTGCTACTAAATATCCAAAGACCCTTGTTCTAGTGCAAGATTGTTAGTAGAAAGCTGCTAGCAAGTAAAAAGTGCAAATAAATTGCAGCTTTTTTACAAAATTAAACAGACCCTGATGCAATGAGCAGGGATACTTAACATTTAGTGTTTATCTAATAGTAGGAGTGAATTGTGGCCGCAGAAGCTGCTTCCACTAACAAATCGTTGGATCGCCTTGCTGCATGGGTATGTGTAGGTTTGGTGCTTGCCATTAGCTATGTTTTAGTGAAAATTATATTTTTTACTCTGGATCCTCAGGTGTCAGCAATAGCGCCGAGTATATATGGCGACTCTAATCAAGTTGGAGTTGTTGCAAAGCGCTCTGATCGTAAAGCATCGGTGGATCCCAGTGCGATTCCGCTGTGGAATTTATTTGGCAAGGAAGGCGTGCAAAAGAAAACTGCTGCTGTGAAGGATGTCGTTGCGCCGACCACACGCTTAAAGCTAGTGTTGATGGGCGTGTTTGCTCATAAAGAAGATGAGCGATCAACCGCTATTATTTCTGAGCAACGCAAACCTGGAAAGCTTTTTCATATTGGAGATAAAGTTCCAGGGAATGCCACGCTGGCTGCAGTATATGAAGATCGGGTTTTGCTTAATACGCGGGGCAAGCTAGAGGCGTTGTACTTCCCTCAATCAAAGGCCGCAACTAAATCATCACGCTCCAAGCGCTCTAGTACCTCTAGATCAACACGTTCTTCACGCTCATCCCGTGCGAAAAAACCTTCAGGTATTTCGAAGATGATGCGGGGAGGCCCGTCATCGCCAGGACAGATTGCTTCGGTTATTGGAGAGGAGCTGGGCCAGAATGCTGCTGGGGCCCTAAAAGAATTGGGGTTGGAACAGAATAATGGCAATGGTTATAAGATTATCAATGGTAGCAACCCATTGTTCTCGGCAATAGGCGTAAAACCGGGTGATGTGATTTTATCGGTGAACGGTATGTCGATTGGTGATCCGGAAAGAGATCCAGAGTTAATACCAAAAGCTATAGAAGATTCTGGCGGTAGTTGCGTCATTGAAATTCTAGATACGGGTGGTCGTCAGTACAGTCAAACGTTCCCATGTGGGGGATTATAGTGGACAGTGGAAATAAACGAATGAAAAAAATAATCACAACATATCGTATTTTGATAGTGCTCTGTATTGGGTTGATGTTTGCCCCTTTAAGTTTGCATGCAGAAGAGCGAGATACGTGGAAGATTAATATGAAAGAGGCGGATATCCGTAATTTCATAGAGCAGATATCTGATATTACCGGGTATAGCTTTGTTGTGGATATGCGAGTTAAAGGCAAAGTGACGGTTGTGTCTCACGCCGATATGACTGCAGATGAAATCTTTTCAATGTTTCAGTCGGTATTGCGTGTACATGGTTACGCATCGATTAAATCTGGCTCCATCTATAAAATAGTACCAACACAAGGAGCTAAGCAGGATAACTTACCGCTTGCTGGTGGGGGGGATCGATCAGAGCGTATGATTACCCGAGTCATTCAGGTAGAAAATACCAATGCTGTTGAATTGGTTCCTATTTTACGTCCGATGGTTCCGCAGTACGGGCATCTTGCCGCTGTAACCTCTGCAAATGCACTAATTATTAGTGATCATGCGTCAAATATTAATCGCATTATGAATATTGTTAAGCGAATTGACAGTGCGGAAAGTGAAGAAATTGAAGTTGTGCAATTAACCCATGCCTGGGTAACTGATGTGGTAAAGCTGCTAGAGACGCTTACTCCGGTAGAGACCGGAGGAAAGAAACGGGGCAAGTCTAGTGGCGCCGCGCGAGTTAGGGTGGTTGCAGAAGAACGAACTAACCGTTTGATTCTTCGGGGTGAGAAATCTGCACGAATGCGGGTTAAAGGGCTTATTAAAGAGTTAGATCAGCCTGTTGAAGCCAGAGGCTCAACTCAAGTGATTTATTTACGTCATGCGGATGCAGTAAAGCTAGCGGAGATATTGCGAGGCATTGTTACTGGAAAAGCGGTTTCTTTAAACAAATCTACAAAAAGTAGTTCAACTCGAGGGCGGACAACAAGCTCACGCTCAACAGCTTCCGCTGGATCAAGCTCTAACGGCATTACCATTCAGCCTGATGAAACCCTGAATGCTTTGGTGATAAAAGCCGATCCGACAGATATGGTGGAGATTCGCAGTATCATTGATCAATTGGATGTGCGGCGAGCACAGGTGTTGATTGAAGCAGCAATCATTGAAATTACGGGCACAGTGGGTAAAGGTTTTGGCGTTCAGTGGGGGGCGGTTGATGATCAGAATTTAATCGGCGGTGTGAATTTTGGCAATGTCGGTAATAGTCTAAATTCTATCATTGCGGCGGCAACAGACTCTGCTTCCGGGGCTGCCACGGGGTTGGCAAGTGGTATTACTCTTGGGGGCGGTAAGGTAGATAGTGAAGGGAAAGTTGAGTTTGCAATGATTCTGCAAGCGATTAGTAGTGCAACGAATACCAATTTATTATCTACTCCCAGTATCATGACGTTGGATAATGAAGAAGCATCTATTGTTGTTGGTGAAAATGTTCCGTTTGTAACGGGCAGTCAGCTAAGCTCTAGCGGCGATAACCCATTCCAAACGATAGAGCGCAAGGATGTGGGCTTAACCCTTAAGATCACGCCACAAGTAAGCGCAGGAAGCACTATTCGTTTGCAGGTAGAGCAAGAAACATCCAATGTGACAGCAACAGCGGAATCGATTAACGCTACAGATGTGGTGACGGCCAAGCGAGAAATTAAAACAACGGTGCTTGCGAATGATGGGCAGGTTATTGTACTTGGCGGATTAATGAAAGAGGATATCGAGACCAGTGAAAGCAAAGTGCCGATATTGGGTGATATTCCATTGCTAGGTGTGTTGTTTAGAAGTACTCAGAAAAAACATGTTAAGCGAAACCTTGTTGTGTTGTTACACCCGACAATTATTCGGACCGCTGAGAAAGCGGATGAAATAACCAATCGTTACTATGATCGAGCTAAAACGGTGCAGTTAGAATTGGATGATGTTGGTAACCTATCTGCGATAGGAGAAGATATTTATCCTGACGAAATCAAGTCACTAATAGAACAAGGTTTGAAAACCTACGAGCGTTCTGGAACATCAACAGAATAAGAACTGTTGATGTTAAAGGAGCGTAAGTAAAAATATGTTTCAGTAAAAAAGGAGCCAGTAGGCTCCTTTTTTTGTGGGTAGAATAAAAATGTTGTAAACGTAATTGATGTAGATCAATATCGAGGTAGTGAAGTCTTTGGGGAATGGCTTCGCCTTAATGAGATGTATTACAAAATACTCGGAGGGCATGTGACAAAAGTACTTATTGTAGGGGCTGGTGCCGTAGGGCAGGTGTATGGTCATTATTTGCAGCGAGGTGGGGCTGAGGTCTCCTTTTTTGTAAAAGAGAAATACAAAGAGGAATGTGAGCAGGGCTTTGCCTTGTATCGAAGCCGAAGGGTTGGTTTATCTAAACCTGAGCGTTTTAAGGCAGAATCTATATTGACCTCTTATGATGAGGTTGCAAGCGAGCAATGGGATCAAGTGTGGATTGCAATTGCTTCAACGGATTTACGTGGGCAGTGGTTGAGGTCGCTTAAAAATGCCATTGGTTCAGCAACGTTAGTTATGTTGCAGCCAGATTTGGATGATAGAGATTATGTTTTAGAAAACTTCCCATCTGAGCAGTTGGTATACGGGCTGGCAAACTTTTTAAGCTATCAAACACCGCTTCCTGACATGCCTAGCCACCATCGTGATTATGATAAAAAAGGCGTGGCCTATTTGTTATTACCGATGATGTCAGCAGAGTTTTCTGGAAACCCTGATAGGCTGCCTGGTGTTTTAGATGCCTTAGCTGATGGTCGCTTTCCTGTAAAAATACAGCAAAATGTACCTCGTATTTATGCTGATCGATCTGCGATGATGATCCCTCTTATTGCGCTACTAGAAGTAAATACCTGGTCAATTGAACGGCTTAGTAATAGTGATTTGTTGGATACTAGCATTGATGCGGTGCAAGAGGCGTTAGGTGTTGTTGCGGCTAAATTCCATCGCCCACTTAACCTAACAGAAAAATATTTTAGTGCTTGGTGGTTAAAAATGGGGCTACCGTTTATTCGCTGGTTGGCGCCGATGGATGTGGAGTCTTTTTTGAAATATCAATTTCAAAAAACTTCTGGGCAAACTCGGTTTATGTTGCAGCATTTTATTGTGCAAGGTGAAAAAGAAGGCAAAAATGTTTCGTCACTGCGTACCTTGTTGGAACGCTTGCCGGCAACGCCGGAAAATGATGCTTTTGATTCTGTGCCGGCAGCGTAATATCTTAATATGCACTGAGGCTAGGCAGATCTAAAGCGTCGTTTTGATCATGAAGCTCTGCAAGAAATTGCTGCCAATAGCTTTCGGTATTAAACCATGGAAAGCAAAGTGGAAACGCTGGGTCTGACCAGCGTTTTGCTAACCAGCCTGCATAGTGAATAATGCGTAACGTACGTAAAGGTTCGATAAGTTGTAATTCTGATACCTTAAAGTCATGAAATTCACGATAACCTTCGATGATTTCACTGATTTGTTGGCTTTGATTTTGCCTGTCTCCAGATAATAACATCCATAAATCTTGTACAGCAGGGGCGGTTCTACAATCATCAAAATCGACAAACCAGGGCCCCGTATCCCTGTTCCATAAGATGTTGCCGACATGACAATCGCCGTGACTGCGTATCCATTTTAGGCTGTCTGTTTGTGCAAATGCGGTTGTACATTTTGCACATAGCTGCTCAATAATCCGTTCAAATTCCTTGGCTTGATGTGACGGGATAAAGCCTTGTTCTAGTAGTAGTGTTGCTGGCTCAATACCGTAACTCTCAACGGATATGCTAGGTCTATGTTGGAAAGGTTCAGCGCTTCCTACTTTGTGGATGCGGCCAATCAATCGACCCAATCGATAGATTTGATCAAAGTCGTCCGGTTCAGGCGCTTGTCCCCCTTGGCGGGGGAATATGGAAAATCGATATCCTGCAAATAAATGTAGCGTGTTTCCATTATCATCTTTTGTTGGTGGAATAACGGGTAGATCAGTGTCCGCAAGCAATTGGGCAAACTGGTGCTCTTCAATGATCTGTTCGTCAGTCCAACGAAGAGGGCGGTAAAATTTTGCGATTATAGGTGTTTGTTCATCAATGCCAACTTGGTAGACGCGGTTTTCGTAGCTGTTTAACGCAAATACGCGGGCATCCGAAATAAAGCCCAAGGACTCGATTGCTTGAATCACAATATCCGGCGTTAGATTGTCGTAGTTAGGTTCAAACATAAAGTGTCCACTATGATCTAGTTGCAAGCAATGCTATTAGATATCAATAATGGCCGCGATCATATCACAGAAATTATGGAGTCCTCGCAACGGCCCAAACAATCACATCCTGAGCACCGGCTTCAAGTAGTAGCTTTGACAGCGTATTGGCAGTAGCGCAGGTTGTAACAACATCATCAACAATAGCGATGCGATAGTAATTGGGTATCGAGGTGATGCCTTTTTTGGTGATTGAAAAAGCGTTTGCTAAATTGACAAGGCGCTCTGGAGCGGAGAGGTTTTTTTGTTGTTCTGATTGGTTGCGCTTGGAAATGAAGCTTGATACAGAGGGTATAGAAAGCTGTTTAGACAATGTGTTTGCGATGAGTTGTGCAGGATTATAGCCTCGCCGATTAACACTGTTGCGGTGAGAAGGAACAGGGATGATTAGTTCGGGAGGGTTGTTTTGTATTGAGCTATCGTTTGACAGTGATTGGGCGAGTAGTTGCCCTAGGGCTTTTCCCATGGGTGGGTTTTGTTGATCTTTGAAGTTTGCAATAAGGCGGTCAATGGGGAATTGGTAGCAAAATGCAGTTCTTGTGGTGCTAAAAAAAGGGGGAGAGCTCAGGCATTGCCCACAAACATCCTGCTGATCACTTGTTGTTGGCAGTGGTAATGCACATTGGTTACAAAATTGCCTGTTCCAAGGTAAGTCTTCTAGGCAGTGCAGGCATATATTTGAAATATAAGCATTTTTTAGTTGGCAGAGCATACATTTTGGCATGAGCTAATGATTCTTTTGTTTGTATTTTGATCTGTTGTAAACTGGGTGGCTTTGGCTTGGTTGACACGCGATGTCTATCACGTATGATTGGCGCAATATCACGACTCACCGTTCACGAGCTGATGAGTCATTGAAAATAGGCCTTGTATATAGACCTAATCATATTAAGAGAAAGTGGAAGAATAACGCTTTTACCTGTCTTTAACGGAGTTGCTATGAATCAGCCAATGGCTATTAATCCCCCTTCAGAAATTCGCCATGACTGGAGCTTAAAAGAATTAGAAGCATTATTTGAACTGCCTTTTAGTGACTTAATGTTCCGCGCACAAACGATGCACCGTCAGTACCATGACCCTAATGCGGTACAGATCAGCACGTTATTGAGTATTAAGACAGGGGCGTGTCCAGAAGATTGTAAATATTGTTCTCAGAGCGGTCATCACAATACAGGGCTGGAAAAAGAGAAGTTAATGGCGATTGGTCGGGTTGTGGAAGAAGCTAAAGCCGCTCAAGAAAAAGGCGCGTCACGTTTCTGTATGGGCGCTGCATGGCGATCCCCTAGAGAAAAAGATATGGCCTACGTGCTGGAGATGGTTAAGCAGGTGAAATCCCTTGGCCTCGAAACATGTATGACGTTAGGTATGTTGGATAAAGGTCAAGCCGGTGAATTGGCAGAAGCAGGGTTGGACTATTACAACCATAACCTGGATACATCTCCAGAGCATTACAACGCAATTATCACGACGCGTACTTATCAGGATCGTCTGGATACCCTGTCGAATGTACGCGATGCAGGAATGAAAGTGTGTTGTGGTGGGATTCTTGGTTTAGGCGAGGCACGAAAAGACCGGGCTGGCCTGTTGAAGCAGTTAGCTAATTTACCAGAGCACCCTGAGAGTGTACCTATCAATATGTTGGTAAAAGTTGAAGGTACACCATTAGAAAATGCTGCTGATGTCGATGAATTTGAATTTATTCGCACGATAGCAATCGCTCGAATTATTATGCCAAAATCGTTTGTGCGTTTGTCTGCTGGTCGTGAAAGCATGAATGATCAAATGCAGTCTATGTGTTATTTAGCAGGGGCTAATTCTATTTTTTACGGTGAAAAATTATTAACTGCTGATAATAACAAAGCATCGAAAGATATGGAGTTGTTTGATCGTTTAGGTATTTCACCGTTAAAAATTGGCCAAGCAGCATCTGATGATACACATGAGGCTGTATTGCGATCCGCCATTAAAGATGAAGCAACAAAGCACCTTTATACCGATGCTGCTGTATTAGCTAAGTAATACATTAAAAGGCTGTGAATGTCCGTTTTATCGCAAAAACTAGCCATTAAAAAGAAGCAAGGCTTGTACCGTACGAGGCGAGTTTTGTCATCTCCACAGCAACCAATGGTGACTGTGGATGGTGCGAATTACTTGGCGTTTTGCAGCAATGATTACCTTGGTTTAGCCAATCATCCTCGTGTTGTCGCAGCGTTTAAACGAGCAGCTGACCAATATGGTGTTGGAAGTGGTGCGTCACATCTTGTGCTGGGGCATAGCAAGGTGCATCACCAGCTAGAAGATGCCCTTGCTGAAAAAGTCGGAAGAGACCGCGCATTATTATTTTCATCAGGATACATGGCGAATGTGGGGGTGATTAATGCGCTGGTCGATTCGGGTGATACGGTTTTTGAAGATAAGTTAAATCACGCGTCGTTATTGGATGGTGGTTTGATTTCGAAAGCAAAATTCCAGCGATATTTGCACAATGATATAGAAAATTTGCGCGGTAAGTTGAGCGTTGATAACGAGAAGGCAACTGAAAACACTAAGCTGGTTGTAACTGATAGTGTGTTTAGTATGGACGGTGACATTGCCCCTTTAACGGATCTTTCTTCAATATGCCAACAGCAAGACGCGATGCTTATGGTTGATGACGCCCATGGCTTTGGTGTGATGGGTGATAAAGGTGCCGGAGCGTTAAGTGCCAGCGGTTTAACGCAGGACAATGTGCCTGTGTTAATGGCAACACTTGGCAAAGCGCTAGGTACCGCAGGTGCATTTGTTGCCGGTAGTGATGAGTTGATTGAATTTTTAATACAGGAAGCTCGAACCTATATTTACACCACGGCATTACCACCGGCGATAGCCGCAGCGACACTGGAAAGTTTGCAATTACTTGTTGATGAAGATTGGCGCCAGGATAAATTACAGCAATTGATTCAACGTTTCCGCTGTGGTGCTCAATCATTGGGATTGGATTTAATGGCATCGAGTACAGCAATTCAACCCGTGTTAGTGGGTGAGCCTGAAAAGGCATTGGCGATGAGTCAAAAATTGCAGGAGCGAGGTTTGTTAGTGACAGCGATACGCCCCCCTACTGTTCCTAAGGGTACGGCTCGATTACGCGTTACGTTAAGCGCAAGTCATTCAGAAGAAAATATAGACCAATTGTTAGACGGTTTTTCTAATTTATAGTTGGAATATTCATTAGATTCTAGATAGGTAGTATCAATCAATGGCATTAACACTTTATCACGATATATACCGATGCACGGGAGTGGCAGAGGGTGACTCTGCGCCAGAGATGGTGCTTGTTCATGGCTGGGGGTTACATGGCGTGGTATGGGATAACATCATGCCGACATTGTTGGAAAAGTTTCAGGTAACCGTTATCGATTTGCCCGGCTTTGGTCGAAGCCCAATACCGGGTGGGGAATATGACCTGAATTATCTTACGGAACAAGTGTTGGCGGTTGCCCCCGAAAATGCGATTTGGCTAGGGTGGTCATTGGGTGGAATGATTGCACTGAATGCATCTATTCGTTTTCCTGAGCGTGTGAGTGGCCTTATAACGGTGGCAACAACGCCAAAATTTATAGCCGATGATGATTGGTCTCAGGCATTGAATGGCGATGTGTTATCACGTTTTCGTGCTTTACTGCTAGAGGATTGGGAAGGTACATTAATACGCTTTTTGGCGTTGCAATGTAAAGACTCTACAACCATAAAAGAAGATGTTCGTTTTTTAAAAGAGATTGTTTTTTTTCACGGTCATCCTTCAAGCAAAGCATTGCGTTGTGGTTTGGATGTATTAAAGAGTGTGGATTTACTTGATGGCTTGGCCGGTGTTCAGGTGCCTACTTTATATGTGCTGGGTGAAAAAGATAACTTGGTACCTGTTGGCATTGGTCGGGAGTTAAAAAAACTTCAGCCAGATGCAAAAGTTTCCGTGATCAAAGGGGCTAGTCATGTGCCGTTTATTTCCGATCAAGAAGCTTTTTTGACTGTAATAGATGATTTTTTAATGGAACATCATTTTGCCTAATATGCGTAATGATATTGCACATGATAAACATGCGATTGCAAAATCCTTTGGCGATGCAGCAACATCCTATGACAGTGTTGCGGGGTTGCAGCAGCGAGTGGGTAACGTACTGCTGGGTTTTGTGCAAGAGAGTCGACAGAAAGAGCAGGCTCCTAGAGTTTTAGACCTGGGGTGTGGTACAGGTTATGTGGCGTCTCAGCTTGTTAATGGATCTGAGTTAATGATTGCCTTAGATATCGCGGAAGGCATGTTATGTGTTGCAAAAACCAGGGTGTCACAAAATGAAAAGGCTAAAAAAAATATTCACTATATTTGCGCTGATGCGGAAGCAATTCCCCTAACGGAAAATTCGGTTGACCTTGTTGTCAGTAATTTTGCTATTCAATGGTGTCCTGATAAACAAGTGTTGTTTCAAGAAATTGCTAGGGTACTGGTTCCTGGTGGTCGTTTTGTTTTTTCTATGCCGGGTGCAGATACCTTGCATGAGCTTAAAGCAAGTTGGCAGCAAGCGGATTCAACGCACACTCACGTAAATCAGTTTTGCAAGATGGATGAGCTGACCGCTGATGTACAGCATTCACCGTTGCATATTGAGGTGCTGCAATCGCAAATTGAAATAATGCGATATCGCAAACTACAAGAATTAACCCATGAGTTAAAAGCTCTGGGGGCACATAATGTTACGGATGGTAGGGCAAGGCAACTAACAGGAAAGAGCACCTTAAAACGCCTTGTATGTGCATATGATGAATATCGAGACAATGACGGCATGTTGCCAGCGACATGGAATGTGATCTATGGCGTGTTGGTTAATCAAAAAATAAGTTAAAAATCATTACTCTGAGATTTTCTACATCTTGCCATTTGCAGGGTAGAGGATAGGGCAGCAATGTAAGGTGGCGATAGAAATGACAGCGATGAAGAAGCGATATTTTGTCACAGGTACTTGCACTGATGTGGGTAAAACGTTTGTTACCGTGGCGTTGTTGCACCAACTGAAGCAGGAAAATTATCGAACGTTAGCGTTAAAGCCGATAGCGGCAGGGTGTGAGCAGACACCGGATGGCCTTAGGAATGAGGATGCGTTGTTGTTGCAGTCGGCGATGACTGAGTCACTAAGCTACGAGCAAATCAACCCGGTTGCACTAGAGCGAGCCGCTGCACCCCATTTGGTTGCTGCAGAAGAAGGGCGGCGTATTACGGTTTCTCGATTAGAAGGGATTTGTCGAGGAGCTTTGCTGACACCAGCGGATGTTACGTTAGTTGAAGGTGCTGGCGGGTGGCGGGTTCCTCTTAATGAGCGAGAAACATTGGCGGATCTTGCAGTTGCGTTAAAAATGCCTGTCATCTTGGTAGTGGGTATGCGGTTGGGGTGTATTAATCATGCGCTACTAACACAAGAGGCTATTCAACGGGATGGGTTGCCTCTTGCTGGGTGGGTGGCAAATCACGTTGACCCCGATATGGCCTATGCAGATGAAAATGTAGAGACCCTTAAAGGCTTGTTGGATGCTCCGCTTATTGGCCGTCTCCCTTATAGAGAAGGTCAGGGCCCGGAAGAATGCTCGTCAAATCTCGACTTAACGGTGCTGCTTCGCTCTTAGAGGAGGCGCTCTTTTGTGTCAGTGGTTTTGCCTAATGATGTTATGAATAACGATGGATTGCTTAATAACTGAACGGTCTGACCATAGTATATACATCACTTGTCGTATACTTATACTAGTGGTAACGGTGTAAAAACCATTATTCTTAAGGTTGCTCTAGTATTACGAGAGGTGTGTATGGCAATTGGTTCCATATCAGGCTCAGGGTTAGAGGGGATTAGCAAAGGGTTTGCGATAGCGGGTGGTGCAGCCGATAAAATTGCACGATTAAGTGAAACTGATGCGTCGGCGAGTGATGTCGCATCATCGGCAGTGGATTTGCTGCGTGGCTCTATTCAGGTACAGGCTTCGGCGAAAGTGCTTGAGACCGAGAGTAAGATCATCGGAAGTTTGATTGATATTAAGGTATAGGTGGTGAACGTATGCTGATCAATTCTGCAATACAATCGTATGCAGCTATTGATTCCCCGGTTGGCAGACAAATACCCGGGGAAGGCGCCGCTGTGCGCTCGGATATACCGCCAGTTAAAGAGGTCGCTAATACTGCGCAGTCTCAAAATGGCGCTAGCAATAATTACTTGTCATTGCGAACTGCTGCCTTGGGAAGTGACGATGCCAAGGAGGCCACATCTTCAGGTGAGGTTGCAGAGACGCCCTCAAACAGAGGAGATGCCGTTAACTCATTAAATGCCCCCGCTGATGATGCGAAGACCAAGGCACAGGCAAGGGAAGATGAGCTGGTTATAAGTCAATTGAGGGCTCGAGATCAAGAAGTGCGGGTTCATGAAGCCGCCCACGCAGCGGTGGGAGGGCGTTATGCCGGAAGCCCTAGTTTGCAGTTTACGCGAGGCCCTGATGGTGTGAATTACGCTACTGCAGGTGAGGTGAGTATTAGTACCGGCAAGGTGTCGGGGAATCCTCAAGCAACGATTGAAAAAGCAAGGGTGATAAGGGCTGCAGCATTGGCACCAGCATCACCTTCGGTGCAAGATCGCCGTGTGGCATCTCAAGCGTCGCAATTAGAGTCTGATGCTAGAGTGGAGTTAAGGGTTGAACTGAGAGAGGGAGAGCTGGAAGCGCAAAAGTCTCGAAGTGAAAGGGCTAGTACAGATGATAAAGAAGACGTGCAGAAACGGTTGAATGACGAGCGTCGTGAAGATGAACTCAGCGAAAGTGCGAGTGCTAGGGATGCCGTTGTTCGAGTCACAACAGAACCGTCTAATGATAGTAATACATCGGACAGTGAGGAAGAGACGGCCGATGCAGGAGGTGCATTTAAAGGGGAGCGTACCACCGCAAAAGACCGCCTTGAAGATATTTTGTTATCCGCAAAACCTATTGCGGTGGAATTAAACGAACTTGGGTTAATTGATGCGGAAAACCCTTTCGGAAAGAGTGGTTTGATTAGCTTAATTGCATAAAATTTGTAGTATTAGGTTTTAGTAGGTCTTTCTCGTCGTTATTCTCTCAGTTATTGCTTGAACTCTTTTTTCTATCTTTCCCTTGTTAACCGACTACAATTTTGAATAGGTGTTATTTGTAAGTTATTGTTACAAAGTGTGGCTGTTTTGTGTGTTGATCTTGCATGTTTCAAACGGTTGTTTGAAACTGTGGGGGTGGCTAATTACCTAAGCGGTGGTTTTGACCGTTTAGGTTAGTTAATGAAATTAAAGGGAATAACGTACATTTAATGTATGAAACCGGCGGGTCACACAAAATTCTAACGATCGTTTGAAACATCATGTAGTATTTAAAGTACCGAGGACGAGGTTCTTTTTGGTTGACAGCGTGCAGTCAGCGATGGTTGCACTTATGAGATTCCTAAAGGCAAGCGCTAATCCATTGTGCTTGTGATAATCGTATTAAACTCCCCTGTTTAGGGTTGAGAGGGTAAAAGTTATGCCAGAGTACAAAGCTCCCATTCGTGATATTCAGTTTGTAATGCATGAGGTATTAAATTCAGAAGAACGTTATGCAGCACTTCGTGGTGATGACGATGTTAACCGCGAGTTGATTGATGCAATTGTTGAAGAAGGCGCAAAGTTCTGTGAGAACGAATTGGCCCCAATTAATCGCAGCGGTGATGAAGAAGGGTGTGGATTTGACAACGGTACAGTAACAACGCCTACCGGTTTTAAAGAAGCCTACCAAAAATATGTTGAAGGCGGCTGGCCTTCATTGTCATCACCAGAAGAAGTTGGCGGCCAAGGGCTACCATATTCTATGGGTATCATCATGAGTGAGATGATGGGTACCGCTAACTGGTCTTGGGGTATGTATCCTGGTTTGAGTCACGGTGCAATCAACACAGTTGAAGCGCACGGTACTCAAGAGCAGAAAGACGTGTACCTCTCAAAAATGATCGAAGGTACGTGGACTGGTACCATGTGCCTTACAGAGTCACATTGTGGTACTGACCTTGGTTTGTTAAGAACTAAAGCTGAGCCAAATGCTGATGGGTCTTATGCAATTACCGGTACTAAGATCTTTATCTCTGCTGGTGACCACGATATGGCAGAGAATATTGTACACATCGTATTGGCACGCCTTCCGGATGCACCAAAAGGTACAAAGGGCATTTCACTTTTCATTGTTCCTAAGTTCAGCGCGAAAGAAGATGGGTCTGTTGGTGAAGCAAACAGTGTAACCTGCGGTTCTATTGAGCACAAAATGGGTATCAATGCGAATGCCACTTGTGTAATGAACTTTGATAGCTCTAAAGGTTTCTTGAT
>CAJXXT010000145.1 GCA_913063495.1 uncultured Gammaproteobacteria bacterium | reverse complement strand
GATCTCTACTGTCTGATTATTTCCAACAATTTGAATTAACCGTGACTCACGCCTTACGCCCTTCCGATGCGTTCAAAGCATTAGAACTATCCCCCTTTGGCCTTATTGTCCTTGATGTAATGCTCCCTGAAATGGATGGGTTCGCTGTATGCAAAAAAATCCGTAACATCACATCAACCTATCAAAATACCCCTATCATCATGCTCACCGCACGGGGTGAAGTAACAGATCGCATCGTTGGACTTGAGCTCGGGGCAGACGACTATTTACCAAAACCTTTTGAACCTAGAGAACTTGTCGCACGCATACACAACATTCTTCGTCGTCACAGCAACCCAAGCAACATAGACACCCGCCCGGAGAAAAGCAATACCAACAAAAGAGTCCGTCGACTAATATCAACCAACATAATTGTTGACCTCATCAAAGAACAAGTACAACTAGACGATCATTCAATTGAACTCACCACAATGGAATTCTTGTTACTCACGCTATTAATGAAAAATCCGAATACTGCGTTCTCTCGCGATGACATCATGAATAATCTACGAGGTATCGATGCAGATTTATACTCCCGTGCTGTAGATACTCTTGTCAGCCGGCTTCGACACAAACTACATGACACTCAAAAGGTAGCCCGTTTTATCAAAACCGTATGGGGGAAAGGCTACTCCTTCATCGGAGAGGTAGAGCAATGTTAAACGCAATAAACAGGGCGCAAAAAACGTTATTCGGGCGCCTCCTATTAATCTTTTTAGTCACTGCTTCAAGTATTTTAATCGTGCTGTCGTTCTCGTTAAAAATGGCAACAAAAGATGGAGAAAGTCGACGTTCAAAATTCGCCGCACTTTTTGGCAATCATGCAGCCTACATCATTGGCGACATAGGCACCCCTCCCGACATACAAAGGGCAAAAACCGTTGCAGAGACCTCACATATTCAAATCATGATTAGCGGGCCTGACCTATTATGGAAATCATCACTAAAAATCACAAACCCTGATAATATCAAAAAGCACAAGACACCCCATCAGCATAAAAACCACAATAACTTAACGTTTTCCATGGGGCGATATCAAAGCCAACACTACTTCATTATTCAAAAACAAAACTATACCTTTTATTTAACAGGTTTAAGGCCTTTCATTCGAGAGGATGGCTATCTTTGGGCATGGGCGGCACTATTTTTTTGCGGTTTTATTTTGTATCTCAGTTACCGTGCAGTTAATTGGCTAATTGAACCGCTAAAACAAATAAAACAAGGGGCTCAACGCATTGAAAAAGGTGAGTTATCCTACCGCATAGAATGTAAACGCAACGATGAAATCGGACAAATCACTAATGCTGTAAACAGCATGGCCACTGAGCTAGAGAAAATGCTAGAAGCTAAACGTCAATTACTACTGGCCATTAGCCATGAGTTACGCACTCCGTTAACTCGAGCCAAAGTCGGCATTGAATTTATAGACAACCCAAAAATTAAACAAAGCCTTCACGAAGACCTTGCAGAACTTGACCATCTCATCAATGAACTATTAGAAGCTGAACGACTCAACGAAAAACACAACGCTCTACACATCTCTCCCATTGATATCAATGCACTGATAAAAACCATTAAAGATGAAACACCTGATCCTAATCAACTAATCCGCACCCACTTATCAGATTCACTCGTCACACTAAACGGCGACCCTTTACGAATAACGTTACTAATAAAGAACTTGATAGGAAACGGGTTAAAATATGGCAATAAAAAACCCTTGGACATCTCATGCATTGAAAAAAAATCAATACTGAGCATTACATTTGAAGATCAGGGAGATGGCATTTCTGAACAGCACTTAGCTCATATAACAGAACCGTTCTATCGAGCAGACAATGCAAGGCAACGTCAAACCGGAGGTTACGGACTAGGCCTTTATTTGTGCAAGCTTATAGCAGAGGCACACAAAGGTCAGCTTAGTATCACAAGCACACTAAAAAAAGGCACCCGTATCACTGTGACTCTTCCGCTACGATCGTTAAATTAAAACAACCGAGCTAATAAAGGCAGACTATAAAACATTTCTACATCGAAATAGTTTTCAATCGTCCCATTCATAATCAGAAAGATCATCGTGAAGTTGTTTTCGTTCTAACAACTGCTCAATCTTTCTAAAATACTCACCGCTACTTCGCTTCACCTTGGTTGCTTCCAATGCTTCAGAAGTTTCCTCCATTTGTTCCGCCAAAAAGTCCTCAATGAACTCAATAGGTGTATCTTTTTCCTGCTGTCTTATGCCTGGCATTTTTTGTACCTCATACTTTCGTTTAGGTATTACACAAAATTTGTTATCCAACCACTGTACGATTCAAAACACTCGTTAACATTTACTTTTTTAAGAATTCTCACCATATCAAATAAACACGTTATTTTTCAAATGATCATTTTTCATAAAAATCCCAAATGTCATATTCACAACATAGCAAAGAGTTCAGCTAGTTCTGTTGTTGTTTTGTAACCCTATTTTCAATATGGCTCAACTTTGCCATTCCTGCAAATGTGAAAAATTCACACATTTCGTAGCTTCTTGAAAATGAACATTTTTTTAAATCGCCAGACAATAGTTTGATTTTTTGCATTCAGCAACAGTCATTAAAAACGCTTTTTTTATGCATTTAAATAAATACAAACAACATTAGCTAAATATGGTGTGGAGGCAGTATCAAGGAGAAACATGAAGAATTAATGACATACAGCAGATAAAAGGACTCTAAGAGCGAGCCCTTTTATACGAAAATCCATCTATAAACGATTCACTTAACAATAGAACCGTCGTTTAACACTTGAACCATGATTGATTAGTTTTGTGTGTCATTAACCAAGTCATACTCTATGTTGGGGTTCAACCCCATTGGCCAGTATATAGCGCCACCCGGAGGCCAAAAAATAGACACCACTCGAAACTTTGCTCTTAAACGGCCTTTCTTAATGGTTTCACCATCTTTATCCAATCGATAAGGCACGCCTCCAGCAGCAGTCCAAAAATACGGTTTTGTTGTAACCTTTCCATCACTTTCAACCGTAACCGGTTTATCCATTCTGTATACATAAAGGTCTGACCCTTCAGGTATTTTAAAATGGCCCGTTGTAGTACACCCAGTGACAATTAAAGCCACACATAAAACAATTAACATTCTTCCTAATTTCATAGCTATCCCCAATGTCCATTTATTTTTCAAAGAACCGCATTGGTTCACTCTGCGGCTAGCTACAGCCTACATAATTTGGCACCGCAATCCAATACTTCATACTATCGCAGATCATTAAAAGCAATGTTAAACTTAAATAACGGGAAGTAGCCTCGCTCACCGCGGACAAAATACAACCAAAACAAAGGATCTATCTTGGAGCAACCGCTTAGCCTTCGAAAACCATTAGCACTAATCGCCACCGTACATGGGGCTCTGGCCGTTTTAGTACCGGCTACAATTGCCCTCACTATAGGTTTATTACTGTGGATATTAACCTTAAATAAACGTAAAGCACTCAATGGCATGACCTACCTATTGGGCTGGATAGGATCAATAGCCGCCGGGCTCAGATTAACTATTGATGGTTTTAACATAATAGACAATAACCGCCCTGCGATATTTATCTTCAACCACCAAAGCGGGATTGACCCAATTATATTGTGTCGCCTATTACGTAAGAACATCGTTGGGGTCGCCAAAATAGAGCTAAAGTCACACCCCGTTATCGGCCCTTTACTTTCATTTGGGGATACATTATTTGTTGATCGAGATAACAAACAGTCAAAAGCTGATGTCTTGGATGATGCCAACTTTGTACTTTCTCATACATTATCTGTTGCTATTTCACCGGAAGGAACAAGAAGCAGACACACCGAGATTGGTCAGTTCCGTTCAGGCGCATTTCGACTTGCTCGCCGCTCAAACCGCCCCATTGTTCCCATCATCATCCTGGACTCCGCCAAAGTCCTGCCTCCACGCTCGTTGCATATGAAGCCAGGGGTTGTCCACATCAAAGTTCTCCCCCCTATCTACCCTGAAGACTGGGAAGATAAACACCCAAATGAAATGGCAGATACAATACGTACCGTCTATATTAATGAACTAACACGACTAAAAAAACATTCACCATGAAAAACATAGCACTAATATTCATATTATTTTTCACAAGCTTATTGCTATTTACACCCTTAGTAACCCAAGTAACACACGCCAACGAATGGGTATTAGAAGCTAGTAATAACGATGTGAATGTTTACAGCAGAAGCTGGCCCAGTGATGCTTTTCGGGAAATCAAAGGCGAGACAACCGTTACTGCATCGATGCGACAACTAGTCAGTTTTCTACAAGATGAAAACATCAACACCCGATGGGTTCCCTATAGCGGAGGGGCAAAAATACTCGAACGCCCTGACCAACACCAAACATATGTTCATTTTAAAATGAATGCGAAATGGCCCTTCAAAGATCGGGATACCGTTGCACTATTTACATTATCACAGAATAAAAACAACAAAAGTGTCACCATTCAGCTAAAAAGCACACCAGAAAGAATCAGCATGCTTGAAGATCGTATTCGGATAAAAAAATTCAGTGGCTTTTGGGAATTAATTCCGCTAAATGATGCTCAAATACATATAACATACCAAACACACCTAGACCCGGGGGGGTACCTTCCCGCGTGGATGTCAAATCGCGTCGCTTATAAAAGTACCTTAACTTCTCTTTCTAATTTAAAAAAACAAATCGTAAACTACAACAATGTATCCAATCACTTTTCCTTTATTCAAGAATAATCCACCAACGGCTATCAAGCTCATCACTGCTGTGCTGATCCTTGCAATGACCGGGTGCTCGATTCAACCTACAGATCCCTTCGCTGTAGACCCCTACGTTAGAACCACCCAACAAGAAAAAAGCTGTCTCATTTTTTTTGACAACCTAGACACATCAATTAGCACGTCCACATTCTTTGAAGCCTCTGTTCAACGTATTGACGGTTATCCCATCTATCGTTCAGATCGTTTCCTTGCCAGCTTTGCTAATCAAACACTCACTCACCAAGAACACATCGCTTGGAAAGCCTCTTTGCATGCGAATGCAATCAATGCCTACCAACAAGAGGTTGCCCGCTTACCAAGCGACATCAAGCTACCGTTACCATTCAATCAAAGCGACGTACTTGGTAACATATCCCAATGCACCTTAAACCTTGAATCATACTTTTTAAAAAAAGAAATAAACTCACCGCTAAACATCAAACGACTCGCAATAAAAGACAACTACAGTACCCTCGCTCGCTTTTTTGGTATGTACCCCCTAACGCAATGGCTAGCGCAACCTTCGATGAAAAACTATCAGAAAGAAATGACCGCACGCTACCAAGCAGGGCCCAACACAGATTCTGCGATCAGCCTATACCAACCGAAAACAAGAACCACCTTGGACATTCAATCCATTCAACAAATATTATCCAAAGCTTATTCTTCTAACGCTTTACGTATTCCTGTACTTAGCACATCAGACAAGCAAACCTTGCTCGCTCACTTCAGCCCAAATTTGTCTCTAGAGAAAATGAATAGCAGCGACAAACTAGGCTCCCCGGAATGGAATCAAAACGATCAAATTATTGTTAACACCCAAAAGCCTCGTGCATACACATTTATCACTTACACGCGACTCAACGAGCAGATATTAATACAACTAAATTATGGATTTTGGTTTCCGGAAAGACCTACTCAATCGAGCTTTGATATATATGCTGGAGTGCTAGACGGTATTATTTGGCGAGTAACCCTAGACACCCAAGGAAAACCTTTCTTCTATGACAGCATTCACCAGTGCGGCTGCTATCATAAAGTGTTTTTGCCGCAAGGGGTTGTTTACGATATAACAAACAATAGCGTCGAATCTCCGCTATTTTTCAGCATCAATAACGTCACCTTAGATTCAACACACCCTATCACGTTAAACATTGATAGCTCTTCACATTATATCGTCGGTGTTTCACAACCACACTCCAACCTTCATTCCAAAAGTGAGGAATCGACGTTTTATGAGTTCTCCGACTACACATCGTTAAGTCGACTCCCAACAAAAAATCGCCCTAGGAGTCTATTTGAAAAAAATGGAATTATTGGACAATCTGCAAGAAAAGAGCGCTGGTTTTTGTGGCCATTAGGCGTTGTTAATGCAGGGGCAATGCGCCAAAAAGGCCGCCATGCTATTGCATTTATTGGACAACGACATTTTGATGATGCCTTTCTTTTTGAGAAACTTAACCTTCACCGCTAACACCCAATTATTCGCCTGAAACAAGGTTTCCTATCCATTCTTGCAACATATCATCGGTTTGACCCTGTGTACTCCCCAACACAGAGTTAACTCGCAAACAAACTGTGTACTGGTCATTCCATTTTATTACCCCTGTAGCAATAGGATACATTGGACTACCAGGAGCACAAATAATAATGGCTTCATTATTATTTGTGCTCTGTCTGGAGGTAGGCCATTCGCCAAGCATACTTAAAGAGCCCACCATCCGCGATCCTTTGATAGATTTATTAAGCACAAACCTCATAAAACCGGAACCTAACATTGCCCCTATTTGTGCTTGATATGCCAACCCCCAATGACTTTGCCGCTTAAGCTGGGTAGATATTTTTTTCTGAATCGCTTTAGAATCAGCATTTTTTGTAACATTAAAATAGATGCCTGAGGAGTGATTAGCCTCTGGATTGGTTTTTTTAAGTTGCCCTCGTAAATTAACAGGAAAAAACCAGGAAACTTCTCCGCCGCCCTTAATTAACGGTGATACGGTGCGATTGAGGGCCCACAACCAAAAACTATTGACCGTTGCAGCGGAAATCTTGGCGTTTTGATCTATAAGGTCACTCTCCTCAACAGACAAAACCTGCCATGCCAACGTAGAATGGTTAGCTCTCTCCTTATCATAATGCTGCCAGTCAGTTGCTAGAGGCAGCTCATTTCCAAAAGGATTCACCGTCAAACGCAATCGCTCTACAAAAGAATTTGGTGGTGTAAAACGTTGCTGCGGTTTCTTTTGTGCTCCGTACCCTTTTTTTTCCAAATAATTTGATAAAACTCCAATGCCGTCTTTATCTGCATGGTGATATCTATCCCAAATCACCGAACCATCACTTAGATCTACCGCCCCGACAACAATAAGGTCATCAATACCTAGCACCCTCCTTTCAGAAAACCACTCCCCCAAATAATCACGGCCTGGATTAAACATAGCTATAATCGCACCGTTTCCAAGTATAAGCTTCGTGAGTCCAGAATTTCTCTTGGATCAAAATCACCATAAGTTGCTAAATAGTGCAGAGTATAATGTTCTCGACACCTAAACCTCCCTATCACATGCTTCAAAGCATCATCATCCATAACACCAACCAACAGTGCACCACAACCCATTAACTTTAGTCGTTCAAAACAATGGCATAGTAATGCGTCAAACACTTCTGGATCATTATCTTTTATTAACAATGAATGAAGGCTCATATAATCAAGCTCCCCTCCAACGGAAGGCAAACGCAAAGCACCTACAAGCATGCTATAAAGATTATAGAGATACCGAACATATTGCATCCCACCTTTATAATCCATAATTCGAGTTTGTTTAAACTGTTTTTGATTCCAAATACCAAGAACACCAATCAATTCGCCATTAGGGTTTATGCATAAAGAGTAGTCTTCAATCTTTAGTCCGAAATAATAGGGGTCGTTTTTCTGAATATTTTCAAATTTATAAACAGGATAAAATTGATACTCAGGTGCTAACCCATCAAAATAAATCTGCATGTTCTCGACATCAGCACTGGTAGCATTTCTTATGTTAAACGTTTTTTTCGTAACCCTACTTACTTTACGTGGCACATATACTAAATGTGACTTTAGCCTCCCGCAACGATAGTAAGATGGCAACGAGGATCGTTTTTTTGTAATGGTATTAATAGAAGCCAAATTTTCTTCAAGAACCGCCGTTTGCATCCATTCATTTTCAGTTAGATGCTTACGTGACTCACGGTAAATACCTACAAGAACAATGCCCTGGCGATGATCAGGATGAACTCTTAAATCACCAGCGTACCTGATCTTTTTTGGTTTTCCATTAACAAAAACCTCTCGACATCCAAAGCTAGAACAGCCGACCACATTCCCGCTAGAGGTCTCTATTGCAATCAACACAAAGGTATCTGAAGCAACAACTCCATTACCAATAAAATAATCGGGGTTTCGCTCAAAATTTATAACTACGCGTCCCTCTTGTGGCGTCAATCGAAACAAATTAACTAAGCCATCTGAGTCTTTTTTTTCCGCAAGTCTAAATTTATATTTTTTCATATAAGACCCTAACGAATATTTACGTACTGCTCCACTACCACCGCTGCCTTTGCACTATTGTTGATCGAATTTTTTGCAACAAGATCACTAACTTTTGCTCGCATTATAATTGCATTAGGTTGATTCTCTACGTCTCCAGCCACAGTCATATCCGGATCATGAAACGCTTCCGAGTATTCTTTAAAACCAATCCTTTTATGCAATACTCTTGCAGCATACCGAGCCTCAGAAACCACAAATTCATAACCTAATTCTTCTGCAGTTTCCCAACACTGCTTATAAGCACTGGTAGAGAGCATCTTTCCCCTGTGATCTTTTGCGACCACCCATCGAGAAACTTCAGCATGGGTAAACCTATTATCAAAAGATACATAAGGCGCAGGGTCGTGTAAAGGAAGTCCAATTTCGGATTGCGTTGCACTCACAAATCTCAAACAAGCCACGACACCATTTTCATATTCCGCGTAATAGTAGACAGACCTGCTTTCAAACTTATCAGGAATTGTAAGTTCAAACCCCTCCTCTTCAACAAAAACTTTATATAAGAGCTTCTGGCACTCATTTATTTCCACAGTGGTCTTTGCCACTTTAAATATATACACAGCCACACCTTATCAATCTATCAAACGATAGAAAAACCAGAATCAAATAAAAGCAATGGATCAAAAGATATAGGATTACCCAATTTGAAACAAGCCGAAAGGATTTACATTAACAAAACGTAGCAACATCTAGGCTAATGTTACTAAATAGTGAACTAACTTACATAATGTTTCGTTATTAAACTAGAAAACACTTTTTAATATCTTCAGAATACAGCTCATAAAAATAACATTAAAATCAAAGGGTTCATCACATGCGAGCAGAACAATTAGAAGGTGTTGTCGCTATTGCGTTAATATTTGTCTTTATTTTTGCTGAACGACGTAGGCCGATTGTTAAGACAGATAAAAAAGTTCACCTTAGGCTTGATATCATTGGATTTTTTGCAATTTTTGCATTCGGCCGTCTATCTCGATTTTCTCTTAAAGAAATAGGGGAAACGTTAACGTCTTTCTTCGAAACCTCATTTTCTAGCCTTCACAGCCTCTACGCAAACATACCTTCGATACCTCGTGTTATTTTAGCCATTATCATCGTAGACTTTTGTTTATATTGGATACACAGAGGCATGCACAACCCTCGGTTTTGGCGCTTTCATACTTGGCATCACTCCATTGAGCAACTTTATTGGTTTTCTGGGTTTCGAGCGAGTTTGATTCACACGTTCCTCTTCCTCACCCCTCAAGTATTGCTAATTTACGCACTCGGCCTTACACGAATTGAATCAATCTCAGCATTTACCTTTGGAATCTTTATACAGTTTTGGCAACATGCAAATTTTGATATTACGCTAGGAAAAGCCGAACGTTTTATTATGACGCCACGATTTCATCGGCTACACCATGCAAAAGAGCAATATCGTGACAAAAATTTCGGTACGGTTCTTGTCATATGGGATAGAATATTTGGCACATATATCGATCCCTGCAAAGCAAATACAAAAATCGAGTTAGGCTTATCCAATAATACCGTGAAAACGGTTAAGTCTGCAAAAACAATACGTATGATATTGGGTGTCTAAACATGGCAATCAGCAATCCTTTTCGTCTCTTCAATCCAATATTTAATCACTATATTGGAGGTGGAGAGCGTCCCGTATTTTTTGATATTGATAGTACATCCCCAGCTCTAAGACTATTAGAACAAAATATTGAAAAAATACAAACTGAACTCGATACTATCCTTCCTCTTGATATCCCCAAGTATCACGAAGTAGATAACTGGCAATATAAAATATCCGGCGAGGTCAATCCAGAAAAAAACTGGAAAGTATTTCTCTTGTACAGCTTTGGTCAAAAACCAAAGAAAAATCGAGCGCTATGCCCAAATACAACGGAGATGCTTGATTCTATCCCTCATTTATTTCAGGCATTTTTTTCCATACTAGATCCAGGGAAATCTATTCCAGCCCACTCCGGCCCTTATAGGGGCTACCTGCGCTATCACCTCGGCTTAAGAATCCCCTCAGAAAAGCCACCAAAGATTCGCATCAAAAATGAATTTCACACGTGGGCTGAGGGTGAAAGTATTTTGTTTGATGACAGTTGGGACCACGAGGTAATCAATGATTCCAATGGAACAAGAGTAATTTTAATCATTGATGTATTACGTCCTTTACCCAGGCTTCCCCATTTATTAAACCTTTTCATCCATGACGTGTTTGGGAAACTATACGGTAAGAAACTAATGAAAAGCTTTAAATAACAGATAATCTAAAAGCTTTTCATATTCAAAGCCTGCTACGACATACGCTTAAAAATTAACGATGTATTAATTCCGCCAAACGCAAAATTATTACTCATCACGTATTCATTGCTCATTTCCCGCCCCGTTCCAACAATATAATCCAGGTCAGCACAACGCTCATCAACATTATCCAAGTTAATGTTCGCTGCGTACCAGTCATTATTCATCATTTGGATTGACGCCCAAGCTTCTATTGCACCACAAGCGCCTAATGTGTGCCCCAAGTAACCTTTCAGCGATGTAATTGGCATATTGTTACCAAACTGCCCAAACGTGGCCTGAGACTCTGCTATATCTCCCTGCTCCGTTGCGGTACCGTGAGCACACACAAAACCAATAGCCGAAGCAGGTAAATCAGCATCCTGCAGCGCCAGTTTCATCGCACCCTGCATTGTTTCTTTAGAGGGTGATGTAATATGTTTTCCATCAGAGTTGGTACCAAACCCTACTATCTCCGCGATAATATTGGCCCCTCTAGCTTTCGCGAATTCATATTCTTCCAGAATAAGCGCTCCAGAGCCCTCTCCGATAACCAAGCCATCTCTGTCTTTATCAAATGGTCGAGGTGAACGAGTAGGACTCTCATTCATTAAGCTAGTGGCAAACAAGGTATCAAATACCGCAGATTGAGTTGCGCATTGCTCTTCAGCCCCCCCGGCGATCATGGCTTTTTGCTTGCCCGCCTGGATAGCTTCATAAGCATAGCCAATACCTTGGCTTCCTGAAGTACAGGCCGACGACGTAGTGATAACTCGCCCTTGAAGACCAAAAAACACACCGATATTAACAGGGGCCGTATGAGACATCATTTTGATATAGGTTGTCGCATTCAGCCCATCGGTTCGTTTATTAATCAGCATATTACCAAAATCACCAACCGCCGAGGGTGTGCCTGAGCTTGAACCAAAAGAAACCCCCATATCACCGGATTGCACTATAGGATCACCCAGCAGTCCTGCTTGTTCGAGCGCAAGCTCTGCAGCTCGAGTAGATAACACAGCAATACGTCCCATGCCTCGAAGTTGCCTTCGCGTATAATGAGATGGTTTTTCAAAATCCATCACCGGCCCACCCAGGCGGGTGTTAAGGCCCTCGTACACGTCCCACTCATCCATATAACGGATGCCGCTCTGCTTGTCTCGCAAGTTGCTAGAAAACGTTTCCCAGTCTTGCCCTAGCGACGTAATACTTGCCATACCTGTAACAACAACGCGTTTCATCAAAACATACCACCATTTACCGAAATTACTTGGCGCGTAATATAAGCCGCGCCATCTGAAAACAAATACCCTACCAAACTCGCTACTTCTTCTGGCTTACCTAAACGCCTGACTGGTATCATATTCTTCACATCGTCAAGAGATAGGTCTTCCAACATATCTGTTTCGATCAAACCAGGAGCTACACAATTGACCGTTATTTTACGCTTTGCCAACTCAATTGCCAAAGATTTGGTCGCACCAATAATACCTGCTTTTGCTGCACTGTAATTAGTTTGCCCTCTATTCCCCATCATTCCGGATACTGAGGACAAGGTCACGATACGGCCGCCTTTTTTAGCACGCACCATCGGCATAATCGCGGGATGCAGTACATTGTAAAAACCGCCTAAGTTCGTGCTTATCACGTCATCCCACTGCTCGCCGGTCATTGACGGAAAGGCATTATCAGAAGCAATGCCGGCATTTGCAACAATGCCATAATAAGCGCCATGCGCCTCGATATCGCCGGCAATAGTTTGTGTCGTAGTATCCCTGTCTGAAATATCAAACTGTAAGATACGAGCCTGTACACCTATCTCGCGAATATCATTGCAGGTTGTTTCTGCCTGACTTAAACCCGAGCGGCAATGCACTACAACGCTAAACCCATCTTTCGCCAACTGTAACGCAACACTTCGACCAATACCTCTACTTGACCCTGTAACTAGAACCCACTGATCGCGAGGTTTCATTGTTAGCTGCCCGGTTAATTGCTTCACTATCTTTCTCCTGCTAGAAATGCATCAACATCATGAGGTTGATACACATTTAAATTTGCGACAACCCAAGGCTCTTTCGCACATTCCCCAGTATCAGTTGCGGGATATATTCCGCATTCAAAAACACCAAGCCCTGATTCTTCGTTGTGTAAAGGCTCAACTCGTATAAATAACGTTTGGCCTAAAGGAAAACTCGGCACCTTAGAGGTATATCGGCGCGTCCCCAGTAACAACCCAACCTTAATGGGTTCTCCCTCATTTTTTGCAAGAACACCGGCATACGCCGCAATAGCTTGTGCCATATATTCAATACCAACCCAAGCCGGAACCGACGCTTCTTTTATAAAATAAGCATCTTCGCGAATACACATCGAGGCAAGCAAATGTGACTCGTCCGCACTTTCTAATTTATCGAGAAATACCATTTTTCTAGAGTGAGGGATAACCTCTTCTACGGTTAACTCAGAAATATTCATCCAACACTCCCAATAACAACGGAGACATTGCTGCCACCAAACGCAAATGAATTACTTAAACAAAAATGTTGGCTTTTATTACGATTCAAAGCATCGTCTTTTTGAACAAAATGTAACTGCTGAGTATTATCATCTGGCTCACCATCCCACACCTGAAGAGGCAATGCTTTATTCTTATTCATACTCGATAGTGTTAAGTAACAGAACCCAACTTCAATAGCGCCAGCCGCACCTAATGTATGGCCAACCAATCCTTTTGTTGAGCTAACAGGCGTGTTATTTCCCAACACATTTAATACAGCAATGCTTTCCATTGCATCATTTTGAGCCGTTGCGGTGCCGTGCAAATTAACGTAATCAATATCCGAGGGGGATATATTGGCCTGACTAATCGCTGCATTCATCGCTGCAGCCGCGCCAATACCCTCTGGGTGCGGTGCAGATATATGATAAGCATCTGACGCCTCTCCAACGCCATACAATGCAATATCCGCAGAGGAGTGTGACATCAAAAATAACGCAGCACCTTCCCCTATATTAATGCCATCACGATTTTTGCTGAAAGGATTACAGTACCCTGAAGATACCGCCGATAACGAAGAAAAACCGTTTAAAGTCAGCTTACATAACGTATCTACACCACCGACAATAACCGCATCACATTGCCCCGATTCGATGAGACGGCGACCAGAAGCAAACACTTTCGCGCTAGAAGAACATGCGGTGGATATTGTTAATGCTGGGCCTTGTAGATTCAAATATTCAGCCAAAAACTCGGATGGGCCACCTATTTCTTGTTGCGAATAATGAAACGCCCCTGGTAATACATCGTCACGTTTAAACGCAGTCAATGCCTCACCACCCTCAGCAATACCCGACGTACTAGAACCTAGAACAATACCAATACGTTTATTGCCATAGGTTGAAATGACTGCCGTAACATCATCTTGAATTTCATTGAGCACATGAACCAACAAACGGTTATTACGACAGTCAAACTGGGAAAATTCGGCGCCTAAAGAGGGCAGGTCAAATGGTAAAGCCCCGACGATAACAGCGCGCTGTTGAATATACTGATCAGTTTCAACTAAACCACCACTTTGGCCGGTAGCATGATCAGAAAACAATGCATTAGCGATCGACTGCTTGCTTTCACCCAAAGCACAAGCAATACCCAAAGCATTCAAATATACTGGCATAACATTCCCCTAATCATTCTTTTCTACCTAGCACTTATTCATTCTCTAGTCGTTGAACATCAAGGGTATCAAATACTATTTGATACCCAAATCCATGATGAATTAACTGAACACCACCTTTCAATGGGCTGGAATTTTGATAGGCCACCGTCATAACATTTTTTCCATCTTTTTGTAACACTCGCGTCAACTCACCTTCTATCACTAAATACCCTACCTCTTGGTAGGCTTGTTGAAGCACATCAACATTCCAAAATGCAAATTGAAAATCACGCAATACTAACTCTGGTCGAAATGCCTCAGGAAGCTGTGCCATTTTGGTAGCATCGACTTTTCCTTCATAGTACCTCAAGGTAAAAAACGGAGATCCAAAGTGGGTAACCCCGACTAAACGAATTTCATCATTGTCGATTTCTACCTGTTGTATCAACGAAAATGTATTTGATGCAATATCAACTTCTACTCTCTGCGAAATAGCGACGGTTTCTCCATAGCTATTCGCATCCAACAAAAGAAGGTCTCTTGTAATCAAGTCACCAACGTGTTGCTGAACGATGCCATTAACAAAAGAACACCCCGTTAATGCAAACACGAAAACAACCATGAACACGCATCTATATGCATTCATCATTGTTATCGTGCTTAGCATTCTCAACAGGTTACTAAAAAACGTATTAATTGGAATATACCGCCTTACAGACCTTTGCCAACACGTCATATCCTTTGTTCACTAACAAACCAGCGGCAATTGAACCAGAAGGCCCTGCACTGATGATAACTACATCCACTTTTGAAGGAACCTTCTTCATGACTCTCCTTGAGACTTCATTGCATATATTGGAGATAGGAAATAGACCACACTGATACCAATTAGCATCGTCAAACCAAAACCACTAATGGCATGGGTCTCACTAAGAGCAAGTAA
>CAJXXT010000144.1 GCA_913063495.1 uncultured Gammaproteobacteria bacterium | reverse complement strand
ATACGCTCATTAACATTGCGAAATGAGATAACTATTATGGAGTCCTGTTTTTTATCTATCAGTGAAATGGTAACGTCAGCGATAACGTCTTTACCATTTTGTTTGATAAGTTTAAGGCTATCAGGAAGCCAAATGTGATCTTCGGTGTTTTTCTTTGATAATAGTAAATCAACCGCATCCTGTAGTTTTTTTGCAGATATTTTATCAATAAAGCATGAGAAATTGGGGTGATCCTTGGAAATATCCTTACCATCAAACTGTTTGACCACCGATTGATTGATAGTTCTAATTATTAAGCTTGTATCAAGCGTAATAATACAGTCCATTGCGGTATCTAATATTTTTTGAGTCTCTTCTTGTTGCATTTTTAACTGGCGTTCAACATAGATCCTTTCAAGTTCAGCTCCTGCACGGCTTGCGAAAATTTTTAATACGGACAGACCATAAACCTCACTTGGTGTTGGTTTGTCACCTAATAATGCGAGATGCCCAACAATATCCCCTTTACTACCAATCATAGGGACGCCAAAGTAGCTACGTGCTCCGAACTCCGACAGTGACGTATCCAAAGGGTATGTTTTCTGAACATTGTCTGCATGATGTTCGACACTCATTTCTATAATAACGGGCTCGCACGGTGTTCCCCGCATATCGTAAACATAGTTTTCTTTGCACTTACCATTTACAAAAAGCGCAATGGTATGAAGGTGGTGGGTGTCTACTATTTCAGTTATCCACGCGTGGCTATAACCCAGCGCCGAAGACATTGTTTTCGCTAGAGCATTAAAAAATTCTTGCCCTGTATTGCTTACAGTTCCTTCTAATATAACTTTTATAGCTTTTTCTTCAGAAAGCATTATCCAGCCCTTATTTGTGCAATTAAGTTTTTCCATACTCTAATAGAATATATCCAATTTCACGAAATATCGTGAATTAAATTCAATATTTCGTGAAACTATCCTGATTGAACGCAGCTCGATTAAAACAAATGTCTTTATAACTTGTTGAATTATCAGAATAATATGTTTTTTTCACTTTTGGCATATTAATTGTAATGGTTGTTTATAAATAGTTATTTAGGAATACTCGCTTTCTTATATAGAGGAGAAATACATGAACAGCTCTGTGATGAATTCTCAACGAAAAACCAAAAGAGGAAGTAGCCGTTTTATTTGTAAGGACATAGGTAGTGATGAAACTATCAAAATAGGTGAAAATATTTTTCAACTATTAGCGTTGAAGGTTAGACAAGTGAACCCTATGCGCAAACGTCATCATATTATGCGATTAATTTGTGGTATTTCTGTCTATTTGTTTTTTCTCATGTTGCCTGGAGCTTCTCAAGCTGAGACTTATGATTACCCCTTTAGCAACCCATATATTGCAACGATTGTTGGTACACCTAAAGAGCATCGTTCGGATATTTTGCAGAATATTACAATTAGGACCGGTACGCTTGAGAAAGAAGTTGGACCAAAAATCCCCGATATATTTTGGTACCAAAGAGGGTTAGATTATTCGTTTTCTTTGCAAAAGGGTAAGGCACCACTTGTTTTTGTTATTGCAGGAACGGGGGCGGATCATAAGTCTGAAAAAAATGTAATTTTATTACGAGCCTTTTATCAAGCCGGGTTTCATGTGGTTGGTTTAACATCTCCAAGTCATCATAGTTTTATCACAACGGCGTCACGTACTTCGGTACCTGGCCATATGGAAGAAGATTCAGAAGATCTCTACTTTGTGATGCAGCGAGTTATGAATGACATTGAAGGTGAGGCAGATATAAGTAGCTATTTTTTGACTGGTTATAGCCTCGGTGGGGCTCATGCGGCATTTGTTAGTAAGATTGATGAAGCCCAAAAGGCGTTCAATTTTGACCAAGTCCTGTTACTCAATCCCCCACTTTCGATGTATTCTTCGGTTTCCAAATTGGACAGGATGTTGGAAAATATACCTGGCGGTGTTGATCATTTTAACGAGTTTTTTAATCAATTAGTTAGGCGTATATCGAAAGTATATAATCGCTCATCTACCGTTGAATTTAATGAAACACTCGTATTTGATGCCTTCAAAGTTGACCAGCCACGGGATGAGAAATTAGCCGCAATTATTGGTACAGCATTTAGGTTTTCTGCCGCTAATATGATATTTACAGCAGATACAATGACAGATTTTGGATTTTTAAAGTCTAAGGAAGTCAAACTTAAAACAGGTGATCCTTTACAAGATTACCTTCGTTTATGTATGCGCATTGGCTTCACCGATTATTTTCACGAATTCTTTTTTCCCTATTTTAAAAAGAAGTATCCTTCACTCACCCGAGAGTCGCTGGTAAATCAGCTTAGTCTTCTACACATTGAACCTTACTTAAAGGGCGCTTCTAAAATTAGCCTAGTCCATAACCGAGATGACGTTATTCTCGTTGAAGGTGATATTGGTACTTTTGAGGATATCTTTGGATCTCGCGCAAAGTTTTTTCCTACAGGGGGACACCTGGGTAACCTCCAGCAACGGGAGACTTTGGCGTACATCGTTAATTCTTTTAAAAAAGCAGACTCTGTACAGGTGGTTTTTTGACATGATGAACTTTAAAAAGATATCTTTAATTCTTATGTGTTTCCTTATCGAAGCGTGTAGTACTACATTTAATACCACATCTAGTTCAACGTCGGTTTTTAAGCACGAAACAAGCGAACCTACGTTTATTCATGAAAGAATAGTGAAAAGCGATGTTGCGATGCCACTCAATGTTTGGGATCCATTGGAAGGGGTAAATAGAGCCACTTATCGTTTTAACGCGAGGTTTGACAGGTACGTATATCTACCTGCGTTAACCGGCTATCAATATATCACCCCTGATTTTGTAGAATCGGGAATATCCAATTTTTTCAATAATCTCGATGATATTAGAACGCTATTTAATCAAATATTACAGGTTAAAGGCAAAAAATCTATACAAACAGGAGGGCGATTTGTTACCAATAGCATACTTGGAATATTCGGACTCTTCGATGTGGCTAGTTACTTTGAAATACCAAAGTATAACGAAGATTTCGGTCAAACATTGGGTTTTTATGGTGTTAGTCCTGGCCCTTATTTAGTGGTGCCAATTCTGGGGCCATCAAACTTACGTGACGGTGTAGGGACCATTACTGACAGCTTAGCCGTATCACCACTTGTTTCTGATGACCATCCTGATAGAAAGGTAATTGTCTATCCGTTGCGTTTTTTAGATGAACGGGCCAAAACATCCTTCAGGTATTATCAAACGGGTTCCCCATTTGAGTACGAGTTGGTTCGCTTATTCCATAGTACTAAGAGAAATCTTGATGTTTTGAAATAACCATTATTTGGCGTGGTTATAAAAGGGATCCATAAAGACGAGCCATAAAGGTATGTCACTATAATTGAAATGTTGCGAGGAAATTATGATTCGAAAATCACTATTTACCCTATTGATATCTTTTTCTATTCTCAGTTCAAATGTGCTGATGGCTTCTTCGTCGATGACAGAGACCATTAAAATTGGATTGACTGCTTCGCTAACGGGTAAATATCGGGAGGCAGGAATACAACAATTACAAGGTATTCAAATGTGGCGTGATGACATAAACGAACGAGGTTCTTTGCTTGGAAGGCCAGTAGAATTGGTTGTTCGAGACGATCATTCCCGGGCTGATGATACTGAGGCACTGTATGAACAGTTGATACTGAAGGACAGTGTAGATTTTTTACTTGGTCCTTACTCTTCTGATAATACGATTGTGGCAGCAAAAGTGGCCGAAAAGTATAAAATGCCACTGCTAGCCATAGCAGCTTCAGCCCCAAGTATCTGGGGAAACACACACAATGGCTATGTATTTGGTACTTATGTTCAATCGGATAAGTTAATGGAAAATGTCATTGAACTTGCCGTTGAGAACAATATAAAACGTGTTGCAATTGTTTATGCGAATACTACCTATACCCACTCTATAGCCATAGGGGCCCGGCGCATCGCGAAGCAACATGATCTTGAGGTTACCTTCTATGAGATGTTTGGTAAGGGTGAGGGAAGTATTAGAACGACAGTAGGTCGTTTTGCTGAGACTAATCCTGAATTGATAATTGTTGGCGCCTATTTGGAAGATTCTATTGAAATAGTTAAGGAGCTCAAACAACAGGGTGTTAGGCAAAAAATGTTGGTATTTAGCGGTAGTGTTGATACTGTTGAATTTAAAGATGCTTTGGGTGGTGATGTTGAGGGTGTTGTATCTGCAATTCAGTGGAGCCAAGCGCAACATTTACCTGGAGCGTATGATTTTTCTTTTCGCTACAAGCAAAAGTACGGAACGAATCCTAGCTATCAAGCTGCTGGTGGGTATGCAGCAGGGCAAATACTTGAAGCGGCGGTTCGATTATCAGGATCGCTATCAAAAGAAAAGTTGCGAATAGAGCTTCAGGCGCTCAAGTTTCGTTCTCTTTTTGGGCACTACAGAGTTGACTTGAGTGGAAGACAGATAGGGAAACAAGCGTACATAATGCAGTGGCAGGATGGCGAACGAAAATTGGTTATGCCTAAGAGTGTTTCTAACAATACGATTCGCTTTTTCAGCATGAAATAGGTGTTTGGACATAAAAGGAGATAAAACCTCGATGCTTAACCCACAGGGCATAGCCTTAGATAATCGAGAATTGATAAATAGTTACTTAGGTGTACGTCAAAAGACTCTTGATATTTGTAAACCTCTAGAGGTTGAAGATATGGTCGTACAACCTGCCAGTTTTGTTAGCCCGCCAAAGTGGCATTTGGCACATACCACCTGGTTCTTTGTAAACTTTGTGTTTCATCGTTTTGGTATTGACTATACCTGGCCCGATAAATATTTCCCTCAGCTATTTAATTCTTACTACAAATCCCAAGGTCAGCACTGGGTTCAGGGAAATCGTGGCGAGCTATCGCGGCCAACGGTGAAGCAGATCCAGGCATTCCGACAGGAAATCGATGAAATCATGGTTTCCTGGCTAGACCGTTTTAATGGTGATATTCCCTCTGAAATACAAACAGTTATTCGCTTAGGTTTGGAACATGAGCAGCAACATCAAGAGTTGTTGATGATGGATATAAAGTACATTTTGTGGTGTAACCCAAGTAAACCTGCCTATTTTTCACCTGCATCTAGCCGTCGTGGTAGTGCTTTTTTGAATCCCGCTCCAAAAGCCGACGAGAATGAAACGTGGTCAAGTGATGGAGGGCTTCAGCAGTTTGGTGTAGATCTACCGAGTGCAGAGTTTTGTTTTGATAATGAGACACCTCAACATAACGCGTATTTACAGCCTTACGTGATTGCGCACCGTACAGTTTCTAATGGTGAATTTTCTGACTTTATCGCTGATGGTGGCTATCAAGAACCTTCATTTTGGTTAAGCGAAGGATGGGATTATATAAAAGAAAACAATATCAACGCTCCGCTTTACTGGTGTTTGGAAGAGGGGGAGAAAGAGAGAAAAGGAAAGTGGCAAGAATATACGTTTAACGGTATGGAAGAAATTCGGCGTGATGTGCCTGTTAGCCATATAAGCTTTTATGAAGCGTACGCTTACGCGAAGTGGGCTAATAAACGATTGCCCACAGAGTTTGAGTGGGAACATTTTGCCAAGAGCAATCCCAGTAGCAAGAATATTACTGTACGTGAAACGTCAGAACTATTCTTGGAGAATAACCTGGCCCAAGCATATTACCCAGATGAAACAAAAAGCTTTGTGAACGTTAATGGTGGATTGTGGGAGTGGACATCATCAACTTATGCTCCTTATCCAGGCTATCGCTCGGAAAAAGGAGCATTTGGTGAATACAATGGAAAGTTCATGATTAATCAAGTAGTTTTACGAGGAGGGTGTTTTGCGACACCGCGTGCTCATTATCGAATGAGTTATCGTAACTTCTACCAAGCACATCAGCGGTGGGCATTTACGGGTTTACGTTTAGTTGAGGAAAAGGTATGAGTGATTTGATGTTGAAAAATCAAGGAACAATCGAAGGGAATTTCGACTCAATCGTTGATTCTGAGTTTGCGAAGGACGTAATGTATGGATTAAGCCAACCTCAGAAGCGTTTATCGAGTAAGTATTTTTACAATGATACTGGTAGTCAGCTATTTGACCTTATAACAGAGCAACCAGAATATTACCTTACCCGCGCCGAAACAGACATTATTCAAAAATACGGTAGTCAGTTTTTTGCCTGCTTGGAGGGGACACCGTTTAATTTGTTTGAGTTAGGTTGTGGTAATGGCGATAAAACATTTAACCTTATCGAAAACATGCTGAGTGCGGGGCAACATTTTAGCTTTTATCCAATGGATATATCCAAAGTGGCTATCGATGGATTAGTGAAGAGTTTACATCAGAGTTTTCCCCTGCTTAATACACAAGGTCAATTGGGGGATTACCACCAGTTTCTAAACCAAATAAATACCTTGGGAAAACAACAACAGAATGTTGTTCTGTTTCTTGGTTCAAATATTGGAAATTATACCTCTACACAAGCAACGGAGCTGCTGGGTGATCTTAAAAAAGGGCTGAATCCGGGGGACTTGCTTTTAATCGGAATGGATCTAAAAAAGGATTTTGAACGCATGACGGCAGCTTATAATGATAAAAACAAAGTCACAGAAAAGTTTAACCTGAACCTTCTGAGTCGCATGAATGAAGAGCTTGGGGCTAATTTTGATGTGAATAAATTTAGTCATTATGAGATATACAACCCCTTAGATAATGCCATGCAAAGCTTTTTGGTGTCGACTGAGAAGCAATTAGTTTATTTTTCTACTATTAATCTAAACATTGATTTTGATGCTTTTGAAACACTGTTTGTAGAAAGTTCCCATAAATACAGTTTACGTGATATTAAAAACCTGGCTCATAAAAGTGGTTTTGAAGTCGTAGAAAACTATACTGATAATCAACAGGATTTTGTCGACTCGTTGTGGCGGCGAATATAGATTCTTACTTATTATTACGAGAGTTCAATAAGTGATCAGATTCCTGCAAGTCATGTATCTACTGGCTAAATGACATTACTACATTACAACTCACAGAGTTATCCACAGAAAATGTGGGCAACTTTTATTTATCCCCATGTGAGGCGAATGTAGGGATGATGCGTTATTATGTTTCTTTTTCTGATTAAGTCAGTTGCATTTATTAAGGGAGCAGGACATGTCAAAATCAGTGGTAATTACCGGTTGTAATCGTGGTATTGGCTTGTCCTTTGCCGCGTTATATCAGTCTCGAGGTTGGCAGGTGTATGCATTGTGTCGACAAAGATCAGAGCAACTATCAGCATTGGGTGTAAATGTTATTGAAGGCATTGATGTGGCTGATTCTAATGTGGCAAGTTCACTGCAACAAGCTTTGTCAGGTGTAAATATTGACCTGCTAATAAATAATGCCGGCGTATTACGAAATGAAGTGTTGGGTGATTTGGATTTCGATTCCATTCGGCAGCAGTTTGAAGTGAATACGTTAGGTCCTTTAAAGGTAACGGAGGCTTTGCTTCCACAGCTTGTTAAGGGGGCGAAGATTACCTTTATTACGTCAAGGATGGGTTCAATCGCAGATAATGGTAGTGGTGGGCGTTATGGTTATAGAATGTCCAAGGTTTCACTGAATATTGCGGCAGTTTCAGTAGCGAAAGATGTCGCTTCACGTGATATTGCCGTAGCTATCTTACATCCTGGGTTAGTGGGTACTGAGATGATTGGGGGGCACGGTGATATTACGCCTGAGCAAGCGGCTGAAAGGCTTGTGAATCGTATTGATGAGTTAACAATGAAAACTAGCGGAACATTTTGGCATTCTAATGGCGATGTGTTGCCTTGGTAATGAATAGGGATAGGGTATTTTGAAGTCAGTGGTTGGTGTGGTTGCGTGGATCTTCGTTGGAATTATTATTGGTTGGATAGCTCGCCCCGTTTTTTATCCCGTAGTTACTTCGGTGATCTATGAGCGTCAGGACAACGTGATTGATGGTAGAGCGGCAGGTGAATTAGCGTTGCTCTCCCAACAGGAAAACTCAACCTATCAATCCGCATATCCAGTTACAAATATAGCGCCTAATGTATTAACACCGTTAATTTTGCGGCTTATCGAACAGCAAAAAGTGAAACAAACACTGGATGTTTTACAAAAAAATGATGTGTATTTAGCCGATCATGAGGATCTTAGTCTGGCATTTCGAAACAACCTTTATCATTTACATGGACAACAAAACTGGCAAACCTTGAGCCAGTGGGTTCGAGAGTTCTTGGTTGCAGGTTATACCGATAGCATTCTATACAGTATGGAGGCCAGTATTAAACGCCACCAAGGAGATCTTCTTGCTGCTATACATTCGTTATTTTTGGCAAAATATTATGGCGAAACGGAAAGTGAAAGCACTGGTATACAAACGGATATTGAGAATCTAGTTATTGATATGATGAATCGGTATCGGGAAAACTCAGCGACAATCGGTCGCCAGTTGGCATTAAGTGTTATGCAAGTTGCCACGGAGAAGCAGCCTGAAAACCCGCTATTTGGATTGGAAATTTCAGTGTTACATGCTGATTCCGGTGATACTAACTTGGCCATTGAAACGCTAAATTTCATACCATACAGTGAAAAGTATCAAGATGCTGTTGTTGCGTTAAAGGCTCGTTTGTTAAGCGAGTTAAATAATACAGAGCAGGTAACAACCGCAATTCCATTAAAACAAGTTGGGCATCACTTTCACGTTACTGCTGTCATCAACCAGGAACGCACCTTGGATTTGTTGATTGATACAGGGGCTACTACGACAGCGTTAGGTAGGGGTACGGTTTCTCTGCTGAAAACAGTGGGTATTCTTGGTACAAAGGAAGGCTCAGTGGGGATATCTACCGCTAACGGTACTGCCGAGGTTGATTATTATCGTGCAAATTTATTTGCAATTGGTGAATTTGCGGTCGAAAATTTCGAGCTGTTAGAGGTCGAAATGAACGACTCAGAAACCCTTGATGGATTGCTGGGTATGAACTTTCTCTCGTTATTTGAATTTGAGATAGATCAAACCAATCGTCAGTTATTTTTGACCCCTAAAGCCAATTAGCGCTCATCAGCTAAAGCTCATCATTTAACCTACAGTACGGTTACCACTTCACTCTTTCGTGCTATGTAATGAAAGCGGTTGCCTAAAATACGCTTAAGTAAGGCTGCGCTTTTAGCGGTATTGGTAACTAGGTAACGTGTGTTTGAGTGGGTACCTTCAACAATACCCAAATAAATATCAGCAACACTGCTGGCGGGCAAGGTACCTTTAGTTAGTGCTGTATTTTCTAATCTTGCAAGGTGGTTGCTGTAATCTAGTCGTGTTTTTCGCCCGTTCAACGTTTGTTTTAATGCTGTAAGAGCGTTAGAGCGAAAGCTTGCCTCTATAGGGCCGGGTTGAATTAAGTGGACACCAATGTCATTCGGTTCCAGTTCTATACGATAAGCATCAACGGCTGCTTCTAACGCATGTTTAGACATGCAGTAAGGGCCACGAAAAGCGGTGGTGATAACGCCTAAAATGGAACCATTAAAAAGCAATTTGCTTCCCGAAGACAAAGCCGGTAATAACTGATTGGTAAGCTGGATAGGGCCGATGACGTTTATTCGATGCTGGTCTGTTAAGGCTTGCCACGTAGTATCTTCCATCGCAACCTGCAGGCCATAACCCGCATTATTAAATAATGCATCAATCTGGTTATCACTTATTCTGAGAATTTCGTCAGCTGCACATTTAACACTGTTTTCATCCATCAGCTCCAGTGCAATAGCATGAGCGCCCAAATCACTTAACATGGTTAAATCATTTTTGTTACGCGCAGTCGCGATAACCTTGTGCCCTTTGTTTAGGCTGGCCTTAACACAAGCCAGACCAATACCTGATGATGCGCCGGTGATAACAACATTTTTCATGAGAGTCCTTAGATAATATTTTCAACAGTGTTAGCTGAATGCTTGGTAATTGAGTCAGTCATATTTTGAGTGACTAAAAATACCATATTGTGTGGATAATTGGTCATGTTGCTTTTTATAATGCATGTCTATAATGGTAGAACTGACTAGTTTTATATTGAGGTGTTATACGTTGATCTTTAGTGATTTAAGGACAGTTTAATGAGTTATTCGGCGCAAGATATTACCCTATTGCAGAAATCCCTTGCACCAGAGGTGTATGGAGGTCTGGATTTGGATATTGTACCAGAACGTTTCCGTACTGAGTTAGGTGACGGCAGTGTATTGCAAGGCAATGAAAAAATCCAAGCACTGCTGGGTGATCCTCAGAAAGTTGAGTATTTTCGACAGTTAACCCTGATGGGAGACCCGTTAGCTGACGCGCTCGCGGCAAGAATTCCAGAGCTGGGTTTTAAAAAACTCCGGGCAATGTTAGAGCTGGCCTCTAAAAACGGTGTTGATAGTGTCAAAGATGCTCCTCCTGAGCTTATCGCATTGATGCGTTCTGTAGAGCAAGAGCCGAAGTGGGTTGACTGGGAAAAAATTGATTTTGGTGCGGAGAATGCTCGGCTTTTAGGTGCTATGGCGGGAGAGGTAGTGGTTCGTATTGCGTTTATGATGACCTATATGAACGGTTACCAAGGGTTGCCGATGGTGATAACGGGGGCGCTTACCAGTGAATCTGCGGCTAAGCGAATGAAAGAAACCATAAGTACGTTTAAGCTGGCGACCTTACCGGGTGCGTTAAAGAAAGGGGGTGTTGCCTATCAGTCAGCGGTTATGGTACGTGTTATGCACGCTATGGTAAGGATGAATTTATTGCAGCGCTCACAAGCCTGGGATTATAAGGTTTATGGTGTACCCATTCCCCAGGTTGATCAAATGGGGGCGGCTTTGGCAGTAAGTTATGCGTTGTCGTTAAAGGTCTTGAAGAAGGGTGGTAAATTTAATAAATATGAAGCCGCCGCAGTGGAACAGTCACGTTACCTCGCCCATCTGTTGGGTATGCATGATCAGTTTTTGAGTGATGATCCCAGGCAAATTGTGGAGACGTGGCAAATGTGTCAAGCAACGTTGCGGCACAAGTTTGATGAGCGAGGGAGAGATCTGAATAACGCGACAATACACGCCTATCGACGTAAAAATAATAATGTTTTTAATCGGTTATTTCACCGCTTGGATGTTAAGGCCACTCAGTTTATGTACCGTAAGATTGTAGGGCGAAAAACCGCTAATCAGATGGGCATTCAGTCTAAGACGTCCGATGTTATGAGTTTTGTGACGATGGTTACACCGGTCGCGGTAGGTTTTTCATCGCTGTTTCTGCTGAAAAAAATCCCTGGTGGACGTAAACTAATTGATGATTTTGCAATCAGAAGAGTGGAGCAGCAATTAGCGAAGGAAGGGCAAGCAGAATATAAAACCAATGAGAAGGACTATAATCAGGCGGCGGATTGATGGTGTTTTGTTTGCAATAGGTTGCAGTTGGTTGAAAAGTGAGCGTTTCAGATGCTTTATTACTACCAATACGGGTATAGAGCCCTATTTTTCTGACTATTTCGATCCCCCCCTATAGATGGACTACAGAAAGTCCCCGTTTTTTTGTATACTTCCTCTCGCAAATACCACAGCTCTGTTAACAAAAGGTAGCCAAAAGCCGCCTTTTTATTAATTTTTTGGTGAATCAACCTATAAAATTTGAGGAAAGCATGACAGTTCAAAAATCAAAAATCATTTACACACATACTGACGAAGCGCCAGCCCTGGCCACTTATTCTTTATTACCTATCGTCAAAACCTTCGCCGCAGCAGCGGACATTGAAGTAGAAACTAGCGATATATCCTTATCTGCAAGAATCCTTGCTACATTTCCTGAGAAACTTACAGAAAGCCAGCAGGTGCCTGATGCACTTAAAGCTCTAGGAGCGCTGACTCAGGATCCGAACACGAATATCATCAAATTGCCTAATGTGAGTGCCTCTATCCCTCAACTTAAAGTGGCAATTGCTGAGCTTCAAGATCATGGATATGACATCCCTAGTTATCCTGAAGACCCGCAGAGCGATGAAGAATCAGCTCTTCAAGCGCGTTTTTCAAAGGTTCTTGGAAGTTCTGTAAACCCTGTGCTGCGTGAGGGTAACTCTGATCGTCGAGCTCCCCCTGCGGTTAAGCAGTACGCGCGCACAAACCCACATTCTATGGGTAAGTGGAGCCAATCATCGAGAACCCACGTTGCTCATATGCGAAGTGGAGATTTTTATCATAGTGATATATCCGTCACTATGGATAAAGCCGATGATTTACGAATAGAGCTTGTTGAAAAAGATGGGAAAATAACGATCTTAAAAGAAAGTGTACCTGTGCTTGATGGCGAAGTTGTTGATGCCATGTTTATGAGTGCTAGGAAGCTTCGGACTTTCTTTGAGGAGGAAATGGAAGGTGCACGAAAGGGTGAGTTGTTGTTCTCACTACACGTGAAAGCCACCATGATGAAGGTATCTCACCCCATCGTATTTGGTCATGCAGTAACGGTTTATTTCAAAGACGCCTTTGAGAAACATGCAGAGACTTTCGAGAAAATTGGTGTTAACCCCAATAATGGACTGGGTAATGTTTACGAGAAAATCAAAACATTGCCTTTTTCTTTGCGTTCTGAGATTGAAGATGACCTTCGGGCTTGTTATGAAACTCGCCCTGAAGTTGCAATGGTTGATTCAGATCGTGGGATTACCAATTTGCATGTACCAAGTGACGTAATTGTTGATGCGTCTATGCCCGCGATGGTTCGTGCGGGCGGTAAGATGTGGGGAACCGACGGTAAATTAAAAGATACCAAAGCGGTAATACCTGATAGTTGTTATGCAACCATTTACCAAGAAATTATCAATTTCTGTAAGCACCACGATGCATTTGATCCTACAACAATGGGTACTTGCCCAAATGTTGGCCTGATGGCTCAAAAAGCCGAAGAGTACGGGTCTCACGATAAGACATTTGAATTACCCGCTGATGGTATTGTGCGTGTTGTTGATAATAGCGGCACGGTATTACTACAGCATGATGATGTTGAGAAGGGTGATATTTGGCGTATGTGTCAGGCCAAAGATGCACCTATCCAGGATTGGGTGAAGTTAGCAGTAACTCGTGCACGCGCAAGCGGCATGCCGGCTATTTTCTGGCTTGATGAGAACCGTGGACATGATGCCCAGATGATTAAAAAGGTAGAAAAATACCTTAAAGATCACGATACAACAGGCCTATTAATTCGTATCATGACCCCTGATCGCGCTATCCGTTACACCATGGAGCGCCTTAAGCGTGGCAAAGATACGATATCCGTTACTGGTAACGTATTGCGTGATTACTTAACGGATTTGTTCCCGATTCTTGAGCTAGGTACTAGTGCAAAAATGCTCTCCATTGTGCCATTAATGGCCGGTGGTGGTTTGTTTGAGACTGGAGCGGGTGGTTCAGCACCTAAGCATGTTCAACAGTTTGTAGAAGAAGATCACTTGCGTTGGGATTCTTTAGGCGAGTTTTTGGCGCTTGCTGTATCGCTGGAAGATGTGGCCGACAAAACCAACAATGCTAAAGCGAAAATACTGGCTGATACACTTGATTTGGCAACAGGAAAGTTGCTTGAGAATGGTAAATCTCCTTCACGCAAGGTCGGCGAGCTTGATAATAGAGGCAGTCACTTCTATTTGGCTCTGTATTGGGCAGAAGCTCTTGCGACACAAACAGAAGATACTGAGCTACAGTCTGCTTTTAAACAGTTGGCGAAGGATCTTGCCGACAACGAAGCAACGATTGTTGCTGAGTTAAAGGTTGCTCAAGGGCAGCATGTAGAGCTTGGAGGGTATTATCAGCCTGATGTTGATAAAATCACCAAAGCGATGCGTCCTAGTGAAACTTTAAACGGGCTGATAGATAGTTCTATCCTGTAATGAATAATTAACTTTATTCGTTATACAAAACCCAATACGGCGATGCCGTATTGGGTTTTTTGTTTTATAATGCAGCTTATTTTCTCATCCCTTACCTTGTAGGATATGATTTTGAATTGGATTACAGAGACACCTTCAGCTGATTGTATTCAGCACTCTACCGTTTGTGCTGATAGTGCAGAGCATGATGTTCAAGCAGCTGTTGATGCCTGTGCAGAGTATGCATTTGCATTGTTGGATGAAAATATTACGGATAATGCGATGTATTGCTTGTTCATCTGGGATGCTGAAAAGAATGCATTAACCATTGTTGTAACTGACGAGAGTAAAAAGAAGGACGGCAAGCATCATGTTACCATGTCATTTTCAGCATTTCCTGAAATTGAAGGTGAAGAGCCTGCAGATACGGTTAAGTATTGGTTAACCGATTATCTAACCACATGCCCGTCATTTTTGGCATTTTCATTACTAGCGGGTTTTGTTCGTGGTGCTCGTGACCGTATTGAGGTGATGTAACATTTTTAGCAGTTTTATTGGCAGTTGTGTTATGTGTTGCTTAACCTTTCCAAATCGTTTTATCGAGGAGTAATACCTTTTGAAAATTATTGTTGTTATTGTCGCTATTGTTTTGATTTTTCTTTTTGTACGTAATTCTGCAAGTACCAAAAAAGCCGCAAGTGAAAACTTAGAGAAAGGTGCTGTTTATCTCGAAGATAACAGTAAGGTGATTGGTGTGAAGACCACTGATTCTGGTTTGCAATACCTGGTATTACAAGAGGGCACAGGCACAGAACACCCAGGCGCTACTGACCGTGTTAAGGTGCATTACCATGGTACGCTTATTGATGGAACGGTATTTGACAGCTCAGTGGAGCGCGGAGAACCGATATCTTTCGGGTTAAATCAAGTCATCAAGGGCTGGACTGAGGGGCTTCAATTAATGGTGGTGGGTGAAAAAACACGCTTATTTATCCCCAGTGAACTTGGGTATGGTAATCGCGCTGCAGGCAAAATAGGGCCAGGCTCTGTTTTGGTATTTGATGTGGAATTATTAGGCATCAATGAGTAGGTGGTGAGCTCTGAGGTTAGGCTGTCGGTGTTATTAAACTGATTGAGTAGTGACCCCGTCAGCCTTGATGTTATTCCTCGGTTAAGTAAGAACGAATTATATATACCATTTAGATAACCTGGAGTGCTCTAGAATAATTGTTACCTGTGGCCCTTGCTGAGAAAACCTCAAAAAATAATGGTTCAATTTATCCTCTATCCGATACCCCTCTAGACCTCCTTTATTGACCAAAAGCATGACTGTGTAGTTCTGTTTGGTTGTTTCGGTCATTGAGTTGGAAAAAAAGATTATGTTAACGTATCAAACGATCGTTTAAATAGTCATTAG